>NZ_JBFTHT010000008.1:0-196438 GCF_056394385.1 Arthrobacter sp. 10N44_2 | reverse complement strand
TCACCGCCGAGGACCTCGAGGCAATCGCCGACAAGCTCAACAACCGGCCCCGCCCCACGCTGAACCTCGAAACCCCCAAACAACGCATGCGCCACCTCATCGCCGCCGCGGCCTAAACCCCGTTGTTGCAACGACCAATTGACTTTGAGACGTCCGGACGGGCCGTAAGTGGCCCCGCGTTTGCTGTCTGTTGCTGTCTGGGCACTCGTGCGGTCGTTGCGGCAACAATGACCAGGACCGCATTCACCTCCCGGGGGCTGGCCTTGACGGGATTTCCGGGTGGACTATGGGATGGCATGGATATGGATCGTCGCGGCCGTGGGCTTTCCTCGTTCGTTCCCGTGACGCTGACCGGAAGGCTTTCTCTGATGCAAGCGACAGAACCGACCGTGCCTGCTTCACCCTCAGCCCGCCAACGCGCGGCGATCCTCAAAGAACGCGTCTACATCATCTTCACGAGCCTGGCCGTGGTGTTGGCGCTTCGGAGTCACGCGGACGAGACCACGCCGCTGGCAGCGGCGGCGACGCTCAGCATCGTGGTGATCGGCTCCCTGCTGGGGATTTTCGTCGCCGACCTCCTGAGCCACCTGACTGTTCATTCGAAGCTTCCCACCGGTGACGAGCTGCACCACATGATCACGGTCAGCGCGGGCGGCCTCGGCGTCCTGGTCACCCCGCTGCTCCTCCTCACCGCAGCCGGCCTCGGTCTGTGGTCGACGGCCGTTGCCCTCGGGTGGGCAGTCGCTGTTCTGGTTGTTTCGCTCGGCATCGTCGGGTTCCTCGCGATCCGCCGCCTCGAGATCCCGCTCCGTCACAAGGCCGCCATCATGTTCGCCGAAGTCGTGTTGAGCCTGCTGGTAATCGGGCTGGAGCTGGTGGCCCACAATCTCTAAAGAGGCCTAGAGGCGTCGCCCCTCGACGCCCAGTTACCGGCCGGTCACTTGTCCAAACAGGAAAGATTTCGGAATGCTGGAAGGTGTGGCCCCTTTTCGGGCCCGCCCAACAACCAACCGCAGAGCCGGGCAGCTGCAGAACCGGGCAGCCGCAGAACCGGCGTCAGGTTTCGTCCAGCCAAGGCGGGAATACTTGAATAGGGCGCAGAACCGGCGCCGCAATCGCATCCATGAATATACGGACGGCGCGGTTTTGCCTTGATGCAGCTGGAATCGGAACCGGCCAGACAGAGGCACCGGAGGATATGTGGCGTTACTAGTCGGCGAAAGGCCCGCACAGACGGTCCAACATACTGCAAAGCGCCCACGGCTGGATGGCCTGGACGTTCTTCGCGGTGCCGCCGTGGGCGCTGTCCTGCTCGGACATTCCTGGCCCGGCATATTCCAGGGCGCCGGCATCGTGGGTGTCATTGCCTTCTTCGTACTGAGCGGATACCTGATCACCAACGTGCTGGTCGGCGATATCGAACGGCACCGAAAGATTCGCTACGGACGCTTCTATGCGCACAGGGCCTTCCGGCTGGTGCCGGCACTGGTTTCCCTCCTGGGCGTATACGCGATCGTCGAATTGGCCACCGACGTCCTCGGTGACCGGTCCAAGGGAATCGTGGGCTACACAGTCCTCGCCGGTCTTGGCTACCTCAAAGACCTCCCCCTGCCGTTCGACGTCAGCATGGCGGTCGGACCGCTCTGGACGCTGGCGGTGGAAGAACAGTTCTACCTGATCTGGCCCGCGCTGCTGGTGCTCGCCCTGCGGCGCAACCGCCAGGGACGGCTGATTGGCTGGTCCGCCGCCGTCGCACTGTTCCTCATGTCGGCCAGTGTGCTGGCAATGGTGACCCTGGCCCCGCAACTTCACTCCCTGGTTTACGCGCTGCCGACCACGTGGGGCCTGGGCCTGATCATCGGTTCGGCCTTGCGGTTGTACAGGGTCCATGTGTTCAACTGGTTCACCGGCCGCTGGCTCAGGCGCGCGGCCCTGCTCGGTTCCGTCGCCGTCCTGGCCGCGCTGATCTACTTCCCGAAGGCCAACGAAACGCCGGCCTTCATGTTCATTGGCGGCCCGCTGGCCATGGCCGCCGCGGCCGTCCTGGTCGCACTGGCCGCCTCCCGAACCGCGGTGATGCCGAAGTGGACGCGCCCGGTGCAGCTGCTGGGCACTGTCTCCTACGCCGCGTACCTCTGGAACTACGCCGTCATTCTCTGGCTCAACGGCGGCTCCACGGCCGATCTGCCGCCGCTCATCGCGGTGTCGGCCATTGTGGTGACCCTGCTCATTGCGGTCATCAGCTGGCACACTGTCGAACGGCTCGGGCGGATCGCGCGGGCCCGCTTCGACCAGCACTATTCGGCCCGCTACCCTCCGGACCGGCAGCAGGCCGGCAGCGCCGCTTCCCGGCACGGTTAGTCGGCACTATTCAGGCGGCACCCCTTAGTCGGCAGAGTTCAGTCGGCGCTATTCAGTCGCTGCCAGGGTCGTCCTCCAGCGTGCAGGCATCGGTGTTCGCCCCGCAGACGATCACCGCGACGCGTTCCCCTTCGGCGGGTGTGTACGCCCCTGACGTGAGCGCCGCGAACGCAGCCGCAGCCCCGTATTCGGCGGGGATCCGGTAATCGCCCCACAACTGTGACCGGGCCGCGATGATGGCGGCGTCGTCCACCAGCACAGAGGTCGGCGGGACGCGTGAGGCGATGCTGAAGGCGATCCCACCCACGCGCCTGGCCCCGAGGGAGTCCGCGGCGACGCCCGAAACGGCCACATCGACCGGGCGGCCGGCGTCGAGGGCCGCGTGCAGCGTGGGGATGGTGAAGGGCTCGACCGCGACGACGCGGGCCCGGCCCTCGGCAGCTGCCGCCACGCCCGCATAGAGTCCGCCGCCGCCGACGGCGACGACGATCGTGTCGATGCCGGGCTCGTCCTCGAGGATTTCCTCGGCCAGGGTGCCCGCGCCTGCCGCAATTTCCAGCTGGTCGTACGCATGGCAGAACAGGGCGCCGGTATCTTCCACGTAGTGCATTGCGGCCGCGAAAGCCTCCGCGTACTCGGCGCCGGCCTGCCGGACCGTGGCGTTGTACGCGAGGAGACGCTCGACCTTTACCCGCGGGGCGTTCTCCGGGACGAACACCGTCGCCGGCACACCGAGGACCGCGGCGGCGTACGCGTTCGCCAAACCCGCGTTGCCGCCCGACGCCGCCACCACACCGACGGCCGGGTCAAGCTCCCCGCGCTCCCGGGCGGCGAGCTGGCGGTTGAAGGCGCCGCGTGCCTTGAAGACGCCCGTGTGCTGCAGGAACTCACATTTGAACCAGAGCGGGGCGGCAGCGGTACCACCACGGAGCAACGGCGTGCGCCGCACGTGGCCACTGATGCGGTTCTGTGCCTGAAGTACATCGCTGCGGTTGATCACGGGCTCCCCCTGGGGTTGTGTCGCCTGGCCGGTTCGTAAGGATACCCCGGGACCGAAAAGGACCGTCCCCCTGATACAGCTGACGCTCCCCCACCACTGGTGAGGGAGCGTCAGGCAGATGAACGGGGGATCAGCCGCCCATGATGGCCGAGCCGACGAACGGATCGACCGCCAGGGCAATGAAGAGCAGGGTCAGGTAGCTGATGGAGCCGTGGAAGACCTTCATGGCCCCCTTGTTGGATACGTCGCCGGCCTGGGCGCGGTTGTACAGGGCGTGCGACTCGTACAGGAACCAGGCACCGGCGCCGACGGCGGTCACCGTGTAGACCCAGCCGGCACCACCGGCCGGGATCATCAGCAGCGAACACGCCACCATGGCCCAGGCGTAGAGGACCACCTGCACCGAAACCACCTTCGCCCCGGCGATGGCGCCCAGCATCGGCACGTTGGCGTTGCGGTAGTCCTCGCCGTAGCGCATCGACAGCGGCCAGTAGTGCGGCGGCGTCCAGAGGAAAATCACCATGAACAGCACGACGGCGGGCCACTCGACGGTGTTGGTGACGGCGGCCCAGGCGATCAGGACCGGGAAGCACCCGGCGGCGCCGCCCCAGACAATGTTCTGGGCCGTGCGCCGCTTCAAGATCATGGTGTAGATGACCACGTAGAAGACGATGGCGCCGAGTCCGAGCCACGCGGCGAGCGGGTTGGCCCCGAACCAGAGGATGGCGATCGCCGTCGCGCCCAGCAGCCAGGAGAAGATGAGGGCTTCGCGGGGTGTGACCTCACCGGTGACCAGGGGCCGGTTCTCCGTGCGGTGCATGAGCTTGTCGATGTCGCGGTCGATGTAACAGTTGAAGGCGCCTGCGGAACCTGCCGCGAACGCGCCGCCCACCAGCGTCGCCAGGATCAGGCCGATCGACGGGAAGCCGCGTTCGGCATAGATCATGGTGGGCAGCGTGCTGACGAGCAGAAGCTCGATCACGCGGGGTTTCGTGAGCGCCAGGTAGGCCTTGGCTTTGCGGCCGAAGCCCATTCTTCCCGAGGCCGGGGAGGCGTTCAGCGGCGTATTAGTTGTGCTCACGGTGGCAGTCACTCTGTTCTGTCTGGCTGTGCAGTTCTGTCTGGCTGGGCAGCCCCGGGTGGATTTCGCAACGCACTGTGCTGCAGACCGGGCTCCGCGCTCGGCGCACACCCGTGTCCTTGCCCCAGTCGAAGGCCACCACCCATCATACCGTGGAGCTCCGGGCCGGAGGGCCGCCGAATGCCGCGCCATGATTCCGGCGCGTTAACGCCGGCTCACCGGCCCCGCGGCGGACGGTGATTCATATAAGCGAAATCAGGTCCAATTGGTGAGATATACGCTGACCACAAAGTGGAATGGGACTAGGCTGTCATTAGATCAGCGCACACGGGCACGCATTTAGGCACTTGCCGGAACACGCGGCTCTGCATCTGCGTCTGAATGATAGATCAACGTTTCGATGGTGAACGGCTGGTACGAACCGCAGCGGGCACCGAACTGTGCCCGGGCGGGAAAAGAGCGTACCGCCGGCCGTCAGCACAGAGAGGGGCCCGGTTTTCGTGCCACATTTGGAAGAGCAAGAACTGTCATGGACTGACTTGGACCAGCGCGCAGTGGACACCGTCCGGGTGCTGGCCGCGGATGCGGTGGAGAAAGTCGGAAACGGCCACCCGGGGACGGCGATGAGCCTTGCTCCGGCCGCGTATTTGTTGTTCCAGAAGCTGATGCGCCACGACCCGGCGAATCCGGACTGGCTGGGCCGCGACCGGTTCGTCCTGTCCCCCGGTCACACGTCCCTGACCCTGTACATCCAGCTGTTCCTCGCCGGCTACGGCCTGGAACTGAAGGACCTGGAGGCGCTGCGGACCTGGGGCTCGCTGACCCCGGGCCACCCGGAGTACAAGCACACCAAGGGTGTGGAGATCACCACCGGCCCGCTGGGCCAGGGCCTGGCGTCCGCGGTCGGCTTCGCCTATTCCCAGCGCCGGATGCGCGGCCTGTTCGACGCCGACGCTCCCGCCGGCACGAGCCCGTTCGACCACACCGTCTGGGTGATCGCCTCCGACGGCGACCTGCAGGAAGGCGTCACCTCCGAGGCGTCCTCACTCGCCGGTCACCAGGAACTGGGCAACCTCGTGGTGATCTACGACGAGAACCACATCTCGATCGAGGACGACACCGATGTGGCGTTCACCGAGGACGTCCTGGCCCGCTACGAGGCCTACGGCTGGCACACCCAGCGGGTCGACTGGACCCGGACCGGCGAATACGTCGAAGACGTCCAGGAACTGCACACCGCACTGCTCGCCGCGAAGGCCGAAACCGGCAAGCCCTCCATCATCTCCCTGCGGACCATCATCGGGTACCCGGCGCCGAAGAAGCAGAACACCGGCAAGATCCACGGCTCCGCCCTCGGCGCTGAGGAAGTCGCAGCCCTGAAGAAGGTCCTGGGCTTTGACCCGGAACGTGCCTTCCAGGTCGACGAGGACGTCCTGGCCCACGCCCGTGCCGTCCAGGACCGCGGCGCGGCCGCCCGCGCCGACTGGCAGGCCTCGTTCGAGGCGTGGCAGGCCGGCAACCCCGAGTCCGCTGCACTGCTGGAACGCGTCGAGGCGAAGAAGCTCCCGGGCGACTTCGAAGCCGCCCTGCCGGTCTTCGAAGCCGGCAAGGACGTCTCCACCCGGGCCGCCTCCGGGAAGGTCCTGAACGCGATCGGCCCGGTCATGCCCGAACTCTGGGGCGGCTCCGCAGACCTCGCGGAGTCGAACAACACCACGATCGAGGGCTCGCCCTCATTCATCCCCACGTCCCGGTCCACCGCGGCGTGGAAGGGCAACCCCTACGGCCGGGTCCTGCACTTCGGCATCCGCGAGCACGCCGCGGCGTCGATCGTGAACGGCATCTCCCTGCACGGGCGCACCCGGGCGTTCTCCGGAACGTTCCTGATCTTCTCCGACTACCAGCGCCCCGCGATCCGGCTCGGCGCCCTCATGGGCGTCCCGTCGCTGTATGTCTGGACGCACGACTCGATCGGCCTGGGCGAGGACGGCCCCACGCACCAGCCCGTTGAGCAGCTCGCCTCCCTCCGCGCCATCCCGGGCCTGGACGTCGTCCGCCCGGGAGATGCGAACGAGGTGGCCGCGGCCTGGAAGGCCATGCTGGAAAACCACGAAAACCCCGCCGGCATCGTCCTGACCCGGCAGAACATCCCCACCTACGCCCGCGGCACCGGCGTGGCCGACGGCGACACCTTCGGCTCCACCGCCGGCGTCGAGAAGGGCGGCTACGTCCTTGCCGAGGCGTCGAAGGACGGCTCCACCGTCGAAGCCCAGGTCATCCTGATTGGCACCGGCTCCGAGGTCCAGCTCGCCGTCAACGCCCGCGAAGCGCTGCAGGCCGAGGGCATCCCCACCCGTGTGGTGTCCATGCCCTGCGTGGAATGGTTCAACAAGCAGGACGCCGCCTACCGCGACGCCGTGCTGCCCCCGGCCGTGAAGGCACGCGTCTCGGTCGAAGCCGGACTGGCCCTGGGCTGGAAGGAATTCGTCGGCGACGCCGGCCGTTCCATCTCCCTGGAGCACTTCGGAGCGTCCGCGGACTACAAGCGCCTCTTCCAGGAATTCGGCATCACGGCAGAAGCAGTCGCCGCCGCCGCGAAGGAATCCCTCGCCGGCCTCACCAACTGATCCACCACCACGGTTCCGGGGGACGCTGTGCCCCCGGAACCCATGATTTCCAGGAGTTATGAAATGACTACCCCCACCCAGCAGCTCTCCGACGCCGGCGTCTCGATCTGGCTCGACGACCTCTCCCGCGGCCGCCTCCAGACCGGCACCCTGCGCAAGCTGATCGAAGAGAAGAACGTCGTTGGCGTCACCACCAACCCGTCGATCTTCCACGCCGCCATCACCGCCGGCCACGACTACGACGCCGTGATCGCCGCCCAGGCCGCCGCCGGCGCCACCGTCGAAGAGACCGTCTTCGAAATCACCACCACCGACGTCGCCGACGCCTGCGACCTGTTCGCCCCCGTCGCCGCGGCCACCAAGGGCGTCGACGGCCGCGTCTCCATCGAGGTCGACCCCCGCCTGGCCTGGGACACCGCAGGCACCATCGCCGAAGCGAAGCACCTGTACAAGAAGGTCAACAAGGACAACGTCCTGATCAAGATCCCGGCCACCCTCGAAGGCCTCGAGGCCATCACCGCCACCCTGGCCGAGGGCATCAGCGTCAACGTGACCCTGATCTTCTCGCTGGAACGCTACCGCGCCGTGATCAACGCCTTCCAGTCCGGGCTCGAGCAGGCCAAGGACAACGGCCACGACCTGTCCACGATCCACTCGGTCGCGTCCTTCTTCGTCTCCCGCGTCGATGCCGAAATCGACAAGCGCCTCAACGCCATCGGCACCGAGGAAGCCAAGGCACTCAAGGGCAAGGCCGGCCTGGCCAACGCGCGCCTGGCCTACCAGGTCTACGAGGAGCTCTTCTCCACCGAACGCTGGGCCCTGCTGGCCGAGGCCGGCGCCCTGCCGCAGCGCCCGCTGTGGGCCTCCACCGGCGTGAAGGACCCGGCCTACCCGGACACCCTCTACGTCACCGAACTCGTCGCCCCCGGCGTCGTCAACACGATGCCGGAGAAGACACTCGACGCGACGTTCGACCACGGCACCGTGACGGGCGACACCGTCTCCCGCGGCTACGACGACGCCAACGCCACGCTGAACTCCCTCGACGCGCTGGGGATTTCCTACAACGACGTCGTCGCCCTGCTCGAATCCGAAGGCCTGGACAAGTTCGTGGCCAGCTGGAAGGAACTGCTGGGTGACGTCGAAGGCGCCCTGGCCTCTGCACGGAAGGCTTCCTAACCCACCATGAGCACACTCAGCTACGACGCCACCGGCGCAGCCCGCCAGGCACATGAGCAGCACCTCCCGGCACTGCTGGAAGACCGCATCGCCACCCGGATCTTCGCGAAGGACCACACCCTGTGGGGTCCGGACGCAGAGCAGGAATCCGCTGTCCGGCTGGGCTGGGTCGAGGCGGCTTCCGTCTCCCAGCCGCTGGTCGGCGACATTCTCGAACTCCGCGACGCGCTGAAGGCCGAGGGCGTAACGCGGATCGTCCTTTGCGGCATGGGCGGCTCTTCGCTGGCGCCTGAAGTCATCGCGGGCACCGCTGGCGTCGAGCTGACTGTTCTGGACAGCACCGACCCCGAACAGGTCAGTGCCGCGGTGGCGGACCGGCTGGACGAAACCGCGATCGTGGTTTCGTCGAAGTCCGGCTCCACTGTGGAAACCGATTCCCAGCGCCGGATCTTCGAGCAGGCGTTCACCGATGCCGGGATCGATGCGAAGAGCCGCATCATCATCGTCACCGACCCGGGGTCGCCGCTGGACAAGGCCTCCCGGGAGGCCGGCTACCGCGCCGTCTTCAATGCAGATCCAAACGTCGGCGGCCGTTTCTCGGCCCTGACCGCCTTCGGGCTGGTCCCGTGCGGGCTGGCCGGCGTCGATATCCAGGCTTTCCTGGATGAGGCCGAAGAAGCCGCCGAGATCCTCAATGAGGACTCGGAAGACAACATCGGCCTCGCCCTCGGCACCGCCCTGGGCGGCACCACCCCGCTGCGCAACAAGATCGTCATCGCGGAGGACGGATCCGGGATCGTGGGCTTCGCCGACTGGGCCGAGCAGCTCATCGCCGAATCCACGGGCAAGCTCGGCACCGGCGTGCTGCCGGTCGTAGCCGGTCCTGCCTCCCCGGAAGCCACCCTCGGCGCCCCCGATGTCCTGGTCATCCGGCTCGTCGCGGCGGATGCCGACGTGCAGCTCGGCGAGAACGAGGTCGCCATCGCCGGCGGCCTGGCCACACAGATGATGGTGTGGGAATTCGCCACCGCCGTGGCCGGCCGCCTGCTCGGCATCAACCCGTTCGACCAGCCGGACGTCGAGGCAGCGAAGATCGCCGCCCGCGGCCTGCTGGACGCACAGCCCGCTCCGACGCCGGCGAATTTCACCGACGGCGCGATCGAGGTCCGCGGCGGGGAATGGCTCGGCAACGCCGGCACCGCGGCCGAGGCCGTCAGCGCCCTGCTGGGCGAACTCGGCCCAGACAACTACCTCAGCGTCCAGGCCTATTTCGACCGGCTGGCCTATGCCAGCCTCGAAGGCGTCCGAGACGAACTGGCCGCGGCCAGCGGACGCCCGGTCACCTTTGGCTGGGGCCCGCGGTTCCTGCACTCCACCGGCCAGTTCCACAAGGGCGGACCCGCGATCGGCGTCTTCCTGCAGGTCACGGCCGCATCCGCGGCTGACCTGGCCATCCCGGACCGGCCGTTCACGTTCGGCGAGCTGATCTCGGCGCAGGCCGCGGGCGACGCCCAGGTCCTGTCCGAGCATGGCCGTCCGGTCCTCCGGCTGCACCTGACCGACCGCGCCGCGGGTGTGAAGCAGCTCCAGGAGCTCATCACCTCCCTTGCCGGCCAGGCAGCATCCTCCACTGAAAGCTAAGGCACCCACGCAACCATGCCAGAAACCTACAACGGCGGCAGGAACACGGCCGGCCGGGGGCGCAATCCGCTCCGGGACCCCCGTGACCGCCGTCTGAACCGTATTGCCGGACCGGCGTCGCTGGTCCTGTTCGGGGTGACCGGGGACCTCGCCCGCAAGAAGCTCATGCCCGCCGTGTATGACCTCGCCAACCGCGGGCTGCTGCCGCCGAGCTTCGCGCTGGTGGGCTTTGCCCGCCGCGAGTGGGAGAACGAGGACTTCGCCGCGGAGGTCAAGGAGTCCGTCAAGGCGTACGCCCGCACCCCGTTCGATGAAACGGTCTGGAAGCAGCTCTCCGAGGGCATCCGCTTCGTGCAGGGCGAGTTCGACGACGACGAGGCGTTCAAGCGGCTCTCCGACACGATCGATGAGCTCGATGAACAGCGCGGGACGCGGGGAAACCACGCGTTCTACCTCTCGATCCCGCCGAAGGCCTTCGAACAGGTCTGCCGTCAGCTCTCCAAGCACGGCCTGGCCCAGGCCGCGGGCGACAACTGGCGCCGCGTGGTGATCGAAAAGCCGTTCGGACACGACCTCGAGTCGGCCCGGCAGCTCAACGACATCGTCGAGTCGGTATTCCCGCCGGACGCGGTGTTCCGGATCGACCACTACCTGGGCAAGGAGACGGTGCAGAACATCCTGGCACTGCGCTTCGCCAACCAGCTCTTCGAGCCGCTCTGGAACGCCAACTATGTGGACCACGTCCAGATCACCATGGCCGAGGACATCGGGACCGGCGGCCGGGCAGGCTACTACGACGGCGTGGGCGCGGCCCGCGACGTCATCCAGAACCACCTGCTGCAGCTGCTGGCCCTGACGGCGATGGAAGAACCGATTTCCTTCAACGCGGACGACCTGCGTGCCGAGAAGGAAAAGGTCCTCGCCGCCGTCCGGCTCCCCGAGGACCTCTCCTCCCACTCTGCCCGCGGGCAATTCACCGGCGGCTGGCAGGGCGGCGAGGAAGTCCTCGGGTACCTGGAGGAGGAGGGCATCCCGGCCGATTCCAAGACCGAGACGTTCGCCGCGATCCGGGTGGACATCAACACCCGCCGCTGGTCCGGCGCGCCGTTCTACCTGCGCGCCGGCAAGCGGCTGGGGCGCCGGGTGACGGAGATCGCCGTCGTGTTCAAGCGCGCACCAAACCTGCTCTTCACGGACCACGGCGAGGACGACTTCGGCCAGAACGCCGTGGTGATCCGGGTCCAGCCTGACGAAGGCGCCACGATCCGGTTCGGTTCCAAGGTTCCGGGCACCCAGATGGAGGTCCGCGACGTCACCATGGACTTCGGCTACGGCCACTCCTTCACCGAGTCCAGTCCCGAAGCCTACGAACGCCTCATCCTGGACGTGCTCCTCGGCGAGCCGCCGCTGTTCCCCCGGCACCAGGAAGTTGAGCTGTCCTGGAAGATCCTGGATCCCTTCGAGGAATACTGGGCCGGCCTGGACGAACAGCCCCAGCCCTACGCTCCCGGCAGTTGGGGCCCCGCCTCGGCCGATGAGCTCCTAGCCCGCGACGGACGAACCTGGAGAAGGCCATGATCGTAGATCTTCCCGATACCACCACCTCCAAAATTTCCAAGAAGATCATGGCCCTGCGCGAGCAGGGCGGCGTGATCGCCCTGGGCCGGGTCCTGACCCTCGTGGTCGTCACCCGCTCCGGGCTGGAAGAGGAGGCCATCGAGGCCGCCAACGAGGCCAGCCGCGAACACCCGTGCCGGATCATCGTCCTCGCCGACGCCGGGGCCTCGGCCCCAACCCGGCTGGACGCCCAGATCCGCGTCGGCGGCGACGCCGGCGCCTCCGAGGTGATCCTGTTGCGCGGCTACGGCGAACTCGCCGAGGAAAGCGAATCCCTCGTCGCGGCCCTGCTGCTCCCGGACGCCCCGATCGTGGCCTGGTGGCCGCACGGCGCGCCCAGGAACGCGTGCCAGACCTCGGTCGGGGGCATCGCGCACCGCCGGATCACCGACTCGGCCAATGAAGCGGACCCGGTCGCGGCGCTGGAAAACATCCGCCGCACGTACAAGGCCGGCGACACGGACCTGGCCTGGACCCGGCTGACCAACTGGCGCATCCAGCTGGCCGCGGTCCTGGACCAGGTGGACGACTCGCCGGTGACGGCCGTGGCCGTCGAGGGCGCCTCGGACTCACCCAGCACCGTGCTCCTCGCAGCCTGGCTCACCCTGGCCCTGGACGTTCCCGTCACGATCGTGGCGGACCCGGCCGGAACCGGCATCCGGCGCGTCCGGCTGACCCGGCCCGGCGGCGACATCCAGCTCTTCCGGCCCGGGCTCACCATCGCCGAACTGACCCAGCCCGGCCAGCCCGCCCAGCGGATCTCACTGCCCCGCCGCAGCCTCAAGGACTGCCTGGCCGAAGAACTCCGCCGCCTGGACCCGGACGAAGTCTTCGGTGAAGTGATTACTATGGGACTGCCGCGTACCAATCTAAGGAGTGTCCGTCCCAGTGAGCGCTGACCCGAGAGTAAGCATCCATCCTGACTCGACCGTTCTGATGGCGGCGATCGCAGCCCGCCTGATTACCAAGCTGGTGGATATCCAGGACCGGCACGGCGAGGCCACGGTGGTGCTTACCGGGGGAACGATGGGCATCGGCTCGCTCAAGGCCGTGGCCGAATCGCCCGCGGCGCGGGCCGTCGACTGGTCCAAGGTGAACTTCTGGTGGGGTGACGAGCGCTTCGTGGCGGCCGGCGACGCCGAGCGCAACGCCCGCCAGGCCCAGGACGCCCTCCTGTCCCACATCAATGTTGATCCGGCGCGCGTCCATGCGCCAGGTTCCACCGATGACTTCGACAGCCCGGACGACGCCGCGGCCGACTATGCCCGCCGGCTCGCCGAGGCGGCGGCCGCCGAGCACGCCGCGGACATGTCCGACGACAGGCCGGAACAGCCGGCGCGGCTTCCCCGCCTGGACATTGTCCTCCTCGGCGTGGGGCCGGACGCGCACGTCGCCTCGCTCTTCCCGGAGCAGGCCGGCATCCGGGAGAAGGAACTGACAGTCGTGGGCGTCCACAACTCCCCCAAGCCGCCGCCGGCGCGGGTGTCGCTGACGTTGCCGGCGATCAACACGGCATCCGAGGTGTGGATGGTGGTGGCCGGTGATGACAAGGCCGGCGCCGTAGGGCTGGCCCTGGCCGGCGCCAATCCCGTACAGGTGCCCGCCGCGGGGCCGCGCGGCCGCCGGGAAACGCTGTGGCTCATTGACGAGGACGCGGCCTCACGGGTCCCGGAGCAGCTCGTCCGGAAGGGTCCGTCCGGAGCGTAGACGTTCCAGCGCTCCAGCCAGCACGTCTTCGGCGTCCTGGCTGGAGCGCCGCTCTTTAACGTATTCCAGATGCGTCTTGAAGCCTTCTGTTGGCGTTTCCTCCAGGGCAAACTTTGATTCGTCGCGGGTTGCGGTGCCGCCGCAGCGCCGGCAGTCCCAAACTCCGGGGATCTGTTCCTCCGGAAGCTGTGCGAACACGAGCGAGGTTTCATGGCCCTTGGCGCACCGGAACGATACACGAATACGGGGCTGGCGTACGCCGGCCCCGTTCAGTGGTTCGTGGCGGGGAGTTGCCCCCTCGGTGGCGCCCACACGGATTCCTTTGAATCCGGAAGCAGAATGCAGCATCGGGAACTCCTGGCTACTTGGCTGGTGGAAGTGCAAGACGACAGCCACAGTGTAGTTCGTGAGTTCCCGATGCCGGGAGGGCCATAAGGACCCCATATGAAGTTGTCGGACGGGCGTCCTAGGAATCGGCGCCTGTGCTGAACCGCATGAGCAGGCCGAGGGCGATGATCACCACGCCCCAGGTGATTCCCAGGATGACCGTGAACCGGTTGAGGTTCCGTTCCGCGACGCCGGAGGAGCTCAGGCCCGAGCTCATGCCGCCGCCGAACATGTCGGACAGGCCGCCTCCGCGTCCTTTATGGAGCAGGATGAGCAACGTCAGCAGGAGGCTGGTGATGCCCAGGAGGACCTGCAGAATGACATGAAGAACGTCCACGACGGCCTTTCAGAAGGATTGGATTGCGGGGGTCAGGCTGTGTCCGGACTAATCCGTCAACAGGTGACTCTCGAACCTGACAATATTAGCAAACTCGGCAGCGTCCAGGCTGGCACCGCCGACCAGCAAGCCGTCGACGTCGCGCTCCT
Organism: Arthrobacter sp. 10N44_2; assembly: GCF_056394385.1. Classification (NCBI taxonomy): domain Bacteria; kingdom Bacillati; phylum Actinomycetota; class Actinomycetes; order Micrococcales; family Micrococcaceae; genus Arthrobacter; species Arthrobacter sp. 10N44_2. Next base: position 182,352 of record NZ_JBFTHT010000008.1, on the reverse strand, counting down.
TCAGGATCGAGGCCGCGTTGTTGGCCTTGACAGAGCCGCCGTACAGCAGGCGCGTCTTGGCGGCGACGTCTGCTCCGAAGAGGGTGGACAGTTCGGCACGGATGGCGGCGCACATTTCCTGCGCGTCCTCCGGGCCCGCGACCTCGCCGGTGCCGATGGCCCACACGGGCTCGTAGGCGACTACAAGCTCGGCGGCCTGCTCCGGGGTGAGGCCCTCGACGCCGGCGCGCAGCTGGGCGAGGGTGTGGTCCACGTGGGTGCCGGCCTGCCGGATCTCCAGGCCTTCACCGACGCAGAGGACCGGAGTAATGCCATGCCGGAAGGCGGCTTTGGTCTTGGCGTTGAGCACGGCGTCGGACTCGTTGTGGATGGTGCGGCGTTCGCTGTGGCCGACCAGGACGTAGCTGCAGGCAAGCTTGGCGAGGAACTGGCCGGAAATGTCGCCCGTGTAGGCGCCGGAGTCGAACTGGGAAAGGTCCTGGCCGCCATAGACGACGGCGAGCTCGTCGCCCTGAACCAGGGTCTGGACGCCGCGGAGATCCGTGAACGGCGGGAAGACGGCGACCTCCACCCGGCTGTAGTCGTGCTTGGCGTCCGACAGGGTCCACGCGAGCTTCTGCAGGAGGGTGATGCCCTGGACGTGGTCCATGTTCATCTTCCAGTTGCCGGCGATGAAGGGCTTGCGGTCGAATTTACCGTTGGTTGACGTGGTCACGTGATCTCCAGGAGTTCTTGGTGTGTGGGAGCAGCCGGCAGGGCGCCCGGTTCCCTGCGGAGGGCACCCTGCCGGCTCAAATGCCGGTGCTTTTAGCGGTCAGTGCTTCTAACGGTCGAGGACGCTCAGGCCGGGGAGTTCCTTGCCTTCAAGGTACTCCAGGCTTGCGCCGCCGCCGGTGGAAATGTGGCCGAACGCCTCATCGGCGAAGCCGAGTGTCCGGACCGCTGCCGCCGAGTCGCCGCCGCCAACCACGGTGAATGCCTCCGTCTCGGTCAGGGCCTGGGCGATGGCCCGGGTACCGCCGGCGAAGGCCGCGAATTCGAACACGCCCATGGGCCCGTTCCAGAACACCGTCCGGGCGTCCTTGATCCGTTCCGCGAACGCCGCTGCCGAGACCGGCCCGATGTCCAGCCCGATGCCCTGGGCTCCGAAGCTGCCCGACTCGATGGCGTCGGCGGCAACGGTCTCGTGCTCGGCGTCGGCGGCGAACTTGCCCGCCACCACAACATCGGTGGGCACGACGAACTCGGTACCGGCGTCGGCGGCGCGCTTCAGGTAGTCCTGGACGACCGGGATCTGGTCCTCTTCGAGCAGGCTGCCCGCGACCTTGTGACCCGCGGCGGCGAGGAAGGTGAACAGCATCCCGCCACCCACCAGGATCGTGTCCGCCTTGCCCAGGAGGTTGTCGATCACAGCGAGCTTGTCGGAGACTTTGGAGCCGCCGAGGACAACGACGTAGGGCCGCTGGGTGTCGGTGGTGAGCTTGCGCAGCACCTCGACCTCGGTGCGGACAAGGTCGCCCTGGTAGGACGGCAGCCGCGTGGCGACGTCGTACACGCTGGCGTGCTTGCGGTGCACCGCACCGAAGGCATCATCGACGAAGGCGCCGTTGTCCCCGGTGAGGGCGACCAGCTCGTCCGCGAAGGCGCCGCGCTCGGCGTCGTCCTTGGAGGTCTCCCGCGCGTCGAAGCGCACGTTTTCCAGGACCAGCACTTCGCCGTCCTGCAGCGCCGCGGAGAGCTCCTTGGCCGACTCGCCAACCGTGTCGGCGGCAAGGGAGACCTTGAACCCGGCAAGCTCGGCCAGCCGTGCGGCTGCGGGCTTGAGGGAGTACTTCTCCTCCGGCGCGCCCTTGGGGCGGCCGAGGTGTGCTGTGACCAGCACGCGGGCACCGGCGTCCGTGAGCTTCGCCAGCACTGGCAGGGAGGCCTTGATGCGGCCGTCGTCAGTCACTGTAGAGCCGTCGAGCGGCACGTTCAGGTCACTTCTGACCAGAACGTACCGCCCGCGGACACCATCAGCGATCAGTTCGTTGAGGGTGTGAAATGTCATGAGTCTTACCCTAGCCCAGCTTGGACGCGACAAGCTCCGTGAGGTCCACGAGGCGGTTGGAGTAACCCCACTCGTTGTCATACCAGGACACAACCTTGACCTGGTCGCCGATCACCTTGGTCAGGCCGGAATCGAAGATGGACGATGCCGGGTCGCCGACAATGTCGGAGGAGACGATCGGCTCGTCGGTGTAGGTCAGCAGGCCCCTGAGCTCCTCGGTCTCCGATGCTGCCTTGAGGGCGGCGTTGACTTCGGCGACCGTGGTCTCGCGGGAAACCGTGACGGTCAGGTCGGTGGCGGAGCCGGTGGGAACGGGCACGCGGATGGCGTAGCCGTCGAGCTTGCCCTTGAGCTCCGGCAGGACCAGGCCGATTGCCTTGGCCGCACCGGTGGAGGTGGGCACCATGTTGATGGCGGCGGCGCGGGCGCGGCGGAGGTCCTTATGCGGGCCGTCCTGCAGGTTCTGGTCTGCGGTGTAGGCGTGGATGGTGGTCATCAGGCCACGCTCGATGCCGAAGGCGTCATTGATGACCTTGGCCAGCGGGCCGAGGCAGTTGGTGGTGCAGGAGGCGTTGGAGATGATGTGGTGCGTGGCGTTGTCGTACAGGCCGTCATTGACGCCCATCACGATCGTGATGTCCTCATCCGACGCGGGGGCGGAGATCAGGACCTTCTTGGCGCCGGCGTCGATGTGCTTCTGCGCATCGGCGGCCTTCGTGAAGAAGCCTGTGGACTCGATGACGATGTCGACGCCGAGCTCGCCCCAGGGCAGCTTCGCGGGATCGCGTTCGGCGAGGACCTTGATGATGTTGCCGTCGACGACGATGTTGCCGTCTTTGACCTCGATGGTTTCGGCCAGGCGGCCGCCCACGGAGTCGTACTTGAAGAGGTGAGCGAGGGCTTCCGGGCTGGTGAGGTCGTTGACCGCAACGATCTCGAGGTCTGCGCCCTGTGCGAGGGCGGCGCGGAAGTAGTTGCGGCCGATACGGCCAAAGCCGTTGATGCCAATACGGGTCGTCACGTTTTCAGTCTCCTTGGTGCTCTTGCGAGCACGACTAGTTGAGAAGGCGTTCAAGCCAACTAACAGATCCCGCACGCCATTGGGCAGAGATAATTACCAGATCGGAGGGCGACCAGCCACATTGCTGAAGGCTAACCGCCTTCCGTGATCCATCTTACGTTTAACCGGGACTGCCCCCGCAAGTGCAGGGGCAGTCCGTCCACATTTCGGGCCGAAGGGCCCGTAATGTGAGGTTTGTTACAAACGGAAGTCGATTCCGTCACCCTGTGCAGGGTAAAGGGACCTGCCTAGAGGGTGATGAGACCCGTCGCGTTTTTGCGGGCGGCGTCGAAGCGCTTGGCGACGTCGGCCCAGTTCACGATGTTCCAGAAGGCCTTGACGTAGTCAGCCTTGACGTTGACGTAGTCCAGGTAGAAGGCGTGCTCCCACATGTCCAGCATCAGCAGCGGGGTGGTGCCGAGTGCGACGTTGCCCTGCTGATCGTAGAGCTGCTCGACGACCAGGTTGCCGCCGATGGGCTCGTAGGCCAGGAAGCCCCAGCCGGAGCCCTGCAGGCCCAGTGCCGCGGCGCTGAACTGCGCACGGAACGCGTCGAACGAGCCGAAGGCGTCGTCAATGGCCGCCGCAAGCTCGCCCTCGGGCTTGTCGCCACCGTCCGGTGAGAGGTTCTTCCAGAAGACGGAGTGGTTGATGTGGCCGCCGGTGTGGAACGCGAGGTCCTTGGAGAGGCGGTTGATGTTGGCGAAGTCGCCCTTTTCGCGCGCCTCGGCCAGCTGGGCCAAGGCGTTGTTGGCGCCGGCCACGTAGGCGGCGTGGTGCTTGCTGTGGTGCAGCTCCATGATCTTCGCGGAGATGTGCGGTTCCAGCGCTGCGTAGTCATAGTCGAGCTCGGGCAGTACGTACTCGGTCACAAATTCCTCCAATGTCGTGGACGGGTTGTCCGGTTCGGTAACTCTTTTGATTGTGCATCCGGATGCGGGGCATCCGGAAAATTGCGGTGGGATCCTACGGCGACAACCAGCCGCGGCTCCCGGATATTTCATTCCCCGGGATATTCCTGCTGTTGATTCTAGGGGCGGGCTAGTCGTCGAGCATTTCGGGCGTCACATTGGCTTCCGTGCCCGGGATGCCGAGGTCCTGGGCCCGTTTGTCCGCCATGGCCAGCAGCCGGCGGATCCGGCCGGCGATGGCGTCTTTGGTCATGACGGGGTCGGCGAGCCGGCCCAGCTCGTCCAGGCTGGCCTGTTTGTGCGCGACCCGGAGCTCACCGGCATACTTCAGGTGGTCCGGGACGTCGTCGCCCAGGATTTCCAGGGCGCGGTCTACCCTGGCACCGGCGGCCACGGCGGCCTGCGCGGAACGGCGCAGGTTCGCGTCATCGAAGTTGGCGAGCCGGTTGGCCGTGGCGCGGACTTCCTTGCGCATGCGGCGTTCCTCCCAGACCATCAGCGCGTCGTGGGCGCCCATTCGCGTCAGCAGCGCGGCGATCGTGTCGCCGTCGCGGATCACCACGCGGTCCACTCCCCTGACCTCGCGGGCCTTGGCCTGGATGCCCAGGCGGCGGGCCGCGCCGACGAGGGCCAGGGCCGATTCGGGGCCGGGGCAGGTGACTTCCATGGCCGAGGAGCGGCCGGGCTCGGTGAGCGAGCCGTGGACCAGGAACGCGCCGCGCCAGACAGCTTCGGCGTCCGCGGCGGAGCCGTTCACCACTACCGACGGAAGGCCGCGCACGGGGCGCCCCCGCGCGTCCAGGAGTCCGGTCTGGCGGGCGAGGGCCTCACCGTCGCGCACCACCCGCACCACGTAGCGGCTGCCACGGCGCAGGCCGCCGCCGGAGACGAAGAAGATCTCGCTCTGGTGGCCGTACACCTCGGCGATGGCGGCGCGCAGCCGCCGGGCGGTCGATGCGAGGTCGACTTCGGCCTCGATCACTATCCGGCCCGAGATGATGTGCAACCCGCCGGCGAAGCGGAGCATCGCCGACACCTCGGCCTTGCGGACTGAGGACTTCTTGATATCCAGACGGGAAAGTTCTTCCTTGACTGATGCTGTCAGTGCCATGGCACCTTTCCTAACTATTCCCGAAAATATCGTGATACGCCGTCGCCAGCCGCAACGGATCGTGGACCGGACGGCGACCAGACGCCCCCACTTTACCCAAGACCACCTCGGCACCGAGCATTCCTGCCGCCGCCTCGAAGTCGGGCAGGTTCTGCACCGACGCCGGGTCGGCCAGGATGACGTCGATCGTGAACTCCGGCGCGTATTCGCGCAGCACCCGGAGGTGGTCGGCGGCGGACATGCCGGCCGTCTCCTTGGTATCTGTGGCCAGGTTCATGGTCAGGCACCGGCGGGCAGCGGTGTTGGCGAGGGCCTCGCGCATCTCGGGCAGCAACAGGTGCGGCAGCACGGACGTGTACCAGGAGCCCGGCCCGAGGATCACCCAGTCGGCCAGCTCGATCGCCGTCAGTGCCTCGGTGCAGGCCGGAGCGTTCTCAGGCAAGAGCCGGACGTGCTCCAGGGACCCTGCCACCGCGCACTTGGCCTGGCCGGTGAGGGTCTGCAGTGCCGTCGCGCCGTCCGGGGCGGTGACCCGGACCTGGCCCTCGATGGTCAGCGGGACGCTGGACATCGGCAGGACTTCGCCGCGCGCGCCGAGCAGGGCGCCGGCCCACTTCAGGCCTGCGACGGTGTCGCCCAGGAGCTCCCAGAGCGTGACGATCAGGAGGTTGCCCATCGCGTGCTCATCGAGGGAGCCGCCGCGGCCTTTGCCGGGGGCGAAGCGGTGCTGCATGACATCGCGCCACGTGCGGCCCCAGTCGGTGTCGTCGCACAGCGCGGACAGGGCCATCCGGAGATCACCGGGCGGCAGGACGCCGTACTCTTCGCGGAGCCGGCCGGAGGATCCGCCGTCGTCCGCGACCGTGACGACCGCGGTGAGTTCGGAGGTCAGCAGGCGCAGGGCCGACAGCGAGGCGGAGAGGCCGTGGCCGCCGCCGAGCGCGACGACGGAGGGGCCTTTGTCCTGCTGGCTGGCGAAGGCCGCGCTGGCGGGCGGGACAAGGGGCAGCGGGCCGGTCAGCAGCGCCATTACTCGCGGCCCAGGTCCCGGTGCGTCGTGGTCACCGTGACGCGCGGATACTGCGCCAGCCTCCGTGAGAGCTCGACGGCGACCGCCACGGAGCGGTGCTTGCCGCCGGTGCAGCCCACGGCGATGGTGGCGTAGTGCTTGTTCTCCCGCCGGTACCCGTCCAGGACAGGTTCAAGGGCCAGGACGTAGCGTTCCACGAAGTCGCTGACGCCTTGGGCCTCCAGCACGTAGTCGCTGACGTCCTTGTCCAGTCCGGTGTGCGGGCGCAACTGCGGCACCCAGTGCGGGTTGGGGATGAAGCGGGCATCGGCCACGAAGTTGGCGTCCACCGGCAGCCCGTACTTGAAGCCAAAGCTCATGACGTTCAGCCGCAGCGCCACCGGCCCGGTCTCGCTGAAGAGTTCGGTGATGGCGGTGGCGAGGCCATGGACGTTGAGGGAGGACGTGTCCAGGACGATGTCGGCGGTGTCCTTCAATTCACGGACCAGCTCGCGTTCGGCGGCGATGCCGTCGAGGATCCGGCCGCCGCCCTGGAGCGGGTGGGGCCTGCGGCCCTGTTCGAAGCGGCGCACCAGGACGTCGTCGTTGGCGTCGAGGAACAGCACGCGGAAGCTCACGCCGGTGGCTTCCAGGGCGCGGAGGGCCGCGCGCATGTCGACGAACAGTTCCTTGCTCCGGACGTCCATCACGACGGCGAGCTTGGACATGGAGTGCGGCGTCCGGGACACCAGTTCGGCGAGCGTGCCGAGCATCTGCGGCGGCAGGTTTTCCACGACGTACCAGCCATGGTCCTCAAGGGCGTCCGAGGCGGTACTGCGGCCGGCTCCCGACATTCCGGTCACCACGAGCAGTTCAGCCTCGACGGGTTTGACGGGTGTCATGCCGTCCGCATCCGTCTCGGATCCTGCCGTCGACTCTGCCATCAGTGAAGCCCCATCTCTGCCTGTGCGATTTGCTGTTGTCAGGTTTGCGCGCGGGCCGCGGTGATGCCGCTGCCGTGCCGTACCCAAGTCTTTACCCTAGCTAAGTTTGGCGGCACTAGCTAAGCGTCGAGAATTTCGCCGGTGGTCATGTTGACGGCAGGAACCGTGGCGGCTTCCTCGACTCCGCCGCCAGCGAAGTGCCGGACAATCGCGGCGGCCAGGGAGGGGCCAATCCCCTTGGCGCCGGTGAGTTCCTCCTGCGTCGCGGCTTTGATCCCCTTGACGGAGCCGAACTCCGCCAGGAGGGCCTTGCGCTTGGACTCGCCCAGACCGGGCACGCTGTCCAGGGCGGAGGCCGTCATGGCCTTGCCGCGCTTTTGCCGGTGGAAGGTGATGGCGAAGCGGTGGGCCTCATCGCGGATCCGCTGCAGCAGATACAGGCCGGCCGAGGCGCGCGGCAGGATCACCGGGAAATCGCTGTCCGGCAGCCACACCTCTTCGAGCCGTTTGGCCAGGCCGACCACATACACGTCGTCGATGCCGAGCTCTTCCAGCGCCCTTGCGGCGGCATTGACCTGCGGTTTGCCGCCATCGACGACGACGAGGTTGGGCGGGTAGGCGAATTTGCTCCGCGGTGTTGGCGTCGTGGAGTCCGCGACCGCCGCGGCGGTCGCCGCGTCCAGGGCGGCCTGGTGCGCCGGTTTGGCCGCGGCCGCCGCCTGCTCGTCTTTTTCTTGAAGATAGTGCCGGAACCGGCGGGTCAGCACATCATGCATGGCCGCCGTGTCGTCAGTGGCCGCGGCGCCGGTCACGGCGAACTTCCGGTAGTCGGACTTTTTCGGCAGGCCGTCCTCGACCACCACCATGGAGCCGACCACGTTGGTGCCCTGGACGTGTGAGATGTCGAAGCACTCGATCCGCAGCAGCGCCACGGGAAGCTCGAGCGCTTCCTGGATTTCCTGCAGGGCCTGGGAGCGCATGGTGAGGTCGCCGGCGCGCCGGGATTTGTGAAGTTTGAGGGCGTGCTCCGCGTTTTCACGGACCGTGGACAGGAGGGCGGCCTTGTCTCCGCGCTGGGGAACGCGGATGTCCACCCGGGCCCCGCGCAGGCCGCTGAGCCATTGCGCGAGCTCCGGGGCGTTGCTGGGTTCGGCAGGCACCAGCACTTCCCGGGGCAACCTGCCCTGGAGCCCGGCTTCCTCGCCGTAGACCTGCTGGAGCAGGTGTTCGACCAGTTCCGGGGTGGTGGAGTCCTCGACCTTTTCCACCACCCAGCCGCGCTGGCCGCGGATCCGTCCGCCCCGGACGTGGAAGACCTGCACGGCGGCCTCGAGCTCGTCTTCGTGCAGGGCGAAGACGTCGGCGTCCGTGCCCTCGGCCAGGACGACGGCGTTACGTTCGAAGACCTTCTTAAGCGCCACGATGTCGTCCCGGAGCCGGGCCGCGCGTTCGTAGTCGAGCTCAGCAACTGCCGCGGCCATCTCCCGTTCCAGCCGGTTGACGAAGGGCTTGGCTTCGCCGCCCATGAACGTGCAGAAGTCCTCGGCCAGGGCGCGGTGGTCCGCGGCGGAGATCCGGCCGACGCACGGCGCGGAACATTTGTCGATGTAGCCGAGCAGGCAGGGCCGGCCGCTGGCTTCGGCGCGCTTCAGCACCCCGGCGCTGCAGCTGCGGACCGGGAACACCCGCAGCAGGGTGTCCATGGTGTCCCGGATCGCGCCGGCGGTGTACGGGCCGAAGTACCGGGTCCCCTTGCGCCGGTCGCCGCGCAGCACCTGGACGCGCGGGTACTTCTCCCCCATCGTCACGGCGAGGTACGGGTAGCTTTTGTCGTCCCTGAACATCACGTTGAAGCGGGGCGTGAATTCTTTGATCCAGGTGTATTCCAGCTGCAGCGACTCGAGTTCGCTGCCCACCACGGTCCATTCGACGCTGCTGGCCGTGTGGACCATGGCATAGGTTTTGGGCATGAGCCCGGCAGGGTTGGCGAAGTAGGTGTTCAGCCGGGCACGGAGGTTCTTGGCCTTGCCGACGTAGATGACCCGGCCGTGCGGATCGCGGAAGCGGTACACGCCCGGATTGGTCGGAATTTCACCCGTCTGGGGTCGGTAACTCGCTGGATCTGCCACACATCAAGTCTACTGAGCCGCCGGCGGTGCCGTTGCACGTGCACCGCCGCATGCCCGGCGGATCACGGGGGGGGGCCGGGAGCTGCGCGCTATTCGGCCGACTTGCTCTGGTTGTAGCTGGTGGAGCGTTCCTGGCCGCTCAGGTCTGCGATTGCGTCCATGATGCGGTCCGTGACCTGGCGGCGGGCCGGCAGGGAATGGTCCGGTCCGGTTTTCTCGAAGTACAGCGGCTCGCCGACCTTCATGGTGAAGTGCTGCGGTTTGACGGACTTGCTGTCCGCGGGCTGCAAGTGTTCGGTGCCGATCAGGCCCACCGGGATTACGGGCGCGCCGGTGGTGAGGGCCAGCCAGCCGACGCCGGTGCGGCCGCGGTACAGGATGCCGTCGCGGGAGCGGGTGCCTTCGGGATAGATGCCCACGCCCTTGCCGGAGTCGAGGATGTCCAGCAGCGTTTTCAGCGCCTGGACGCTCGCCGCCTGCTCGCCGCGTTCCACCGGAATGGAGCCGACGGCCTCGAAGAAGGACTTCATGGCCTTGCCTTTGATGCCGCCGGTGGTGAAGTATTCAGCCTTCGCGAAGAAGGCCACGGGCCGCGGCATGAGGGCCTGGACGATCACGCTGTCCAGGAACGAGAGGTGGTTCGGGGCGACAATGAACGGCCCATCCTTGGGCACGTTTTCCAGGCCGATGACCGTGGGACGGCACGTGGTGGTTACAAGCCCCCGCGTGGTCCAGCGGATTGCGTCAAACATTGCCATCGGTGTGCACCTCGTTCAGGGCTGTGGTTCCCGGGCGTTCGGAGAGCCGGTTGATCGTCGCGTGAAGCGCCGTGGTGTTGTGCACGATCTCGACGGCACCGGCCGCGTGCAGTTCGCCGTCAGGCGCAAACCCCCAGCCTACGCCGATGCAGTCCAGTCCGTTCGCAGCGGCCCCGGCGACGTCCTGTGCCCGGTCCCCCACCATCACGGCCCGGCCGGCGGCCGCAGGGTCAGCGGCAGCGAGGTCTGAGAGCGCGGCGGCGACGATGCCGGCCTTACCTTCGGGAACGGAGCCGTCGGGCACGGAGCCTTCGGGGGCGGAGCCCGTTCCGGGGCTGGCGGCCTCGTCGGCGGCGGAGCCCCGGATGCTGTGGAAGAGCCCGGCGATGCCGTGATGCGCCAGTACAATGCGGGCAAGCCCTTCCGGCTTCTGGGTCGCGACGGCGATGGGCCGGCCCGCGGCGACGAAGTCCTCGAGGAGGCCGCGGATTCCCGGATACAGCCTGCTCTGCGCGATTCCCGTGGATGCGTAGTGCGCGCGGTAGATGCGGATGGCGTCTTTCAGCTGTGCGGCCGGAACGCCGGCGATTTCCGTCAGGGAATGGCTGAGCTTGGGCCCAATCATGGCGTCCATCCGGGACTTGTCCGGAACCGGCAGGCCAAGCTCGGTGAGGGCCGCGGCGATACCGTCGGTTATACCCCCGGCGGGATCGACAAGAGTGCCGTCAAGGTCAAAGATTACGGGCACTGTTGTATGCGTCACCGGCTTAGTTTCTCATGAGTGTGCGGTTGCCAGAAATTCGCATGCTCCTTCAGGAATACATCGGGAATACATCAGGGACTACATCACGCGATACATCAGCGGATACATCCGGTGGAGACGTCCCTGCGGGCGGGGACGCGTGCGGCGGAAGCTTACCTGGCCCGCCGCACGGTCCCTGGCGGCCGGTGTTCAGGCGAGGAGCTCGGCGAGGAACGCGGCCGTGTGGCTCTCGCTCGACTTGGCCACCTGCTCGGGGGTGCCGGAGGCGACCACACGGCCGCCACCGGACCCGCCGTCGGGGCCAAGGTCCACGATCCAGTCGGCGCTCTTGATGACGTCGAGGTTGTGTTCGATCGTGATCACCGTGTTGCCCTTCTCCACGAGGCCCTGGAGCACCATGAGGAGCTTGCGGATGTCCTCGAAGTGCAGGCCCGTCGTGGGCTCGTCCAGGACGTAGACGCTGCGGCCATTGGAGCGTTTCTGAAGCTCGGCTGCGAGCTTCACGCGCTGGGCCTCGCCGCCGGAGAGCGTGGTGGCGGGCTGGCCCAGCCGGACGTAGCCAAGGCCGACGTCGACGAGCGTGTTGAGGTGCCGAGCGATCGGCGAGAAGGCCGCGAAGAACTCGGCCCCTTCCTCGATGGGCATGTTCAGCACGTCCGCGATGGTCTTGCCCTTGTAGTGGACCTCCAGGGTTTCGCGGTTGTACCGGGCGCCGTGGCAGACCTCGCAGGGGACGTAGACGTCCGGCAGGAAGTTCATCTCGATCTTCAGGGTGCCGTCGCCGGAGCAGGCCTCGCAGCGGCCGCCCTTGACGTTGAAGGAGAACCGGCCCGGGAGGTAGCCGCGGACCTTGGCCTCGGTGGTCTCGGCGAAGAGCTTGCGGATGTTGTCGAACACGCCGGTATAAGTGGCCGGGTTCGAGCGCGGGGTGCGGCCGATCGGGCTCTGGTCGACGTGCACCACCTTGTCCAGGTGTTCGAGGCCCTGGACGGACTTGTGCCTGCCGGCCACCTGCTTGGCGCCGTTGAGCTTGTTGGCGAGCACCTTGTAGAGGATCTCGTTGACCAGGGTGGACTTGCCCGAGCCGCTGACGCCGGTGACGGCGGTGAAGAGGCCCAGCGGGAAACTGGCGTCGATGTTCAGGAGGTTGTTCTCCTTCGCCCCGACCACCTTGAGCTCGCGCTTCTTGTCGTATTTGCGCCGCTTCTTCGGGATCTCGATTTTCCGCCGGCCGGAGAGGTAGTCGCCGGTGAGCGAATCCGTGTTTTCCAGCAGCTCCTGGTAGGACCCGGAATGGACCACCATGCCGCCGTGCTCGCCGGCGCCCGGTCCGATGTCCACCACCCAGTCGGCCTCGTGGATGGTGTCCTCGTCATGCTCCACGACGATCAGGGTGTTGCCGAGGTCCCGGAGCCGGGTGAGTGTCTCGATCAGGCGGCGGTTGTCCCGCTGGTGCAGGCCAATCGAGGGCTCGTCGAGGACGTACAGCACGCCCACGAGGCCGGAGCCGATCTGGGTGGCCAAACGGATGCGCTGGGCTTCGCCGCCGGACAGGGTGCCGGAGGGCCGCTCCAGGTTCAGGTACTCGAGTCCGACGTCGAGGAGGAAGGTCAGGCGGGCCTGGATCTCCTTGAGGACCTGGTGGGCGATCTGGGCCTCGCGGCCGGTGAGGACGAGGTTTTCGAGGAAGTCGGCGCATTCCCGCATGGGCAGCGCGGCGACCTCGGCGATTGACTTGCCGTTGATCAGCACCGAGAGCGACGCAGGGTTCAGCCGGGCACCGTTGCAGGCCGGGCACGGGACCTGGCGCATGTATTCCTCGTAGCGGTCGCGCGCATAGTCGGAATCGGTCTCGCCATGCTTGCGGTGGACGTACTGCACGACGCCCTCAAAACCGGTGCTGTACTTGCGTTCCCGGCCGAAGCGGTTGCGGTATTGCACCACCACCTTGTGGTCCTTGCCGTGCAGGACGGTCTGCCGGACGTCGGTGTCGAGCTTCTCCCACGCCGTCGTCATGGAGAAGCCGAGTTCCTCGGCGAGACCGGCCAGCAGCCGGTTCCAGTACTCCGTGGTGGCGGTGCCCAGGGACCACGGCGCAATGGCCCCCTCGGAGAGCGAGAGCTCGGGGTTGGGGATGAGGAGTTCCTCGTCGACCTCCAGCTTGGTGCCGATGCCGCTGCACGCGCTGCAGGCGCCGAAAGGGTTGTTGAATGAGAAGGAGCGGGGCTCGATCTCGTCGATCGCCAGGGGGTGCTCGTTGGGGCAGGCGAGGTGTTCTGAGAACGCCCTGATCCGCTCGGGATCGTCTGCTTCGAGGTCGACGAATTCGGCCAATATGCGGCCCTCCGCCAGTCCGAGGGCGGTTTCGACCGAGTCGGTCAGGCGCTGGCTGATACCTTCCTTGACCACGAGGCGGTCCACCACCACTTCGATGGTGTGCTTGAACTGCTTGCCCAGCTTCGGCGGATCACTCAGGTGGACGAGCTCGCCGTCCACCCGGGCCCGCGAGTAGCCCTTGGCGGTGAGTTCCTTGAAGAGGTCCACGAATTCGCCCTTGCGGCCGCGGACCACGGGTGCCAGCACCTGGAAGCGGGTGCCGTCCGGGAGCTCGAGCAGCTGGTCGACGATCTGCTGCGGGGTCTGCTTGGTCACGGGCTCCCCGCATACGGGGCAGTGCGGCCGGCCCACACGGGCCCAGAGCAGGCGCATGTAGTCGTAAATCTCGGTGATGGTGCCCACGGTCGAGCGAGGGTTCTTGGACGTGGACTTCTGGTCGATGGACACCGCCGGCGAGAGGCCCTCGATGAAGTCGACGTCGGGCTTGTCCACCTGGCCCAGGAACTGCCGGGCGTAGGCGGAGAGGGATTCGACGTAGCGGCGCTGGCCCTCGGCGAAGATGGTGTCGAACGCGAGGGAGGACTTTCCGGAGCCGGACAGGCCGGTGAACACGATCATGGCATCGCGCGGCAGGTCCAGGTCCACGTTGCGCAGGTTGTGCTCGCGGGCGCCCTTGACGACGAGGCGCGTCATGTCCGGACGCTTCAGGACGGGGCGGGACGGGGCCGCATCCCGGACTGCCAGCGGCTCGACGGCGGAATGGACTTCAACGGCTGGATCTTCAGCTACAGCTTTAGGCACGAATCTAATGCTAATCGAAAACTTCTTCGAAAAACTATTCCGCGCGCCACGGGCGGCGCCGGATGTGCTATTGGCGGTCGTAGGCGGCGGCCAGCAGCTGCACGGCCTCGGCGAAACTGGCGCCCTGGGCTTTGGCGGCCGCGGCGAACTCGGCGGCGGCGGCGGACAGCGAACTCCAGGCGGCATCGCGGGCACACACAACGGTCCCGTTGCGGCCCTTCGTCACTACGACGCCGGCGGCCTCGAGTTCCTTGTAGGCCCGCGCCACGGTGTGCGGGGCCACGCCCAGTTCGCCGGCGAGGGTCCGCACGGCCGGAAGCCTGGTGCCCGGCGCGAGTGTGCCGTTGTCGGCGCGCTCGATCACGAAGAGCCGCAGCTGTTCGAAGAGCGGGACGGAGCTGGCCGGATTGGTCCGCCAGGATCCGGGAAAACGCTCCCCCACGGCGTCCGCGGGCCTCACTGTTCGGCCTCCTGGACGGCCGGGACCTGTTCGCGGCCGGCGAACTGGGCCTCGTACAAATCCTTGTAGAGCCCCTGCCGGGCCACCAGCTGCTGGTGGGTGCCGTGTTCAACGATTCGTCCGTGGTCCATGACGAGAATTAGATCAGCGTCCCGGACCGTGGACAAACGGTGCGCGATCACGAAGCTCGTGTGACCGGCCCGCAGCTGCTCCATGGCATGCCGGATCTGCACCTCAGTGCGGCTGTCGACGGAGCTCGTCGCCTCGTCCAGCACCATGATGCTGCGCCCGGCGAGCTGCGCCCGTGCGATCGAGACGAGCTGGCGCTGGCCCCGGCTCAGGGAATCGCCGTCGTTGCCGAGCATCGTGGCGTAGCCGGCCGGCAGGGACCGGACAAACTGGTCCACGTGGCTGGCGCGGGCCGCCGCGACGATATCGGCTTCGGCGGCGCCGGGCCGGCCGTATTCGATGTTCTCCCGGATGCTGCCGGTAAACAGCCAGGCATCCTGCAGGACGATTCCGAAGGCGCGCCGCAGCTCGTCCCGCGGGATGGTGGCGATGTCCGTGGAGTCCACCAGGATCCGGCCGGAGTCGAGTTCGTAGAAGCGCATCAGGAGGTTGACCACGGTGGTCTTGCCGGCACCGGTGTGTCCCACGATCGCCACGGTCTGTCCCGGGTCCACCGTGAAGGAGAGGTCCTTCACCACGGGGGTGCCGGGGCTGTAGCTGAAGCTGACGTGCTCGAACGTGACCCGGCCCGCCACTGCGCTGGGATCCAGCAGGTCGCCGGGCGTGCCCGGGGCAGGGGCTTTGCGTCCGTTGGAGGATTTGCGCGGGACATGGAGCTTTCGCGCGGCCGTGAAGCCTTGCAGCTTGCCGGCGCCGTTCGCCGAAACGGCCGGCACGGCGCTGTCCGCAGGGATCTCCGGGGCGTCCAGCAGCTCAAACACACGCTCCGCCGAGGCCAGGCAGGACTGCACGAGAGTCAGCATGCCGCCGATCTGGCTCACCGGCTGGCTAAAGAGACGGGAGAACTGGACAAAGGCCTGGATGCCGCCGATCGTCAAGAGCCCCGCGGTGACCTGCAGCGCCCCCACAACAGCAATTGCGATGTAGTTGAGGTTGGCGACAAACACCAGCAGCGGCTGCACGATGCCGGACAAATACTGGGCGCGGGTGCTCGATCGGGTGAGCTTCTCGTTGCGCTCCCGGAAGCTCGCCGCCGACTCTTCCTGCCGGCCGAAGGCCTTGACCACTTCATGCCCGGTGAAGAACTCCTCGAGTTGGGCAGTCAGCGCCCCCGTGCTGCTCCACTGCTCCTTGAAGTGCGCCTGGGAGTGCCGGGCCACGAGCACGGTGATCATCGTGGACACAGGCACCGAGAGGATCGCGATCAGCGCCAGCAGCGGCGAGAGCCACAGCATCATGGCGAGAGCGGCCGAGAGCATCAGGACGGCCATGATCAGCTGGTTGAGGAGCTGGTTGAGCGCCTGGGAGATATTGTCGACGTCGTTCGTGGCCCGGCTGAGCACGTCGCCGCGGCGCTGCTCCTCGAAATGGCTGGACGGCAGCACATGGAGTTTTTGTTCCACGGAGCCGCGGAGGCCGTAGCTGAGGCGCTGCACCGCGGTGGCGGTCAGGCTGCCCTGGATCCAGCTGAACAGCGACGCCCCGACGTACATGGCCGAAACGGCCAGCAGCCGCCCGGCCAGCTGTTGCTCGTCGAGGGAGCCGCCCAGGAAGCCGTCGACGACGACGTCGGTGGCGTCGCCCAGCACCTTGGGCGCCGCCACGTTGAGTGTCACGAACGCGCAGGTCGCGGCGATGACGCCGGCCATCCGCCACTTCAGCGGCAACAGCAGGCCAAGCAGCCGGGCGGCGGTGTGCCATTTGATGCGCTCCGGCACGCCGGGTCCCGCAACGGTCCCGGCGCGGTGTGCCCGCGCGCGGCTCACGGGGCTTCCTCCAGCACCAGCTGGGACGCGGCAATTTCCTGGTAGCTGGGCGAGGACTCCATGAGTTCGCTGTGCGTGCCCTGCGCGACCACCCGGCCGCTCTCCAGTACTAGGATCAGCCCGGCGTCCACGATTGTTGACACCCGCTCGGCCACGATCAGCACGGTCGCCGAGCGCAGCAGCGGCTCGATCGCCGCCCGGAGCCTGATGTCGGTGCCGTAGTCCAGAGCCGAGAAACTGTCGTCGAAGAGGTAGGCGGGGGCCCGCTTGAGCAGGGCCCGCGCGATGCACAGGCGCTGCCGTTCGCCGCCGGAGAAGTTCGTGCCGCCCTGGCTTACGGGCGTGTCGAGCCCGAGCGGCAGGGCGCGGACAAAGTCGGCGGCCTGGGCAGCTTCAAGCGCCTGCCATATTTCGGGCTCGCTCGCGGCGGGCGCCCCGAACCGGAGGTTCCCCGCGACCGTGTCCGCGAACAGGTAGGACTGCTGCGGGACTATTGCGATCAGGCCGCGCAGGTCGTCCAGGGGCATCGCCCGCACGTTCTCCCCGCCGATGCTGATCTCTCCGGCCGTCGCGTCGAGGAAACGCGGCAGCAGGTTCAGGAGTGTCGTCTTGCCGCTGCCGGTCGCGCCGATGATCGCCGTCGTGGTACCGGCCCTGGCGGTGAAGGAGACGCCGTCCAGCACGGGTGCTTCGGCGCCGGGGTAAGCGAAGGACACGTTCCGGAACTCGACAGCGCCGGAGCGGCCCGGGGCGCCGGCGACGGCGGGCGCACCGGCGGTGCCCGCCGCACTGGCCCCGCCGGCCGGAATGGTGGCAGGGGTGGCCCCGGCGGGAACGGCCGGATCCGCGATGGCCGGTTCCGTGTCCAGCACCTCGCGGATCCGTTCCGCGCAGGCCGCCGCCCGGGGGGCGGTCATGAAGACGTACATCGCCATCATGATGGCAATCAGGATCTGCAGGATGTAGGCGATGAACGCCGTCAGCGCCCCCAGCCGCATTTCGCCGGCGTCGATGCGATGGCCGCCGAACCACACCACGAACACGGAGGAGATGTTGACCACGAACATGATCATCGGCATCATCGCCGCCACCAGGAGGGCGGATTGCAGATTGTTCCGGGTGAGGTCCTTGTTGGCTTCATCGAACCGGCGGACCTCGTGGTCCTGCCGGACAAAGCCGCGGATGACATTCGCGCCGATGATCTGCTCCCGCAGCACCCGGCCGATCCGGTCCAGGAGGCCCTGGCCCTGGCGGTACAGGGGAATCAGGCGGCGGACGATCACCGTCATGATCACCGTCAGGACCGGGATCACCACGACCACAATCCAGGACAGCACCACGTCCTGGTGCACGGCCAGCACGATGCCGCCGATGAAGATCGCCGGTGCGGCAATCAGCATGATGAACACCAGGACGGCGAGGTTTTGGATCTGGGCGACGTCGTTGGTGGCACGGGTCACGAGGCTGGGCGCACCGAAAAGGCCCACCTCCTGGGAGGAGAAGGACTGCACCTTCGCGAAGAGCTCCCCGCGCAGCTGGCCGCCAATTTCCATGGCGACCACGGCGCCCAGATATCCGGCCGCGACGGCCGTGATCACCTGGACGGCAGCGATTCCGGCCATCCAGGCCCCGAGGTGGAGGATCTCCCCGGTGTCCCCGCCGATGATGCCGTCGTCGATGATCGCGGCATTCAGGGTGGGCAGGAGCAGGTTGGCGGTGGCTTGCACGAGCTGCAGCACAACGATGGCCAGCACGGTCCCTTTATGCGCGGACAACAGCCGCGACATCAGGCCTATAAGCACTGAACCTCCATTACTAGCCCAGGGCCCGGAATGGTGATCAGCCTAACGGCCGCCCCACACCGCCACGTCATTGTAAGCCCCATTCCGGAGTGCTTCGTGTCATGCGGCTGACACGCCGCCTACCCGGTCTTCTGCGCCACCGCGAACGTGCGGCGGAACGGGAAGACCGTCCCGTGCCGGCCTGCCGGATATGCGTCGTCCAGCCGTGCCGAATACTCGGCCTCGAACTCCCTGGCCTCGTCGTCGGGGAGGGCCGCGAGGACCGGCCTGAGTCCGGTTCCGCGGACCCACTCCAAAACGGGGTTGGCGCCCGGGAGCAGCTGAAGGTACGTGGTCTCCCAGGCGTCGGCGGCACAACCGGCGTCGAGCATGATCTCCAGATATTCCGCTGCCTCCCCCACCACGTCGTCGTGGCGGAGCACCCCGGCGAGCCGCCCCGCCCAGGCCGGAGAATCGGCCAGCTCCCGCATCAGGGTGTGCGACGGTGCATTGAAGTTCCCCGGCACTTGCAGCGCGAACCAGGCGCCCGGTTTGAGGGCATCGAGCCATAGGGGCAGGAGCTTTCGGTGGCCGGGCACCCACTGCAGGGCCGCGTTGGTGACCACCACGTCCGTGTCCCCGGACGGCAGCCAGTGCTCAATGTCGGCCAGCTCGTAGGAAAGATTGGCCGCCGCGGCTGCGTGGTCCTTGGAAGTGGCCAGCATTTCCGGCGACGAATCCAGACCCACCACCTGCGCGCCCGGCCAGCGGTCCGCGAGCGTCGCGGTCAGGTTGCCGGGACCGCAGCCGAGGTCCACCACGTGCCGCGGGGCTTCGGCGTGAATCCGACCGGTCAGATCAAAAAATGGTCTGTCCCGGTAGTCCCCGAACTGCACATATTTCTCCGGATCCCACTTCATGGCTGCCTCCAGTTCCCGGCACGTTGTCCTAACCGAAGCCTAGTCCCGGCCCGTGGGCCAGCCAAGGAAGCACGCCTGCGCTGCGGGCGGCTCACGGCGCGCGCCCGCACTGCGTGCGGTGCCGCGGCTACCACGCGGGCACTAAGCTGGACAGCAATGAAACTCGTTGATCAGCTCCCCGCCCCGGCCGCCCGTATCCCCGGCAGGACGGGCCTGGACCCGGACGAGCTCTACACCCGGTTTGTCGAGTGGACCGAGACCCGCGGCCTGGCCCTGTACACCGCCCAGGACGAGGCCATCATGGAGCTGGCCACCGGCTCAAACGTCATCCTGGCCACCCCGACCGGGTCCGGGAAATCCCTCGTGGCCATTGCCGCGCACTTCCAGGCCATGGCCCGCGGGCAGCGGAGCTACTACACCGCCCCGATCAAGGCCCTCGTCTCGGAAAAGTTCTTCGCCCTCTGTGAGATCTTCGGCGCCGACAACGTCGGCATGATCACCGGCGACTCCGGCGTGAACCAGGACGCCCCAATCATCTGCTGCACGGCCGAGATCCTGGCCAACATCGCCCTGCGTGAAGGTTCTGCGGCGCAGCTCGGCGCCGTGATCATGGACGAGTTCCACTTCTACTCGGACCCGCAGCGCGGCTGGGCGTGGCAGGTGCCGCTGCTTGAACTGCCCCAGGCGCAGTTCCTGCTGATGTCGGCGACGCTCGGCGATGTCAGCCGGTTCGAGGACGGCCTCAGCGACCTGACCGGCCGCACGACGACGACCGTCAGTTCCGCGGAACGCCCCATCCCGCTGCACTACTACTACGAGCAGACTCCGGTCCACGAGACGCTGGAGGAGCTGCTCGCCACCAAGCAGGTCCCGGTCTACGTGGTCCACTTCAGCCAGGTCGAGGCGATCGACCGGGCCCAAAACCTGATGAGCATCAACGTCTGCACCCGCGAGGAAAAAGACAAGATCGCCGAGCTCATTGCGGGGTTCCGCTTCGCCGCAGGCTTCGGCAAGACCCTTAACCGCCTGGTCCGGCACGGGATCGGCGTTCACCACGCCGGCATGCTGCCGAAGTACCGCCGGCTGGTCGAACAGCTTGCCCAGGCCGGTCTGCTGAAGGTCATCTGTGGCACGGATACGCTCGGGGTGGGCATCAACGTGCCCATCCGCACCGTGCTGCTGACGGCACTGAGCAAATACGACGGCGTCCGCACCCGTCTGCTGAACTCCCGTGAGTTCCACCAGATCGCCGGGCGCGCCGGCCGCGCCGGCTATGACACCGCAGGAACCGTGGTGGTCCAGGCCCCGGAGCACGTGACGGAAAACGTGAAGGCGATGGCCAAGGCCACGGCCAAGTTCGGCGACGACCAGAAGAAGCTGCGACAGGTGGTCAAGAAGAAGCCCCCGGAAGGCTTCGTGTCCTGGGGCGAACCGACGTACAAGCGGCTGGTCGAGTCCGTTCCGGATCCGCTGACGTCGAGTTTCACCGTGACGCATGCGATGCTGATGAACCTGATGGAACGCCCCGGCGACCCGTTCCAGGCCGCCCGCCGCCTCCTCACCGAAAACCACGAGACCCGTCCGGCCCAGCTGCGGCTCATGAAGAAGGCCCTGGGAATCTACCGCGAGCTGCTCGCGGCCGGCGTCGTGGAGCGGATCCCGGCCGGGGAGCAGGGTGCTGACGGCCGCACGGTCCGGCTCACGGTCCATCTGCAGGCAAACTTTGCCCTCAACCAGCCGCTGTCCCCGTTCGCGCTGGCGGCGCTGGAGCTGCTGGACCCGGAGTCGCCGTCGTACGCCCTGGACGTGGTGTCGGTGATCGAGGCGACCCTGGAGAAGCCGCGGCAGATCCTCTCGGCACAGCAGAAGAAGGCGCGCGGCGAGGCGATCGCGGCGATGAAGGCCGACGGCATCGAGTACGACCAGCGGATGGCGATGCTCGAGGAGGTCACCTACCCGCAGCCGCTCGCCGGGATCCTCGGCGAGGCGTTCGACGTCTACCGCAAGGCCGCGCCCTGGGTCGGCGACTTCGAGCTCGCGCCCAAGTCCGTGGTCCGGGACATGTACGAGCGTGCCATGAACTTCGGCGAGTTCGTCCAGTTCTACGGCCTCGCCCGCTCGGAGGGGATCGTGCTGCGCTACCTCGCCGACGGTTTCAAGGCGCTCCGGCAGACGGTCCCGCAGGATGCCCTCCGTGAGGACCTCGAGGACCTCATCGCCTGGCTGGGCGAACTGGTCCGGCAGGTGGACTCCAGCCTGCTGGACGAATGGGAAGAGCTCACATCCGGCGCGGCGCCCACACCGCACGACGCTCCGCCGCCCCCGCCGCCGTCGCTGACCTCCAACATCCGGGCCTTCCGGGTGATGGTGCGCAACGAGATGTTCCGCCGCGTGGAGCTGTTCGCCGATGAGGCCGCCACCGCCCTGGGCGAGCTCGACGCCGGCTCCGGCTGGGACGCCGAGCGCTGGGAAGATGCCCTCGATGACTACTTTGATGAGCACAACGACATCGGCACCGGACCGGACGCCCGCGGTCCCGGGCTGCTGATCATCACCGAGGAACCCGGGGTGTGGAAGGTGCGGCAGATCTTCGATGACCCCGCCCGCAACCACGACTGGGGCATCTCCGCCGACGTGGACCTGGCGGCCTCGGACGAGTCCGGGACCGCCGTCGTCCGCGTCACGGACGTCAACCGGCTCTAGGCGGGACGGCACGGGGGCTGGTCGGCACAGGGGCGGGACGCAGGGCCTGGGCCGGCGCCGTCGCACCAGCCGGGGCCTTCGCGCCGCGGGTAAACTCGGACAATGAGTGTAATCCGGCCTGCCACGGCGCATGACGTCCCTGCCATCCTGCAGATGATCCACGACCTCGCCCTCTACGAGAAGGAACCGGACGCCGTCCGGAACACCCCCGAGATGCTCACCGAGGTCCTTTTCGGCGAGCATCCCAAGGTCTTCGCCACCATGGCGGAGAACTCCGCGGGCGAGGTCCGCGGCTTCGCCCTCTGGTTCCTGAACTACTCCACGTGGGAGGGCGTCCACGGGATCTACCTCGAGGACCTCTACGTCCGGCCGGAGGCCCGCGGCGAGGGCCACGGCAAGGCGCTGCTGCAGCACCTGGCAGCGACCGCCGTCGACCGGGGCTACGCGCGCGTCGAATGGAGTGTCCTGGACTGGAACGAGCCCTCCATCAACTTCTACAAGAACCTCGGCGCTTCGCCGATGGAGGAATGGTCCACCTTCCGCCTCACCGGAGCGGCGCTGACGGCCTTCGGCAGCCGCCCGGCAGTTGCCGGCGCCGGCTCCCCTGCCGGCTCCAGCTCCGGTTCCCGCGAGGCGGCCACCCGTGGCTGATCTCCCAATGACGGGGCTCATGGGAGCCTCCCTGCTGGAGACTGCAACCAGCGCCGGGCGAAAAGTTCCGCACAGCGTCCGGGCACGCCACACCTACCGGGGAATGCGGACCGCGGAACATTACTTCCAGGTCCCCCTGGACCACTTCAGCGAGGCGGGGCGCCGCGGCGAAACCATCTCCGTGTTCGCCCGCGAGTACGTGTCCACCGAACACAGCGAGGCAGAGGCCGCCGGGCTGCCCTGGCTGCTTTTCCTGCAGGGCGGTCCCGGCGGGCGTGGAAACCGGTTCCCGTCGCTGGGCGGCTGGAGCAAGGCCGCCGCGAAGGACTTCCGGATCCTCATGCTGGACCAGCGCGGCACCGGCCTGTCCTCGCCCGTCGACCGCAACACGCTGCCGCTGCGCGGCACCGACGCGGAGCAGGCTGACTACCTGACGCACTTCCGCGCCGACTCGATCGTTGCCGACGCCGAGGCGATCAGGGCAGCCCTGGACGCCGCCCCCTGGACCATCTACGGCCAGAGCTACGGCGGTTTCTGCGCGCTCAGCTACCTTTCCTTCGCCCCCGGGGGGCTGCGCGAGGTCCTCGTGACGGGCGGGTTGGCCCCGCTGGGTGGCTCCGCCGACCGTGTGTACCGGGCCACGTTCCAGCGGGTCGCGGCCCGGAACGCCGAATACTTTGACTGGTATCCCGAGGACCGGGCCGCCGTCACCCGGATCGCCCGGCACCTGCGGGAAACGGAGGAGGTGCTGCCCGACGGCGGCCGGCTCACGGTGGAACGGTTCCAGATGGTGGGCTCGTTCCTGGGCGGGAACACCCGGGTGGACGCACTGCACCACCTGCTCGAGGACGCCTTCGTGGCCACACCGGACGGCGACCGTCTCTCGGACACCTTCCTGGAGCAGGTCCGGGGCCTCGTGTCCCGGGCCGCGAACCCGTTGTACGCGTTGATGCACGAATCCATTTACGCCCAGGACGGTGCCACCAACTGGGCCGCCTGGCGCGTGCTGGAGGAATTCCCCGAGTTCCGCCCCGACGCCGGCGAACCGCTTCTGACCGGGGAAATGGTGCACCCCTGGTATTTCGAGCAGGACCCGGCCCTGCACCCGCTGCAGGACGTGGCCCGGCTCCTGGCCGAAATGGACGGCTGGGCACCCCTCTACGACCCGGAGCGACTGGCGTTGAACACCGTGCCCGTCGCCGCGGCCGTCTACACCGACGACATCTACGTGGACCGGGAGCTGTCTCTGGAGACGGCGGCCGCGGTCCGGGGCCTGCAGGTCTGGGAAACCGGCGACTTCCACCACGACGGCATCGCGGACGACGGCGAGGCGATCTTCGGGCGCCTGCTGGGGATGGCCCGTTCCGCCCGACGGTGACCCGGCCGCGGCCAGGCAAAGGGCCCGGGCCGATGGCGCCCGGCTTGGCAGGTACTGCTTAAACAGGTACGGCGCCGGACCCGTGAGGGTCCAGCGCCGTACTGCTATGCGCCGCGGGGTGTGTCCTGCACTCTCACCCCGGCGGTTTGGTACTAGTCGACGTCGCTCAGGCTCTTGCGGGAGTCCTCTTCCAGCCGGGCATCCAGCTTCGACTTGGACGCCTTGGAGCTCATGAGGCTGGCGACCACCGCGACGACGATGGTGCCGATGATCACACCGAGCGAGACGTAGGTGGGGATCTCGGGGGCCCATTCGATGTGCTGGCCGCCGTTGATAAAGGGCAGCTCGTTGACGTGCATGGCGTGCAGGACCAGCTTCACACCGATGAACGCCAGGATCACGGACAGGGCGTGCTTGAGGTAGATGAGCCGGTTCATGAGGCCGCCGAGCAGGAAGTACAGCTGGCGCAGCCCCATGAGGGCAAAGATGTTGGCGGTGAAGACGATGAAGGCGCTCTGTGTGAGGCCGAAAATGGCCGGAATGGAGTCGACAGCGAAGAGCAGGTCCGTCATGCCGATGGTCACGAAGACGATCAGCATCGGGGTGAACACCTTCTTGCCGTCAACGACGGTGCGGAGCTTGCCGCCGTCGAACTTCTCGGACATCGGCAGGACCCGGCGGATCCGGGCGATCAGCGGGTTTTCCTTGTCTTCCTCGTCCTCGCCCTCGTCCTGGGCCTGCTTCCAGGCGGTCCAGAGCAGGAAGGCGCCGAAGATGTAGAAGACCCAGCTGAACTGCTCGATCACGATCGCGCCGAGCATGATGAAGATGCCGCGGAGGATCAGGGCGATGATGATGCCCACCATGAGCACTTCCTGCTGATACTTTCTCGGTACCGAGAAGCGCGCCATGATGATGATGAAGACGAACAGGTTGTCGATGCTCAGGCTGTATTCGGTCACCCAGCCGGCGATGAACTGGCCGCCGAATTCCGGGCCGGTGAAGGCGAACATGGCGCCGGCGAAGACCAGGGCCAGGGCCACGTAGAACGCGACCCACAGTCCGGCTTCTTTCATGGAGGGCTCATGCGGGCGTTTGAGGACCATCAGCAGGTCGATGGCCAGAATGACGCCGAGGACGACAAACGAGCCGATCTCGAACCACAGGGGAAGCTCGGGCACGGGGGAAATACCTTTCGTAGGGTACAGCTCAGCGGTGTAAGTCTCTCCGACCGCCGGCGCATGACGCTGCCTGGCTGCCCGCTACGCCCGGCGCGGCATCGTAGCCGTGCGTGTTGACGATCGTAGCGTTTGGGATACTCCCCTACGTTTGACCGAGTTTACCCTAGGCGTGCCCCGCGGATTGCATTTGCCGCAGTTCCTTCTTCAAATCCCCCACCTCGTCGCGCAGCCGGGCGGCCAGTTCGAACTGCAGCTCCCCGGCTGCGGCGTGCATCTGTTCGGTCAGCTGTTCGATCAGCCCGACGAGGTCCTCGGCCGGCGCGGCGGCGAGCCCGTCCGCACGGATGAGCGAGGTGCCCTTGCCCTTGCCGCGGTTCTTCCCGGCCGCGGCCAGCAGCTCGCGGGTGTCCGCGTCTTCCTTGGCCAGCTGGTCGGTGATGTCCGCGATCTTCTTCCGGAGCGGCTGGGGATCGATCCCGTTCTCCGTGTTGTAGGCCACCTGGATGGCGCGGCGGCGGTTGGTCTCGTCGATGGCATGGGCCATCGAATCGGTGATGCGGTCCGCGTACATGTGCACCTGGCCGGAGACGTTTCGGGCGGCACGCCCGATGGTCTGGATCAGGGACGTCGAGGAGCGCAGGAAGCCTTCCTTGTCCGCGTCCAGGATGCTGACCAGCGACACCTCCGGGAGGTCCAGGCCTTCACGGAGCAGGTTGATGCCGACGAGGACGTCGAAGACACCCATCCGCAGTTCGCGCAGGAGTTCCACGCGGCGGAGGGTATCGACGTCGGAGTGCAGGTATTCCACCTTCACGCCATGGCCCAGCAGGTAGTCCGTCAGGTCCTCGGCCATCCGCTTGGTCAGGGTGGTGACCAGGACCCGCTCGTTCTTCGCGGTCCGGGTCCGGATTTCGCCCAGCAGGTCATCGATCTGCCCCTTCGTGGGCTTGACGACGACCTCGGGGTCGATCAGGCCGGTGGGGCGGATGATCTGCTGGACGAAGCCGTCGGACTTGCCGAGCTCGTACTTGCCCGGCGTCGCGGACAGGTAGACGGTCTGGCCCACGCGGTTCTGGAACTCGTCCCATTTGAGCGGGCGGTTGTCCATCGCCGAGGGCAGCCGGAAGCCGTGGTCCACGAGGTTCCGTTTGCGGGACATGTCGCCCTCGTACATGGCGCCGATCTGCGGCACGGTGACGTGGGACTCATCGATCACCAGGAGGAAGTCGTCCGGGAAGTAGTCGATCAGGCAGTGCGGCGCGGTTCCGCGGGCCCGGCCGTCGATGTGCGAGGAATAGTTCTCGATGCCGTTGCAGAACCCCATCTGCTGCATCATTTCCAGGTCATAAGTGGTGCGCATCCGGAGCCGTTGGGCCTCGACCAGCTTGTTCTGGCTTTCCAGCACGGCGAGGCGCTCGGCCAGTTCGTCTTCGATCCGCTTGAT
Organism: Arthrobacter sp. 10N44_2; assembly: GCF_056394385.1. Taxonomy (NCBI): domain Bacteria; kingdom Bacillati; phylum Actinomycetota; class Actinomycetes; order Micrococcales; family Micrococcaceae; genus Arthrobacter; species Arthrobacter sp. 10N44_2. Next base: position 156,006 of record NZ_JBFTHT010000008.1, on the reverse strand, counting down.
CGCCCGGCCCATCCGTTCCGGACCGGCGACGTAGTGCGAGGCCGGGAAGACGTACATTTCGTTCTCGTCCCGGAGCACTTCGCCGGTCAGCGGGTGCAGGGTCTGGATATTTTCGATCTCGTCACCGAAAAACTCGATCCGGATCGCCAGTTCCTCGTACATCGGGATGATTTCCACGGTGTCCCCGCGGACCCGGAACGTGCCGCGGTGGAAGTCCATGTCGTTGCGGGTGTACTGCATGGAGACGAACTTCCGGAGCAGGTCGTCACGGTTCATCTCCGCCCCCTTGCGGAGGGTCACCATCCCGGCGATGTATTCTTCCGGGGTGCCGAGGCCGTAGATGCAGGAGACGGTGGCAACCACGATCACGTCGCGGCGGGTCAGCAGCGCGTTGGTGGCGGAGTGGCGGAGCCGTTCGACTTCCTCGTTGACGGAGGAGTCCTTCTCGATGAAGGTGTCCGTCTGGGCGACGTAGGCCTCCGGCTGGTAGTAGTCGTAGTAGGACACGAAGTATTCCACCGCGTTGTTCGGCAGCAGTTCGCGGAATTCGTTGGCCAGCTGCGCGGCGAGGGTTTTGTTCTGCACCATCACCAGGGTGGGCCGCTGGACCTGCTCGATCAGCCAGGCCGTGGTCGCGCTCTTACCGGTACCGGTGGCGCCAAGCAGCACGACGTCTTTTTCGCCGTTCTGGATGCGCTCGGTCAGCTCTGCGATGGCGGCCGGCTGGTCACCCGCCGGCTGGAACTCACTGATGACCTCGAAGGGCGCCACGACGCGGTTGATTTCCTGGGCAAGACTCATGTACCTAATCTACCGCCGGGCTGTGACAGGATGCCCTGATTCAGCTTTGGGCGGTACCGGGGCCGGCGGCAGGTGCCGTTGCGGTGGCGCCGCCGACGGTGCCGGCGTCGTCTGCATCGGCGGCGTCTGCTCCGGCGTCGTCCGCGTACGACGGCGGTTGCCATCCCGTGCGCTTCACCCACGCTTCCATCCGGGGCCAGGCATACCCGGTGAACCAGCCCTCCTTGTCGGCCGCGTAGCCGGCGGTGGACTTGTCGACGCCGTGCAGCCCGGCGACCCGTTGCTTTTCGGCCACATAGTCCGCCCGGGCTTCGGGATCGGCGCGCAGCCAGTCGCGGAAGCACAGCGCGTACCGCCAGCCCGGCGAGCCGGCCGCGCGGAGGTGGAGATTCACCGGCCGGCCGGGGTCGGCGTTGCCGTGCAGCCGCTTGCCCCAGTCGGCAGGGTCCGGGTGCGAGGGTTTCGGGTTGTCGGCGATGATGCCGGGCCAGCGCGGGAATCCTGCGTTGGCCAACAGCGGCGCGATCCGGTCCGCGGTGTCGAGGTCCCGGACGCTGAGCTGGAGGTCGATCACATCTTTGGCGTCGAGGCCAGGGACGGCCGTGGACCCGAGGTGGTCGACGGCCAGGACATCCTGCGGGACCGCTGCCCGCAGCCGGGCGATCAGCCGGGCGGCCTGCGCGGCCCAGGCCGGATCGGCCGGGGCGAGGACCGGCCCCGCCGTCCGCGGGGCGATCCTCTGCTCCTTGAGGTTCAGTGCGAACGGCGTCAGCCGCTCCTCCCACAGCGCGTCGACCGCGTGCCGGAGGTCCTCCGGGGTGCCGGAGTTGTCCAGCACGACGTCCGCGGCGGCCAGCCGGTCCTCGCGGCCCGCCTGGGCTGCCATCCGGGCGCGCGCCTCGTCGGCGGTCATGTTGCGGTGTTCGGCCATGCGGCGGACCCGGACGTCGTCGGGGGCATCCACCACGACCACCAGATGGAAGTTCTTCCCTTGCCCGGTTTCGACCAGGAGCGGGATGTCCTGGACCACGACGGCGCCGGCCGGGGCGGCGGCGACCATCGCCGCGGCGCGCTCCCGCACCAGGGGGTGGACGATGCCGTTCAGCGCGGCCAGGCGCTCCGGATCACCGAAGACCAGGGCACCGAGCCGGGCCCGGTCCAGCCGGCCTTCCGGGGTCAGGACGGCGGCACCGAAGGCTTCCACCACACTGGCCAGTCCGGGCGTACCAGGTTCCACGACCTCCCGGGCCAGCGCGTCGGCGTCGACAAGCACTGCTCCAAGGTCGCGCAGGCGCGCGGCAACCATGGACTTCCCCGAGGCGATTCCGCCGGTCAACCCGATCTTCAACACCTCACCAGACTAAACTGAACCGGTGGCAGATGCGGCGGAATCCCCCGAGAGCAGGACGGCCGTCTACACCACCCTCGCAGCGGGGCCCGGGTTTCGGCACGAAATCGAGGTCAAGCGGTCCCGTTTCATCACCGTGCTGGCCCGCTCGGCGGACGAGGACGCCGCCCGGGCCGTCCTGGGCGGGTTGCGCCGGGAATTCCATGACGCCCGGCATCACTGCTTCGCCTTCGTGCTCGGCCCCGACCGGGGCATCCAGCGTTCCAACGACGACGGCGAGCCGTCCGGCACCGCGGGCATCCCCATGCTCGAGGCGCTGCTGAAGCGGGAGACCGCACCCGGCGTCGCCGATCTCAGCGACGTCGCCGTCGTCGTCGTGCGCTATTTCGGCGGCATTCTCCTGGGTGCCGGCGGCCTGGTGCGGGCCTATTCCGAATCGGTGTCCGGAGCGCTGGAGTTGGCTCCCCTCGTGCGGCGCCGTCGGCTGCGCATTTGCTCGGTACCCGTACAGCACGCCGTCGCCGGCCGGCTCGAGAACGATCTGCGCGCCGCGGGGTATGTCATGGCCGTAACCCGTTACGAGGCGCAGACTACTGTCCTGAGGCTGGCGCTGCCGGATGATCCGGAAGAACTTGCCCGGGCCGCGGACCGCGTGGCCGCCATGTCGGCTGGCAGCGCGTCGCTGCTGCCCGGAGAAACGGAGTGGATCGATGTGCCCATCAGCTGAGCCCGTGCCCGCGGTCGCGCTGCTTGACGTCAGCGAGGACGTTCTCGAACAGCTCCTGGAACTTGCGCTCCGGGACGCCGACGCCGACGAGGTCACCCCGCCGCTGGGCACAACCGCCGGCTGGAACACCGACCGGATCAGCTGGTTCCGCGAATTCCACCGCGCCGCCGCAGCCGGCCTGGACGGTCCCTCGGGGCAGAAGACGTGGGCCATCAGCTGCGACGGGCAGATGGCAGGGTCCGTGCGGCTCAGGCGGATGGACACGGAGCCGGCAGCAGCGGATGAGGGCTGGGCCCGTGGTGACGGCTGGGCTGTTGGTGCCGCCGGGGCTTTTGGTGCCGCCGGGGCCGTTGGTGCCGCCGGGGCTGGGCCAGGTGGTGGCGCCGGGGCCGTTGCGGGGGGTGGCGGCTGGGCGCTGGAGACCGGAATCTGGCTCGCCCGGAGCTTCCGCGGCCGGGGTGTGGGCCGCGAGGCGCTGCGCCTCGTAAGGGCTCGCGCCGCGTCGACCGGGGCAGCCGTCCTGGTAGCCGAGACGACGGCCGGCAACGTGGGAGCCCTCGCGTTGCTGAAGTACGCGGGCGCCGAACTGGTGACCGGTGCCGCCTCGCAGACACAGACGGTGCCGGTCATAGCGAAGATCCCGCTGCGCTGAAGGCATGGCATCCTGGGCCCGGTCCGGGCTCCCTTCCACCGTTGGACATGCCCTCCGTTGTCAGCGCCTGGCTGCCGTCACGGAGCCTACATTCCATGGCGCGGCCCGGTGCTTGTTCTGACATGCAGGAAGCGCGTGCAACGGCAGCCCGGTGCCTAGTGCCAGGAATGCGCATGTCCGGCACCAACGCATGGCGCCGGCCTCCCCGCACTGGACATGTCCCGCGCCGGAGGCCAGGGCTGGGCACAATCCACAAATGTCCAAGGCCCGGCTCGAAAAATGGGCATGTCCCCGGAGGGAGGGCTTCAAAAATGGGCATGTCCGGTGGTCCGGGCGCCCGCGGGGCATGTCCGGCACCAGGGCATGGCGCCGTCCTCCCCGCACTGGACATGTCCCGCGCCCAGGGCCAGGACTGGGCACAATCCTCAAATGTCCACGGCCCGGCTCGAAAAATGGGCATGTCCCCGGAGGGAGGGCTTCAAAAATGGGCATGTCCGGTGGTCCGGGCAACCGCGGGGCATGTCCGGCACCAGGGCATGGCGCCGTCCTCCCCGCACTGGATATGTCCCGCGCCCAGGGCCAGGACTGGGCCCAATCCACAAATGTCCACGGGCCGGCTCGAAAAATGGGCATGTCCCCGGAGGGAGGGCTTCAAAAATGGGCATGTCCCCTCGGGGCACACAAAAAGGTGGCCGCCCCCGAGGGGACGGCCACCTTCAAGCTACAAACTGCCTGGCCTCAGGGAGCTGACTCCTTGAGGATCACGGGCAATTAGTTGCCGGTCAGCTTCTCGCGCAGAGCGGCAAGAGCCTCGTCCGAAGCAAGCGTGCCTGCACCGGTCTCGGCTGCAGCCGGCTCGGAGGAGTAGCTGGTGGTGCCGGAATCGCTCTCACCGGACGTTGCAGCTGCAGCGTCGTCGGCAGCGTGCTGGGCAACCTGCTTCTTGTGTGCTTCCCAGCGGGTCTGGGCGTCAGCGTACTGCTGCTCCCAGGCTGCGCGCTGGTTCTCGTAGCCTTCAAGCCACTCGTTGGACTCCGGGTCGAAGCCCTCCGGGTACTTGTAGTTGCCCTCTTCGTCGTACTCTGCGGCCATGCCGTAGAGAGCCGGATCGAATTCGGTGCTGTCGGCGTCGACGCCCTCGTTGGCCTGCTTGAGGGAGAGCGAGATGCGGCGGCGCTCGAGGTCGATGTCGATGACCTTGACGAACAGCTCGTCACCAACGGAGACAACCTGCTCGGCCAGCTCAACGTGGCGCACGGCGAGCTCGGAGATGTGGACCAGGCCTTCGATGCCGTCTTCAACGCGAACGAACGCGCCGAACGGAACGAGCTTGGTGACCTTACCCGGAACAACCTGGCCGAGGGCGTGGGTGCGGGCGAAGGTCTGCCACGGATCTTCCTGCGTAGCCTTGAGCGACAGGGAGACGCGCTCGCGGTCCAGGTCGACCTCGAGAACCTCGACGGTGACTTCCTGGCCAACTTCGACAACCTCGGACGGGTGGTCGATGTGCTTCCAGGACAGCTCGGAAACGTGAACCAGGCCGTCTACGCCGCCCAGGTCCACGAAGGCACCGAAGTTGACGATGGAGGAAACGACGCCGGGACGGACCTGGCCCTTTTCCAGCTTGTTGAGGAACGTGGAGCGGACCTCGGACTGGGTCTGCTCGAGCCATGCACGGCGGGACAGCACAACGTTGTTGCGGTTCTTGTCCAGCTCGATGATCTTGGCTTCGATCTGCTGACCGATGTACGGAGCGAGGTCGCGCACACGGCGCATCTCGACGAGGGATGCGGGCAGGAAGCCGCGCAGACCGATGTCGAGGATAAGACCACCCTTGACAACCTCGATGACGGTACCGGTGACAACACCGTCTTCTTCCTTGACCTTCTCGATGTCGCCCCAGGCACGCTCGTACTGAGCACGCTTCTTGGAGAGGATCAGGCGGCCTTCTTTGTCTTCCTTGGTGAGCACCAGGGCTTCGACCTGATCGCCAACGGAGACGACGTCTCCGGGGTCAACGTCGTGCTTGATGGAAAGCTCGCGGGAGGGAATGACACCTTCGGTCTTGTAACCGATGTCGAGCAGGACTTCGTCGCGGTCGACCTTGACGACGGTACCTTCGACGAGGTCTCCGTCGTTGAAGTACTTGATGGTGGCGTCGACAGCTGCGAGGAAGTCCTCAGCGGTACCGATGTCGTTAATGGCGACTACGGGGGTACCGGGCTTCTCGGTGGAGGTGATGGTCATGTAGTAGGGGCTCCGTTGTGGATAGTGAGTCGGTCAGGCAAACCGCTTCGCCGGCATTATGGAATGCAGGCCAAGAGCACGGCGTCACAGCAAGCGTTCCGCCGGGTCATCCTGATTTTGTGGATTGTAGATGCGCGCACGTAGTACGCGCCTGTTTAGTCTAGTCGTTTACGCGAACGCCGGTCAAAGCGCACGGGGCCGTCCGTGTCGCCTTCGGCGCCGAAATCGGACCGGAGGCCTAGAAGTGCGTGAGGCAGTGCGGTGAACGTTCGACGGCGAACATGAGCCGCGCCGTCAGCGCCGCCCCGGCGGTGTGCTCGGTGATCCGGCCGGCAGCTTTCAGCGTCACGGGACAAACGGCGCCCAGATAGATGGAGCCGAGGTCCGCGACATCAAGGGACAGGTCCGGCTCAGCCTCCGGAGCCGGCCGCACCGTGGCCTCTCCCCCGCTGACCGTGAGCGCGAAGGTGCCGGCCGCGAAGTCGAGACTGTCCCTGACCGCGAGAACGACCGTCCCGTCGGCCGAGTAGCGCCGGGCCCCCAGCACCCGGGCCGGGTCCAGGACGCGCAGCCACAGCATGTCGCGGTGGTCCGATGCCTCGACGCATCGCGGGTCCTCCAGCGCCCAGGTCAGGGGGTCGTCCACCGGTGCATCCTGCCAGCTGATCCTGTCCACGAGGTCGATGCTGCCCAGGAACTGCCAGAGTTCCAGGTACGCGGCGTCATTCGCGGCCACGAGGTCCACGATCTCCATGGTGTACGGCTTGGCGTCCCACCCGGCGAATTTATAGGACACGTAGCCGTCCACGGTTCCGGCGGCGTCGTAGTGCAGGGCGCAGCGGATTGCCTCGTCCTCGCTGCCGTCCCGGCCGAGCATGCCCGAAGACCGCAGCCGGTACGCTTCCTGCCGCGAGATCGATCCGGGCATGGACGCGTGGACCCGGCCAAAAACCTCGGGGGCCAGTTCCAGCAGGACCTTGCGGTCCGCAATCTCCACGGTGCCGGCGGGCGCATGGCGCAGCCGGAAGCGCGGCCCGGTGTCGACCTTGATGCTGCGCTCGAAGGTGGCCACACCGTAACCGAACCGCCCGTAGATCGAGGCCTCCGAGGCGGTCAGTGCCGCCAGCGCGACGCCGTCCGCATTCGCCGCGGCAAGGTCCTCGGTCATCATCCGCCGCAGCAGTCCCTGCCGGCGGTGGGTCCCGCGCACCGTGACGGCCGTGACCAGCTGGGCTTCGAGCTGACGGCCGTAGCCGATGTTCAGGTCCTTGCGCAGGGTGGCGAAGGTCGCCACCGGGACGTCGACAGCCAGCGAGTGGGCCGCGACGCCGTCTGCCTGGTAAACGCCGGTCATTTCACGGTTGTCCACGCGATACATGGCCATGATCTTGTCCGCGAAGTCGTCTTTGCGCGGCTCGTCGTAGAAGCCGATCCCGACCCCGCGCAGCCACGCCGTGCCTTGCGCGTAACCCGCCTCGTCCTTCGCGACCGCGCGGAACCGCCTGAGCTCGTACTTATCTGCCACGTACTTCTCCCCCTGAGAATCCCGGTCCGGCATAGCCGGAACGAATACTGACGGACCGAAACCTTGCCGGTTCCGGTCCAGCTTTAGTGCCCCGCCTCGTACCAGCTGGAGCCGATGCCGATCTGGACGTCCAGCGGAACGCTGAGGTCCGCGGCCGAGCCCATTTGCTCGGTCACCAGCTTCTCCACGGCCTCGCGCTCACCCGCGGCGACTTCGAGGACAAGTTCATCATGGACCTGCAGGAGCATGCGCGATTTCAGGCCCCGTGCCGCCAGTTCCGCGTGCACACCCAGCATGGCGCGCTTGATGATGTCAGCCGCCGATCCCTGGATGGGCGAGTTCAGCGCGATGCGCTCCGCATTCTCACGCAGCTGGCGGTCGGTGCTGGTCAGGTCCGGGAGGTAGCGCCGGCGCCCCTCGATGGTGGCGGTGTAGCCGTCGATCCGGGCCTGGTCCACCACGCCGCGGAGGTAGTCGCGGACGGCGCCGAACCGGTCGAAGTAGTCCTTCATGAGGGTCCGCGCCTCGTCAACGGAGATCTCCAGCTGCTTGGACAAACCGAACGAGGTCAGCCCGTACGCGAGGCCATAGGACATCGCCTTGACCTTGGACCGCATGGCGCTGGTCACCTGGTCGGTGGGCACATGGAAAATGTTCGAGCCCACGAACCGGTGGAGGTCTTCGCCGTCCTTGTAGGCCTGGATCAGGCCGGCGTCGCCCGAGAGGTGCGCCATGATGCGCATTTCGATCTGCGAGTAGTCCGCGGAGAGCAGGCACTCGTAGCCCTCGCTGACCACAAAGATGCCGCGGACGCGCCGGCCTTCCTCGCTGCGGATGGGGATGTTCTGCAGGTTGGGGTTGTTGGAGGAGATCCGGCCCGTGGCTGCGACGTTCTGCGCGTACGTGGTGTGGATCCGGCCGTCTTCCGTGACGGACTTCTTCAGCGACTCCAGCATCTGGCGCAGCTTCGACGACTCCCGGTGCGCCATGAGCTGGACCAGGAATTCGTGCCCGGTCTTTTCCAGCAGGTTTTTGAGTGACGCGGCGTCGGTGGTGTAGCCGGACTTGATCTTCTTGGTCTTCGGCAACTGCAGTTCGTCGAACAGCACGGTCTGGAGCTGCTTCGGCGAACCAAGGTTGACCTCGTGGCCGATCGCGGCGAACGCCAGCTCCTGGGCGTTGTCGATCACCTTGGCGAGATCTGACAGCTGCTCGTCCATGCGGGGCATGTCGATGGCGATTCCCGCCAGTTCCATATCGGCCAGCACCCGGCTGACTGGCAGTTCGAGGGTGGTCAGCAGGTCCTGCGCTTTGCGTTCCGTCAGTTCTGATTCGAGGAAGCGGCTCAGGGCCTGCACGACGGCGGCGACGTGGACCAGCGCGCCCGCAGCGGCGGCGTCGTCGCCGTCGAACGCCAGCTCAAGCTGGCCTTCCTTGGCGGCCTCCGTGGAAACCGCGATGTTGAGGTGATGCTGTGCCAGCTCGGCGAGTTCATAGCTGCGGCGGTCCGGCTGGATGAGGTAGCCGGAGATCGAGGTGTCATCCACCACGCCTTCCAGTTCCAGGCCGCGCGCGGTCAGGGCCTTCAGGGCAGCCTTGAACCCGTGCATGACCTTCGGTGCGTGGGCGTCGCGCAGCCATGCGGCCAGAACGTTTTCGGCGGCGGCGTCCTGGCTGGCCAGGTCGATATAGACGGCGGCGTCGTCGCGGACGATCGCCACCGCTGCGGCGTCCTCGCCGATCCGGCCGGGCACAACGTCGACCGCCACAGCGGAGCGCTTGCCGGCACCGGCCTCGAGGAACGCGCCGAGTTCGGCTGCGTCCGCCGGGATCACGAAGTCCGGGATGTCGAGGCTTTCCCGCTCGGCTTCGGTGACTTCACTGCCGTAGAGGGCGAAGAGCCGGGTCCGGATGGTCTTGAATTCCAGGGCGTCGAACAGCTCCTCGAGGGCTGCCTGGTCAGGCCGCGGGTCCGCGAGCTCGTCCAGCGTCACTGGCAGATCCAGGTCGGTGTGCAGCCTGTTGAGGCGCCGGTTGCGCTTGACGTCGTCAACGTATTCGCGCAGGGAGTCCCCCACCTTCCCGCCGATCGCGTCGAGGTTCTCCAGGACCCCCTCCAGTCCGCCGTAAAGGTTGATCCATTTCGCTGCCGTCTTGGGGCCGACGCCGGGAACACCGGGGAGGTTGTCCGCGGATTCCCCCACCAGGGCGGCGAGGTCCGAGTACTGGGCCGGGCTGACGAAGTACTTCTCCTGGATGGCGTCCGCGTCCATGCGGGGAATATCGCTGACACCCTTCTTGGGGTACAGGACGAAAACGTTGTCGGTGATGAGCTGGAAGGCATCGCGGTCGCCTGAGACCAGCAGCACTTCGTAACCGGCCTTTTCCCCCATTGCGGCGAGGGTGGCCAGGATGTCGTCAGCTTCCCAACCGGGCATTTTGATGGTCTTGATGCCCCAGGCGCCCATGACCTTGTCGATGAGGTCGATCTGGCCGCTCATTTCCCGCGGGGTCTCGTTGCGTCCGCCCTTGTACTCGCTGTACTCGGCCTTGCGGTGCGTCGTGTCATCGGAGACGTCGAAGGCGACCGCCACGTGGGTGGGCTTTTGCTCCTTGATCAGGTTGATCAGCATGGACGTGAAGCCGTGGACGGCGTTCGTGTGCTGGCCCGTGGCGGTGGAGAACTTGTCCGCGGGCAGGGCGAAGAACGCCCGGAACGCCATGGAGTGCCCATCGAGGACGAGTAGCCGCGGCTGGTCCGTGATGGGAATCACGGGGGCCTCAGTGGCGGAAACCGACGCCGCGGCCCGGCTGGATTTTCCGGCACGCTTGGCCGCAACCCCTGAATCCGGCTCAGCTGCCAGGAGTTGGTCTGCGGCAGTGTCCGCGGAAAGGGAGGCTGCATTCTCGAGGGCAAGGGCCGGTTTGGTAGTTTCACTCACAGGTGCCAGCCTAGTTCCCATGATGGACAATTTCACGCCCGGCCCGTACGCGGCCGAGCTCGCTGCGGCCGGTGTTCCCGAGGACATGCACGATTGGCTGGGCCAGTACGGCGTCGGAGCCCTTGTGGTGAAGATGGGGATCCGCTTCCTCGAGATGAGCCCGGAGCGCACTGTGGCCACCATGCCGGTGGCGGGGAACACCCAGGTGGCAGGCATCCTGCACGGCGGGGCCCACGTGGTCCTGGCCGAAACCCTGGGTTCGTTCGCGGCCGGCATGCATGCCGGACCGGACCGGCAGGCGCTCGGGATCGAGGTCGGGGCGACGCACCACCGGGCGATCTCCGAGGGCACCGTCACCGGCACCTGCACGGCCATTCACCTCGGCCGGACGCTCGCCACCCACGAAATCGTGATGACCGACGAACTCGGCCGGCGGCTCTCCACCGCCCGGATCACGAACCTGATCCGCGATATCGCGCGCTAGGTCCGCGATAACGCGGAGGGCGACCGGCCCGGCGGCGCCGGATCCGGCTAGGGCCGGGCCGGGAAGCGGTAGCGCAGCTCCACGATGCCCCGGCCCAAGGTGCGGGAAGATGTCAACTCGAGCGGCGGCGTCGGGCCCGCCATAGGCAGCAACTGTTTGCCGCCGCCCAGGACCACGGGAATGACCGAGACAATCAGTTCGTCCAGCAGCCCGGCGTCAGCGAACTGCGCTGCGAGCACGCCTCCACCCACAACCCAGACGTTTCGGCCGCCGGCCGCTTCTTTGAGGTCGTCCACGAACTCGCCTACCACCCCGCGCACGAACGTCACATCCGCGCCCTTCGGGGCGGCGTGCTCGTGACGGGTGAAGACCCAGGAGGGTGTGCCCGGATACGGCCAGGTGTCCGGTTCGTGCTCCCGAAGCCACGCGTACGTCTCGCCGCCCATGACGATGCAGCCGACGTCGGCCATGAACGCGTCATAGCTGTCCTGTCCGCCCTCAAAGCCGTCGAACTGCAGCAGCCAGGCGAGATTGTCGTCGGCAGTGGCGATGAACCCGTCGAGTGAGGACGCCACGAAGTATTGGAAGCTCACCATGGCCCCAGCCTAGCCACTGCGGTGGCCGGTGTCCCATCCCCCGAACGCAACGGCTGCACGGCCGCGGGGACGTCTTATTTGTGGAAGTAAGGAATGATCAGGTAGAGCCCGAAGAGAATGGCGGCGCCGCACAAAGCGAAGCACGTGTAAGCGAGCGGTCGGGTCCAGGCCGCCGGGGAGGTCCGGGTGTCCCCCGCGATGGCCGTGAGCCGGACGCCGAGGGAGTAGAGAACTACCACGGTTACAGCGGACACAAGCGTGGCACTCGCCACGCTGAACAGTTCCAGCCATTTCATCGCTGGGCACCGCCGTTCTTGATCGACTTGGTGGCGGACTTTTTCTTGCGGAACTGCACGGCCTGGCCGACTTCCTCGATCTCGACGGCGTTGTTGCTGCCCACAGGCGACTTCCGTGAGCGCACAAACATGTAGGCCACTGCGGCGGTGCCGGCAGTTGCCGCGATGATCACGCCTACGACCCCGGTCTGCACGAGCAGAGCCGTCAGCGCGCCCATGATTCCGGCGGCCGGCAGCGTGAACAGCCAGCCGATGGCAATCCGGCCGGCGGTTCCCCACCGCACCGTAGTGCCGCGGCGTCCCATGCCGGAGCCCACGACCGAGCCGGAGGCCACCTGCGTGGTGGACAGGGCGAAGCCCAAGTGCGAGGACGCCAGAATGGCTGTGGCGGTGCTGGTCTCGGCGGCAAAGCCCTGGGCGGGCTTCACTTCGGTGAGCCCCGAGCCCATGGTGCGGATGATCCGCCACCCGCCGGAATAGGTGCCGATCGCGATGGCGAAGGCACAGGCGGTGATAACCCACCACTCCGGACCGGAGCCGGCAGGCTGCAGGCCGGCGGAGATCAGGACCAGGGTGATGATGCCCATCGTCTTCTGGGCGTCGTTGGTGCCGTGGGCCAACGCCACGAGGCTGGACGTGAAGACTTGACCGGTCCGGAATCCGCCGCGCTTCTGCGTGAGCTTGTCCCCGGTTTCGGGGTCATGGCGGGCGGTCAGGCCGTACGCCAGCCGCGTGCACAAGTAGGCTACGCCGCCCGCGATGATCGGGGCGAACACCGCGGGAAGAATGATCTTTTGGAGAATTGACTCGAAGTTGATCGCGTGGATGCCGATACCGGCAATCGCGGCCCCGATCAGGCCGCCGAAGAGGGCGTGGGAGGAACTGGACGGCAGGCCCTTGAGCCAGGTGATCATGTTCCAGAGGATGGCGCCCATCAGCCCGGCGAAGATGATGTCCGGGGTGATCTGGACCCCGTCCGAGCCTTCCTTGATGATGCCGCCCGAGACGGTCTTGGCGACTTCCGTGGAGAGGAACGCTCCCACGAGGTTCAGCACCGCCGCGAGGGCAACTGCTGTTTTCGGTTTGATGGCGCCGGTCGCGATGGGGGTAGCCATGGCGTTCGCGGTGTCATGAAATCCGTTGGTGAAGTCGAAGAACAGCGCCAGCGATATCACTAGCGCCACCATTACGGTGATTTCCACCTGTTGCCCAATCTGAAGTGTTCACGGTCGGCAGTTCCACATCCCCGTTGCTGCATGGCCACCACGTCCATCCGGGGTCCATCCGAACGAACTCGCGGTGGTCGCATATGCAGCTTGAAACCTTATCGATGGTACGTGGGAATGACGGCAGGGCAAAACGTGCCAGAAGACCCTAAATTCGGTCCTCCTGTGCGGCACGGGCATTAACCGTGGCGGTGCGGTGCTGGTCACAGCAGGCGCCGCCCGGCTCCACCGGATAAGGCCCAGCTCAGACGGCCCGGCGAACGTCCGGCGCCGGGCCCGCGCCGAGCATCGAAGCGATCCTGTCCTCCAGCGCCGCTAGCGTCGCCTCGGGCAGCACGATGAGCCCGTCGAGTTCCCGGCGGGCGCGGCGGTAGGCCGTCTGCCGCTCGGCGGGAGTTGCGGCCGCGTCCGACGCTATCCGCAGAAGTTTCCGGGCTGTCTCGAGCCGCTGGCGTTCGGGACCGGTGAACTTGCTGTCCCTGATCCGTTTGGCTTCCCGTTCGGCGACGTCGAATGCGAGCTCAAAGCTGGTCACGGCCGCCCGGTACTCCGCAAGCCGCGCGGCGGTCCTGACTTCCGCCGGGGCGGCGGGGCGCAGCCCGTCGGCCTCGCGTTTGGCCCGGAGGAAGGCCACGGTGAGGGGCTCCCGGACATCCGTCATGACCGGGTAGTCGATCAGCTTCCCCACGTCGAGTTCGTAGTCCAGCCAGCGTTGGTTGACGGTGTCGTGCGCCTTCATGAGGGCCAGTACGTCGGCCTGGCTGGCCTGCTCTGCCTGCGCCGCCTGGTTCTTGAGCGTATAAAGCTCCACGCGGCGGAGGTGACGGCGTTCGGCGGCTTTGGACCAGGACCGCGCCCACCCCCCGGCCAGTCCGCTCAGGGGAAAGACGAGCCACCAAAAGTGAGTGATGAAATTGAAGAAGGGGTCCACGGCATCATCCTCCCATCCGTTGGCGGCGCCGGAAAGCCCCCTCCAAAAGGGGGCTCTCCGGCGCGTTCCGGGACCTTGCCGTCACGGGTTGCTTGCCGGGCGGTCAGTCGCCGTGCTTGACCTTGTGCACCTTCGTGACGATGGTGGGGCACGGCACGTTCAGGAGTACAGCGTGCGCGGTGGAGCCGAGCACGGTCCGGGAGAACCCGCCACGTCCGCGACTTCCAATCACCAACTCCCTGGCGTCGGCGGCGATATCCACGAGGGCCTTCGCCGGTTCGGTGTTCGTCTCAAGGCGCTGATGGACCACCAGGTCGGGGTATTTGTCGCCGAGCCCGGCGACCGACTCGGCGAGAACAATCCGGTCCTCTTCGACGATGCTCTCGGCGAGACCACTGGTCGGCAGCTGCTTCTCGACCCACCGGGCAGGGCTCTTGAACGCGAGGACCACGGTGAGCTCGTCCCCACCCCGATCAGCTTCGGCGGCCGCGAAGGCGACGGCCTGCAGCGACTCCTCGGAGCCGTCCACGCCGACCACGACGCCCTTTGCCCCGGTGGCCGGTTTCGCCGGCACGACGGCTACCGGGCATTCCGAGGCCGAGACAACCTGCAGGGCCCGGTCCGTCATGGGACCGCCGCCCATCCAATGTTTGTCATGGCCGCCAACCACGATCATGGCTGCCTCCTTGGAGACTTCCCGGAGCACCGAGCCGCCGCTGCCATGACGGAGCTGGATGTCGACAGTGACGTCCGGGGCATGTTCACGGGCGGCCGTCTCAGCGTCCCGAAGCAGGTCCATCCCCGATTCCCGGATGATCTCGTGGTACTGAAAATCCGGTGACATCCAGCGGTCGTCCACCGCGTGGACGACCGTGACCGGGAGCTTGTCCCGGGCGGCCCGGTCAAGGGCCCAGGCCAGGGCGGCGCTGCTGCCTGCGGACCCGTTGATGCCGACGATGATTGCTTTGCTCATGCTGATTCCTGCTTTCCTGGAATGCACACCGGCCTAAAATCCGGTGGGCTCGGTCTCAAACTCCGGTTCGCGGGGCGGGCCTTCATGGTGCACCGGACGCAGCGCTGCGGTGTGTTCCAGCCAGATGAGGGCGTCGTAGCGCTCCCCCATCCGGGTCGGAACGTAGTTTCCGGCGTCCCGTTCCGGGTGGTAGACGACGCCGATCGCCCGGTGTCCGAGCCATGTAGAAAGCCACGGCCCGGTCCTGTCGTCGCCGAACACCAGCACTGAGGGCACCCCCAGGGCCTGATGCAGGAAGTCTTCGTGGCTGCCCGGGCGCGCTTCCGGCACCGTCAGGATGCGTTCGGGGCGGCCCCACCCGTCGGAGGCGAGCACGGAGCCGCGGTGGGATGCGAAGCCGACCAGCAGCACGCCTTCGCCCGCGTGGCGTTCGCGCAGCAGCTGCCCGACGTTGACCAGGCCGTCCTGCGCCATGTCGGTGGCCCGGGCATCGCCGATGTGTGTGTTGTGTTCCCAGATGAGTCCCTTCGACGCCGGCCCGAGGTGCCTGCTGACCCGGTCGATGGTGTCGGCCATATGGTGGTCGCGGACGTTCCAGGACTGCCTGTCGCCGCGGACCATGATGCGGTAGTAGTGCTCGGCGTTGGCCGCGACTTCAGCGTTCTGGACGGCGTCGAAGGCGTCCTCCTCCTGCCGGCCGGGGCTGAAGGCCCGGTTCCTGACCTCGGTCAGGAGGGCCACGACGTCGGGCTCGCAGGACTGCGGCACCAGCCGCGTGCTCCAGGCATACTGGTGCGGGTCCTCGTGGTGGGGCAGGAAGCACTGCCAGGCGCGCTCCGCCGCGGGGACGGCGTCGGGAACGTTCGCCTGCAGCCAGCCGATGATTTCGCGCAGCGAATCCCAGAGCGAGTAGACATCCAGCCCGTAGAAGCCGACACGTTTGTCCAGCGGCCTGGCCAGGTTCCAGCTGCGCAGCCAGTCCAGGAACGCCGCGACTTCCTCGTTGGCCCACATCCAGGTTGGCCAGCGTTCGAAGCCGGCCAGCAGCGCGTGGACGCCCTGGTCCTTCCCCTCCTGGCCGCGGACCCATCGGTTGATCCGCCGGCAGTCGGGCCAGTCCCCTTCCACACCAATCCAGTTGTAGCCTTCCTCCGCGATGAGCCGCCTGCTGAGGGTGTCGCGCCAGGTGTAGAACTCGTGGGTGCCGTGGGAGGCCTCGCCGATGGCGACAAAACGGCAGTCGGCCGCGCGCCGCACGAGGCCGTTGAGGTCCCGATCGGTTTTCAGCGGCCGGGCGAGATCGTGGACCTCCTTCAACACGGTGGTCCGGGTGACGGCCTCGGGGTTCATCGCGGATCCTCGATGTCGACCGTCTCCAGGTATTCGGGCACCCTGGCCCGCCAGCCGAGTTCGCGTTTGATCCTGATACGCAGGGCCTCGGACGCGTCCGGGTCACCGTGCGTGATGTAGGTCATGCGGGGCGCTACTTCTGCCGTCCTCATCCACGCGATGATGGCGTCGCCGTCGGCGTGCGCGGACAAGCTTTCCATCTGGATAACCTCGGCCCGCACCTTGACGTCTTCCCCGTAGATGCGCAACTCGCGTTCACCGGCAGCAAGGGTGGCCCCCCGCGTGCCGCTGGCCTGGTAGCCGCTGAGGATGATGGCATTTTTCGGGTCGGGGCCGTACGCCGCGACGTGGTGCAGGATCCGTCCGCCAGTCAGCATTCCGCTGGCCGAGATGATGATCATGGGGCCGCCGCGCAGGTTCAGCAACTTGGATTCGTCCACGGTGCGGGTGAGTTTGGCCAGTTTGTACATGTCCACGTATTCCTCCCGCTTGAGCCGGTGTTCTTCGGGGTGGCGCTGGTACATTTCGGAGGCGTCGATGGCCATGGGGCTGTTGAGGTAGACAGGGATGCGAGGAATCGCGCCCTTGCGCAAGAGCCGGGACAGGTACAGCATCAGCGTTTCGGCCCGGCCGACGGCGAACGCGGCAAACATGATGACCCCTCCGCGTTTCGCGACGCGGTTGATGATCTCTCCCAGCAGCTTCTCCGGATCCTCAGTGGAGTGTTTCCGGTTGCCGTAGGTGGATTCGGTCACCAGGATGCCGGTTTCGCCGAGCGGGCGGGGCGGATACATGAACGGGTCATCGGCCCGGCCCAGGTCCCCGGTGAAGTGCACCGACTGGGAGCCAACCCGGACGTGCACTTGGGCGGCCCCCAGGATGTGCCCGGCCGGCACGAACGTCAACTCCATGCCACCGCCAAGGTCAAGGGGCACATCAAACTCGACGATTTTGAATCTGTTGAGGGACGCGACGGCGTCCGCAGCCGTGTAGAGGGGCAGGGCGGGATCATGCGCGGATGACCCCCGCTGCGAGGCATACCGGGCCTCCTCCTCCTGCAGGTGGCCGCTGTCCGGCAGGATGAGTTTGCATAGGTCTGTGGTGCCGGCCGTGGCGTACACGGGGCCGCCGAACCCGCCCCTGACCAGAGCAGGGACATATCCGGTGTGGTCCAGGTGCGCGTGGGTCAGCACCACGGCGTCGATGGACCGCGGCGGCACCGGAAACGGCGCCCGGTTGCGCTCGCGGCTGCGCTTATAGCCCTGGAAGAGTCCGCAGTCCACCAGCACGCGCCCGCCGCCGGCGTCGATCAGGTAGCGTGAACCGGTCACGGTGTCGGTGGCACCAAGGAAGTTCAGGCTCGGCTGCTGCTGCTTCATGGCGCCCCCGTGGACCTTCTTCTTGCGTAAATTGTGCGTTAATTGCGCGCGAACCTGTGACCTGCGCAAACCTGTGACCAGCGCGAACCTGTGTCCTGAACGACCCCAGAGAAGTGCGCGGACCCGCGGCTCGCGGTGTACGCCCCAGCTTCCGCCCGGGCCTGCCGGGTGCCAAGGGCCAAAAGTCACCTCCGGGCCGGCGTCGGCCGCCGCCGGGGCCTCCGCGGCACGCGTCCAGGCGGGCCGCCCCCGGTAGGATTTCTTGATGGGCCCGGCCGGGCCCGAGGCCGGCAGCCCGGCACCGCCCAGCACAGCGCAGCCCAGTCGCAAGGACACACCATGAGCACCAAATCCGCAGGGCCCAGGCGTCCCGACCGCCCCTGGACCCGCCACTACAGCCCCGGGGTTCCCGCCAGCCTCAAGCTCCCGGAAGGGTCCCTCGTTGACCTGATGGACTCGTCGGTCCGGCGCTACGGGAAGAAGACCGCACTGGAATTCTTCGGAGCGCGTACCAGCTACCGGGACCTCGGCACCGCCATCAACAGGGCGGCCGCGGGCCTGAGGAAGCTCGGCGTCCGGGCCGGTGACCGGGTGGCGCTGGTCCTGCCGAACTGCCCGCAACACATCATCGCTTTCCACGCGGCACTGCGCCTGGGCGCCGTGGTCGTCGAACACAACCCCTTATATACGGACCGTGAGCTGCGCCACCAGTTCGAGGACCATGGCGCCACCGTCGCCGTTGTCTGGGACAAGGCCGTGGACAAGGTCCGCCAACTGCCGGCCGACGTCGGGCTGCAGAGCATCGTCTCCGTTGAGCTGATTCCGGCGATGCCGCTGCTGCAACGGGTCGCGCTGCGGCTCCCCGTGCCGGCGGCCCGCGCCGCCCGCGCCGCCTTGACCGCCGGCAAGCACACGCGCCGGACCGTGGCGCAGCCGGCGCGCCGGACCGTGCTGGCGTGGAAAGACCTCCTTGGCGCAGGCGACCTGAAGAAAAAGCATCCGCGCCCGGCCGCCACTGACCTGGCTGTCATCCAATACACGAGCGGCACCACGGGCCGGCCCAAAGGCGCCATGCTGACCCATGCCAACCTGCAGGCCAATGCCGCGCAGGGCCGCGCCTGGGTGCCGGGGCTCAAGGACGGCCGGGAAACCGTGTACGCGGTGCTGCCGATGTTCCACGCCTACGGCCTGACGCTGTGCATGACGTTTGCCCTGAGCATCGGCGCGAGGCTGGTGCTCTTCCCTAAGTTCGACGTCGACCTCGTGCTGAAGGCACACAGGAAGTCGCCTGCCACATTCCTGCCGGCGGTGCCGCCGATCTACGACCGCATCGCCGCCGCAGCCGCCGAGCGCGGTATCGCGCTGGACAGCATCCGCTTTTCCATCTCGGGGGCGATGAACCTGCCGACGGCGACGGTGGACACGTGGGAGAAGGCGACCGGGGGCTACCTGATCGAGGGCTACGGGCTGACGGAAACCTCGCCCATCGCCTTGGGCAACCCCTTCGGTCCCAGCCGGAAACCGGGAACCGTGGGGGTCCCGTTTCCCCTGACGGACATTCGTGTGGTGGACCCGCGGAACGTCCTCCTGGACCGCGCCCCGGGAGAGGAGGGCGAGCTCCTGGTCCGCGGCCCGCAGGTCTTTGCCGGCTACTGGAACCGGCCGAAGGAGACCGAGGAGGCGCTGCTGGAGGGCGGCTGGTTCCGGACCGGTGACATCGTCTCGGTAGATAAGGATGATTTCGTGACCGTCCGGGACCGGATCAAGGAACTGATCATCACGGGGGGCTTCAACGTCTCCCCCACGGAAGTTGAAGATGTCCTCTCCGGGTACCCCGGTGTCCGGGACGTGTGCGTGGTGGGACTGCCCCGCCCGGGCGGCGGCGAAGACGTGGTTGCCGCCGTCGTCCCGTCCGCGGGCTCCGGCCTGGACCCGGAGGCGCTGCTGGCGTTTGGCCGGGAGAACCTGGCCGCCTACAAGGTGCCGCGCCGCGTTGCCGTGGTGGATGAGCTGCCGCGTTCGCTGATCGGCAAGGTCCTGCGCCGCGAGATCCGGGACACACTCGTGGCCGGCCGGTAGCTTACCTCCGGCCGGCCACTGGTGCGCTCAGTGTCCGGACTCCTCAGTGTCCTGAATCGTCGGGGCCCGGGGTCGTCGCGGTTGTGCCGCTGCCCGAATCATCGCCGCCTTCCTCATGCGAGTGCGACCCGCTGTCCCCCGCGGACGGTTCAGGCTCCGCCGGTTCCGGTTCGCGGGACATGTCCACTCCCTCCCCCGTGGTTGAACGGGGAGCCAACGTCACGTCCGCTGGCTGGACCCCGGCGCCGCGGGCCATGCCGTTCCGCACGGATTCCACCAGCGAGTCGCTGAGCAGTGGTCCCGTGTACGTGACCGTCAGGGCTCCGCCATCCACCGACGTGCCGTAGTTCCCGAGCGCGTCCGAGAGAATGCCTTCCCTGGCGATGGAAGCGGCCAGGACTGCCGGATCGGCGGCAGCGACGCTGAACTGGAGGTCGTGGACCAGGACTGAGGCGACGTGGACATGCTCCACTCCGGGGTAGCTGCCCTCCGGGCCGAAGGCGCGCTCCGCCAGTCTCTCGGCGTCGTCACTGGTGCTTCCGGGCGGAAGCGCCAGGATCAGTTCCGGCGCGAGGTGCTCCAGGATCGCTGGTTCGAGCACGTCCGGGGGGATGTCGGAAAGGACGATGCCGCCGGCAGCCGCGGTCTGCTCGAGCCGTGCGCGCGGCGCGCCTGGCTTTCCGCCCGCGGCGGGGTGGATGGCAATGACGGCGCGGCGTCGAACCATCAGCCCGTCGTGGCTCACGGCCGGGCGGCCGTTGCCGACGTCGGTCCCCGTCTCCAGGGACACGGGCGCGGCGCTCTGCACGGCTCCGGCGGTCGGCGCTGCCGTCGGCGAGGGCTGGGCCGGGGCCGGCGGTCCGCCTGTGCAGGCGCTCAGCGCCAGTACAAGCAGGGCCGCCGCGCCCAGCGTCCCAACGCGGCCCATCTCAGGTCCCCGCCGGCAGTCCGGGCCGGTACACCGGCGGGAACGCGTCCAGAGCAGTGGTGTCCAGGGTCGGCGGGTCGGAAGTGATGGGGTCGTTGGTGCGGAGGTCGCCCACGGAGAACTGCACCATCATGTCGTGGTCCTCATGGACCAGGTTGTGGCAGTGGATCATGTAACGCCCGCCCCCGCCGGTACCTGTGTCGAACTGCATGAGGGCGGTGATGGACTCGTTCTCGCCGGCGTAGAAGACATCCTTGGGGCCCTTTTCCCAGGCAAACGGCAGGCCGCCGTTGGTGTTTCTCGCGATGATCTTGGCGTCAATGAGGTGGATGTGTACCGGATGGAACCATCCCCCGGACGCGTTGATGATGGTCCATTGTTCGACGTCGAAGGGCTGGGGGTTGCCGAACAGCTTGGTGAACCCGGACTTCTCCACGTCGGCCCACGTGACGCCGTTGACGGTCCACTGTCCGTGGTCCCGGAAAAATTTCAGCTCGCGCTTCGCCTTGGCCATCGCCGGGGTGAGGCTCATGGTGGGGATGCCCCCCTTGGAGGCGTTGACGGAGCCGCCGTCGTCCAGGGTGGCCGGGATGCTGGAAATGGAGCCGGCCCCGGACCCGGAGTCGGCCACTACCTGGAAGCGCATGATCTTGTTGGTGTTCGCGAAGTCGATGTTGTTCTTGTTGCTGAGGTTCCGCAGCTCGATCAACTGGCCGGTCCGGTATTTCCGGAAATCGATCAGCACCTCATAGCGTTCCGCTGTGCCCTGCCGCCACGATTTCACGGCCTCCACTTTGGGCGTCATGCCGGCGTCGGTGCCCACCACGTAGATGGGGTCTCCGGTGGACAACGTGGGCCGGTAGGACCGTGAAATCGAGGCGTCGAGCACCCGGAAGCGGTAGATCCGGGGCTTGACCTTCATGGTGGGCCACGGCACGCCGTTGACCATGATGATGTCGCCCCAGAGTCCCTTGACGTCGTTGTCGTTGTAGGCGAGGGATCCGTCGGCGTTGAACATGGCGTCCGAGATCATGAGTGGTACGTCGAATTCGCCCTGCGGCAGTTGGGCACGCTCAAACTTGTCGGACAGTGGATAGAAGGCCGCGAGCCCCGAATACACGTTCTGGGCGGTGATGTGGTGCTTATGGTCGTGGTACCAGAGGGTCCGAGCCGTCTGAAAGTTGGGGTACCGGTAGTTCTTGACGTTTCCCGGGACGGTGATGTCGTTGGCGTAGCCGTCGTACTGCGGCAGCGACGCTGAGCCGTGCAGGTGGGTGACGGTATCAAAGCGGGCCGGCTGAACCAGCCCGGCGGCGGGCAGCGCGTTGCGGATCCGCACCTCGATCCGGGTGCCCTGGGTGGCCCGGATGGTTGGGCCGGGGAAGATGCCGTTGTAGCCCGCGACGGTGGTGTTCAGTCCGGGCAGGAAGTGGGCCTGGCCGAGCTTCTGGGTAAGGGCGTACCGGGCGAAAGGACGGGCCGGGTCGCCGCCGTCGAAGCCCGTCTGAAAGGGGACCAGTTCCGGCGGCCGGCGGAATACTCCCGCATAGGGAACAGGCATGTTCTGCGGTGCAAGAAGGCTGGCGGTGACCGGCGTCGCGGCCGGCGCGGTGGTGCCCGTCGTCGGGATGTCGTCGTCGCCGCCTTTGAAACCGGCAAGGCCGAGGGCGCCGACAGCGCCCAGTTTGAAAATTTCTCGTCGTGTAGTCATGGCCCCTCCAAGTGGGCAATAGTGCTGTATACCGTGTCGGAAAGTGGCTTTCCAACAAGTGAGGAAGCCGGCTGGCGGACCGTAGCGGCCCCGCCAGCCGGCGTTCTCAGACTGCTGTTACAGTGCTGTTCCCGTGGTGAATGTCCACCCGATGTTGACCAGCGGGTTACCTGCCAAATCACGAATCGCGGCGGTGCCACCTTGTAGGTGGACAAGGTACTGCGTATTCGCGGTCAGGCTGGCCGATGGGTCGATAGTCAGCATCCTTGTCACGGAGTTGAACGTGACGGTCGCTGTCACCCGAGCCCCGGCCGGATTGGTCAGCCAAGCTGTGGTCGACGAGAACCCGGTGATGGCCTCACTGAACGTGGCGGTCACGTTGCTGTTGCGCAGCACCCCCCTGGCTCCCGCGACGGGAGTCCTGGCAGTGACAGTGGGCGCCGGGCCCGTGGTGAACTGCCACGTGCTCGTCGCCATCGTGTTGCCCGCAACGTCACGGATCCCCGAGAGGGTAGCCGTGTACACCCGGTCTGCCGTCAGCGTGATGCTCGGGTCCAGAGTCGCAACCCGGGTGAGCACGTTGTAGGACACGACGGCGGGAACCAGTGTGGTGCCGAGCCGCAACTGGAACGTGGTTCCGCTGACTCCCGTCACCGCCTCGCTGAAAGTCGCCGTCACATTCGCCGTCTGGCTCACGGAGCGGGCACCGGATGCCGGTGTCCGCGCTGTCAGGGTGGGAGCCACGAATTCGGTACGTGGTGTCACCGCTGCGGTGCGGGCTGAGAATCCGCCCGTACCCACTGCGTTGACTGCGGCGACGTCGAACGTGTACGCCGTCCCGTTGGTCAGGCCCGTCACGAGGACGCTTCCGACGTTTCCGGTGACTGCCTGCGTCTTGATCAGGGCAGTTCCGGCGAAGGCCCGCACCGAGTAGCCGGTGATGGGCGATCCGCCGGTGTTCGTCGGAGCGGTCCACCTCACGGTCACCGAGGCATTCCCTGCCGTGGTCGTCCCGATGGTGGGCGCTCCCGGTACGGTTGCCGTCGTCGGGCTCACCGTGTTGGAGAGTGCCGAGAACGGGCTGTCACCGAGGGCGTTGCTGGCGAGCACCTGGAACCGGTATTGGGATCCGTTGGTCAGACCGGTTACCACCAGGCTGGTGGCGCCTGCCGGAGCGGTGCGCAGGGCACCGACCTGGACGCCGGCCGGGTTCGTCGTCACGTCGAGCACCTTCACAGAGAAGGCATCGGCAGGGCCGACCGCCGGTGCCGTCCAGCGAACCGTTGCCTGCCCGGGGCCGGCGGTTGCAGTGCCGATGACCGGAGCGCCTGGCAGTACGGTGTCGGAGAACCGCAGGAACTCGATGTTGCGGATCGTGTCCGTGCCGTCGACGCCGACGTTGTCGACCACCGTGGTGGTCGAGCCCGCCGAACCGATCGTGCCGTTGCCGCCGGTGGTGGTGACGGTGTAGTTGGCCCGCGGTCCGGCGAAGATCGCAACGTCCCGGTTGCCCGCGGTTTCGAGGGCGGTGGGGGTCACGATTTCGCGGACAGCCACCAGGTTCCCGGGGTTGACGACGCCGGCCGCTACTGCAGCTGCCAGGGTCAGCGGGTTGCCTGTCTGGTACTGGCGCTCCATGAGGTCGGTGGTGCCGATCTCGACGCCTGCGTCGTTCCGCACGCTGATGCGGATCTTCAGGTACCGGTCGCCGTCGATGACGTCGTTGCCGCCACGGCCTTCGATCTTGTCACTGCCAAGGCCGCCGATGAGGATGTTGCCGTCGCCCCAGACCTGGCCGGTCAGCGGGCAGACGCCCATCGGTGAGAGTGCGGCCACGGGTGCCAGCGGGGTGGTCGGTGCCGGCAGGATGGCCTGCAGGCCGGCGATCCGGTTGATGCCCGTCTGGTCGAGGACGTCGCAGCCACTGAAGCCTGCACCACCTACGGTGCTGGGCACTGCGTCGTCGCCCCGGATGACGTCGTCAAACTTCGAACCGGAGTTGGCTTCCACTTCCTGCCAGCGGTCGCGGTTGACCACGACGGGGAGCGGGACGCCGATCAGGTTGTTGTTGATCTTCATGTCGTCATCGGCTGCCACCGTGTCGTACTGGTGCGTGGCCCAGTCGAAGCCGGCAGCACCGGCGTAGCGGTCGATGGCGGCATTGCTGGTCATGATGTCGTCGCCACCTTCGGCGTCGTAGTCGTTTTCACCCACCTGGCCGACGAAGATGTCGTTGCCGGGCTTCGTCTGCGCCGGGTCATCGAAGAACGGGGCGCCGTGATCGCCGATCAGCAGGTCCTGGCCGGACCCGCCTTGGATCCAGTCATCACCGCCGTCGCCGAACGTGGCGTCCGCGCCGTCACCGGACTGCACGAAGTCATTTCCTTCACCGGCGAACGTTTCGTTGTCGTTCGCGCCGCCGTTCGTGAAGTCCTGGCCGTCGCCGCCCATGTTGATGTCATCGCCGATGCCGGAGTTGAGGTAGTCGTTGCCCGGACCGCCCTTGAGGACGTCGGCGCCGGACAGGTCGGTAATCCTGTCGTTGCCGATGCCGCCGAGCGCGATGTCGTCACCGCCGTTGCCCTCAATGACGTCGTTGCCTTCGTTGCCGAGAAACGTGTCGTTGTCATTGCCGCCGGTGACGCGGTCGTCGCTGGCAGTGCCGTTGTAAACGGACTGGCCGTTGATGCCGCTGGGATCGACTGTGTTCTTCTCCATGTACTGGATGGTGCCGTCGGGCTTGCGCAGGAGCAGCAGGTTCTCCTGGCATTCGGTGGTCGTGTCATCCGCGACTGTGGCCCCCGATGCCGTGTAGCCCGCCGGAGTACCGGCCAGGTTGCGCAGCTGGAACTTGCAGTCGGCGGTGGCAAACGCATCGGCCTTGAGCGAGTTCGCGTCGGTGTTGCGCATGATCATCTCGGCAAAGGAGTTGCTCTCCAGCTGCGCCCGCAGGTTCATGCCGGGGGTGCGCAGGAGATAGTAGAACCGGTCGCCGTTCTGCAGGTCGGTCATCTGGTTCTCGAACACGTAGTTGAACGTGCTGCCGAGGAGCCCGCCGAAGAGGTTGGTCTTCTCCGCCAGGCCGCCGACCCAGAGGTCGACCTTGTTCAGGCCGGTCTCCTGCGTCGCCCACGGTCCGGCACTGTTCATGAAGTCCGACATGTCGGCCGTGGGAGGAGTTGCCAGGGTGCCCGGATCAACGATCGTCTTGGCCGCTGCCCGCTTGGCCGCCAGCGTGGTTGCGCTGGTGATGGTCGGGTAGGTGCCGTAGGCGGCAACGAAGTTGACCAGCGATTCCGGGTGCTTGAGGTTCTGCCCGAAGTCCGCCCAGCTCGTGTAGGGAGCCAGTTGGGCATCGCCCGTATCGTTGTTGATCTGGCGCCGCAGCTCGTTGAGCGGCGGCACGCCTTCAGACCGTGCGCGCGTCATGTTGATCGTCGCCAGGTCCAGGGGCAGGCCCAGGAGGTTGTTGCGCAGCGTGTCCGTGACAAACTCGTCCAGTTCGTTGCCGACCTGGTCGCTCATGCCCATGACGATGCTGCCTGCGGCTTCTTCCGAGGTCATCCCGGCAGGAGTGCCGTTGTTGACGTACTCGGGCGGGTTCAGGAAGCCGTTGAGCAGGGAGACGTTGTTCTCGGTGCCGTCCGGGTTGGTACGGGCGATGGTCTCGGTCAGCATGGAGTGCCCGAACCGGTAGACCGCGTGGGCGAATTCCGCCCGGATCGCCGCGTTGATTTCCGTGTGGTAGACGTGGAAGGGCTGGATTGCCGGCTGGACCTTGCGGCCGAACTCCTCGAAGACGAGGTGCTGGTATTCCATTTCCGTGACAAACCGGGCTGCCTGGAACAGCCGCTCGCCGTTCCACCCGTTGGCACCCGCGGCCAGCTTCCACTCGGCCAGCGCGGCAACGCCGGTGGTCGAAGTGTCGTTGGTGAGGGTGTTCTCGATATCCGCCACGAGCCGGTCGTGCTCCGAGTGGAACACCTGGTGGATGGCGGTCAGGCCGATGTTCTCATTGACACGCCCGTCACCGGCGCAGAAATGCGCGTTGAGCATTTCGTCGTCGTAAGTCCCGGCGGGCTGGCTGGCGAAGTCTGCCGACGCCGTGGTGTCAGCGTCCGGGCTCAGGCAACCGGCCGGGACCCGGGGCGTTACGCCGATGGCAGTTGTGCAGGGCCCCACGGTTCCCGGGTCCGCGTTGTGCGCGATGTCGGTCAGGAACGGCGTGTCGAAGTGCCGCACGTTCGCCGGCACTGGAACGGGGGCAGCAGTGTTGCCCTCGACCAGGCCGGTCTGGGTGACGAACTGCGGCAGGCCGCGGGCGGGACCGGGGATGAACTTGCCGTACGGGTCCGCTGCGATCATCGGGATGTTGGTGACATCCTTGTCCTCGAGCCGGAGGCCCAGGAAGATCGCCGCCTGCGACTTCACGTCTTTCCACGTCGACATGCCGCCGGCGGTGGGGCCGGCAGGACCGCCGAGCAGCTTGCCGGTGGAGACAGGCCTGCCCGCGGCGTTGTTGATGTACTCCCGCAGGAACACCTGGTGGGAGGGGTGTGACGTGTACGTCTGGGACTGGTCCACATAGGGCGAGTCCGTGTTGGCGGCGTCCTGCACGTCATCCGCGGTGCCCAGGATGCCGTCGGTGCCGGGCTGGTTCTGTGCCCGGGTGAGGACCATGAATGCGCTGGGGCTGTTGGCGGGTACTTCGTCGCCCGTGCCGGCTTTGCCGTCGGGGCCCACCGTGATCAGCGGGTCGTCGGCCTTGAGCGGAACGAACACCGTTCCGCCGCCCTTGACCGTCTGGTCCACACCGTGGTCGAAGAACTGCCCGAACAGGGTGAACAGCGAGTTGTACGGCGGGGAGAGTCCGACGTCGGTGGTGACGTTCGGAATGAACAGCGTGTCTCCGGTGGGGACACAGCCGGCCGGCACAGCCTCGACCGGCGGTACCGCCAACGGATCAGGATCGGTGGTGCAGGGGAACAGCCCCGGATTGCCTTGGGTCCGGACCGGGAACCCGGCAGCGGCCACAGCGGCGGGATTCGTGGCCGTCTGGTCCACGATCAGGTTGCTGATTTGGCGGGGCTGGGAGTCGAACACATTGCCCGACTTTTGCGCGTAGGAGGAAGTCCCGGCAGGGCCGAAACCGGCCGGGACGCTATCCGCGCTGCTGAACGACGGCGTCGTGTGACGCGGGAAAACCTGATCGGCGGCGCCAAACGTTTCACGGCCCTTGATCAGGTTGTTGCAGGAGCCGTCAACCGTGCGGAGACCGTACGAGGTGAGGGCGTCGGGAATCTGGTTGGGGCCTGTTCCCACAAGCGCCCCACAGGGGCCCGTGGCCGACGTCGTGTTGGCGACGTGGGCCTCGGCGATCTTGATCTGCTTGAGGATGTAGGCCAGGTCGGCCGGGGTAACGGTGAAGCCTGCGCCGACGGGTGCCGGTGCGGCGTTGGCGCCAAGCGCCGTGGTGGTGAGTCCGATGAAACTGAGCAGGGTCATCGCTGTCCCTGCGGCTACTGCGCGGGTTGGCCGACTAAAGACACGTCTTTGGCCGTCGACCTTCCTGCATGCGAACAAATTCATTGCACACCTGCCTCTTAGAGTGAGTGATGGTGCAAGAGTGCTGGGTGATTCCTTGGAGAAAACTGGAACCGGCCGGTAACTGACGATCCGGACCGCAGTCCGGTGCTATCCGTGGCCCCTGGCTACCCGGACCATGCTCTGGGGCTACGTGCGCAGACGCTTTAGGCCACTCGCCCTGTGCTCGACGGCGCCGCCGCAGCCTACGCGGGAACGACTGCACGGGCGCACTGTCGACGAATAACAGCCGAGTAACGGATACCCCCCGAGGACCCGTTTTTTGGCCTCCGCTACCTGAGGCCGGTGCACAGCAGATCCCCAGCTTGCGCCAAGGTGGTGCTGCTAATGGGGGCGCGCGCAGTGCATGGACGTGTGCCGGGCAATTGCTTGCGGCGCTCCGATCAAGCTGATAGGCCTGACGGTAAGGTGCAGAGTGGCAGATCAGCACGCCGCCCCATCCGGGTGGTGGTTGCAGAAGGGAAGTTCACGTGACTCGCAAGACTCCTCACATCGAGGAACCGTCCGAAAAGGATCTCGTCGTCGGAGACGGGCCGAAAAGCTGGGCAGCCGGCGTCCCGGGCGTGTACCACTCCATGAAGCCGGCCATCGAACAGATGGGGCTGAACCGGACCCGCAAGACCGTCATGGCGATGAACCAGAAGGACGGCTTCGACTGTCCGAGCTGCGCGTGGCCGGATCCCCACCACCGCAAGGCATTCGAGTTCTGCGAGAACGGGGCCAAGGCGGTGACCTGGGAAGCGACCCCGGTGGTGGTTCCCGAAACTTTCTGGGCCGAGAATGCCGTCAGCGACCTGCGCAGCCAGACCGAGTACTGGCTTGGCATGCAGGGCCGCCTGACCGAACCGGTGTACAAGGCCGCCGGCGAGGACCACTACAAGGGGGTCAGCTGGGACGAGGCGCTCCGGCTCGTGGCCGACAAGCTCAAGGGTCTGGACTCCCCCGACCAGGCGGCGTTCTATACGAGCGGCCGGACCTCGAACGAGGCTGCCTTCCTCTACCAGCTCATGGTCCGCGGCTACGGCACCAACAACCTGCCGGACTGCTCCAATATGTGCCACGAATCCTCCGGCTGGGCCATGGGCCAGACCATCGGCATCGGCAAGGCGACGGTCAGCTTCGACGACTACGCCAAAGCCGACCTGATCATCATCATGGGCCAGAACCCCGGCACCAACCACCCCCGGATGATGACCGAACTCGAGGCGTGCAAGCGCAACGGCGGTGAGATCGTGGCCGTCAACCCCCTCCCCGAAGCGGGCCTGCGCCGGTACAAGAACCCGCAGCAGGTCAACGGGGTCGTCGGTCACGGCGTCCAGATCGCGGACCAGTTCCTCCAGATCCGGATCGGCGGGGACATGGCGCTGCTGCAGGCCGTGTCCAAGCGCGTGCTCGACGCCGAGGCCAAGAACCCCGGGACGGTCCTGGACCACGCCTTCCTGGCCGAACACTGCGAGGGGCTCGAGGAGCTCAAGGAACACCTCGCCGGGCTGGATGAAGGCACAGTGCTTGAGGCCACGGGCCTGCGCAGCGAGGACATCGATGAGCTGACCGCCCGCTACCTCAAGGCCGAGAAAGTCATCATCACCTGGGCCATGGGCATCACCCAGCAGAAGAAGGGTGTTGCCACCATCAAGGAGATCATCAACCTCCTGCTGCTGCGCGGCAATATCGGCAAGCCAGGCGCCGGCGCCTCCCCCATCCGCGGGCACAGCAATGTGCAGGGCGACCGGACCATGGGCATCTGGGAGCAAATGCCGCAGTCCTTCATGGAGGCCCTCGGCGAGGAGTTCGACTTCGAGCCGCCCCGCGAACACGGCGCGGACGCCGTCGAGACCATCAACAAGATGCGCGCGGGCGAGATCAAGGTATTCGTCGCCCTGGGCGGCAACCTGGTGGGTGCCATCTCGGACACGAACGCCGCCGAGGCTGCCATGCAAAACACGGAGATGACGGTCCAGATCTCGACCAAGCTGAACCGCTCGCACACTGTGACGGGCCGCGAGGCCCTGATCCTCCCCACGATGGGCCGGACCGAGATCGATATCCAGGAATCCGGTCCCCAGTTCGTGTCGGTGGAGGACACCGTCTGCGCAGTGCACCCGTCCTGGGGCAGCGTCGAGCCGGTGTCCCACCATCTGCTCTCGGAGCCGGCCATCGTGAGCCGGCTGGGCAAACTCCTGGTGGGCGACAAGATCAGGGCCAACTGGGACGGCTATGAGAAGAACTACGACCTCATCCGGGACCATATTTCGCGCGTGGTGGGCGGCTGCAAGGACTACAACCAGCGGATCCGGCAGGAAGGCGGGTTTGTCCTCGCCCACGGTCCCCGCGACTCCCGCACTTTCCCCACGCCCACCGGCAAGGCCGTGCTGACAGCCAATGATCTTGAACTTGTCGAACGGCCGGAGGGAACCCTGATCCTGCAGAGCATGCGCTCCCACGACCAGTTCAACACCACCATCTACTCGCACAACGACCGCTACCGTGGCATCAAGAAGGGCCGACATGTGGTGTTCGTGAACCCTGACGACATCGCCGAACTCGGCCTTGCGGACGGGCAATATGTGGACGTCCGCGGCGTATACGACGACGGTGAGGAACGCGTGGTGCGCAAGTTCCGTGTGGTGTCGTACCCCACGGCACGCGGTTGCGCTGCTGCCTATTACCCCGAAGCCAACGTGCTGGTGCCGCTGAACCACACGGCCGAAGGCAGCAACACGCCAGTCTCGAAGGCAGTCATCGTCCGGCTCGAGCCGAGCCTGGACCAGACACCCGACGGCGCGGCAACAGCCCCTGCCCGGGTGGCCTCACGCTAGGCACCCGTCAGCCGGGGCCGGGCCAGTCCGCACCACCGGACATGCCCCGCCCCGGCCACGGCGAGTGGACATAACACCAACATGCCCATGCCCGCCCCCCACCGCGGAGCATGTCCAGTGGCTGCGGACCGCGCGCATGGCGTGATCCCTGTGCATCAGGTCCGGCGTGCTTCCAGGGTGCTCGCGGGGCGGGCTACTGGGCCCTCTTGGTCCAGCCTTCTTCGTCCGGGCCGCCCGACTCGCCATGTTCGCAGAGCTCGATGACCTTGTTCGACGCGGCGTGCACAGCCTCCTGCGTGCCCTTGCGGCCCTTGGTGGACGCAGTACCCGCCGCGTAGCCCACGATGAACGCACTGATCGCGTCCGCATGCGGCCCGACGGCTTTGACCGATTCCTCCGCCACCTGGACGATCTTTTCGTGGTCGACTTCCAGGTCGAGGATCTGCAGCGCCTGGATCAGCCGGCTGCTCCAATGCCGCAGCGAGCTGTCTTCGTCTCGGGACAACGTCATTGCTACTCCTTCTCGCAGGGTGAATGGATCGTCTAACCCTCAAGGGGTAGCACCCGCCCCCGGCGTTGCGCAACGCGACACAGCGGCAGGCGGCAGGTGGCACGCAGGCGGCCCCTCAGCTCCAGAGCGCCACGTGGAACTTGGATCCCCGCCGTTCCAGCCCTCGGGAACCGCCGGGGGCCACCATGGCCGCGGTGGCGTCGGCGGTGCCGGCAAACCGTTGGAGGGTCCGCGCCATGGTGGTGGCCCGGCCGCGGTCCAGGGTACTGGCCCACCAGAGTCCGGAGATCGGCGTTCCGGCTACCGGCACACGGACCAGGGAACCGCTGCGGATTTCAGCCCGGACAATATGCCCCAGCGCCAGCATGGTTCCCTCTCCGGCCCTGACGGCGGCCAGGGCCTCCGTTTCGCTGCTCAACCGGACGATCTCCGGCGCCACCGACTGGGCAGCCAGCCACCGGCCCTCCTCGCTGGCCGCCTGAATGCCGGCGGGGCCGGCAAACCAGGGTCTGCGCACCAGTTCGGCCGGCGCGACCGGCCCGTGGAGGGCGGCGATCGGATGCCCGGCGGCCGCCACGACGATCCGCTGGTACCGCAGGAACGGGACGGAGTCGATGCCGACGTCGCCAGTACCGTTGGCGAGGGAGCCGTTGCGGGCGGCGGGCCTGGCCCCCAAAGCGATGTCATAGACGCGTTCCCGCATCAGCGAGGCGATGTCCTCGGCCTCCTCCACCACCACATCGACGGAGGCCCCGGGAACCCGGCGGGTGAAAAGGTCGAGCAGGCGCCCCGCCGCGTGCTCGGCAAACGGCGCCGTCGCCACGATTTTCAGGCGCCCGGTCTCGGTCTGGGCATGTGCCACCTCCCACCGGGCCCGGTCCGCCAGTCCCACGATGTCCTGGGCATGTTCGGCGAGCGCCCGGCCGCCGGGAGTCAGCGCAATCCCGCCATGGGCGCGCACGAAGAGCGGGTCGCCCAGATCCTGCCTGAGTGCGGCGAGCGCCGTCGATACTGCCGGTTCGCTGACTCCGAGCTGGACGGCGGCCGCATGGAGGGAACCCAGCTTGGCCACCAGGGCGAACGTCCGCAACTGTCCCAATGTCATCGCCACGGCTTCATAACCTTTCGCTTATGACGATATTGACAGCCCTGTCAGGCCGGGGCAAGACTGACCTCAATCCGGCGCCAGGCAGCTGCTACTCCACGCCGCCGGCCTTTCGGAGTGAGGTAGGGACTATGCAGATTCCGGCTCCATTTGACTACGTGCGCGCCACTACGGTGGAGAACGCACTGGAACTCCTTGCCCGGTACGGACCCGAATCGCGGGTGGTTGCCGGCGGCCATAGCCTCCTGCCGATGATGAAGCTCCGCCTCTCCCGGCCCGAATGGCTGATCGACATCAATGACTTATACGAGCTCGATTTCATCCTCCGTGACGGCAACAAGCTAAGGGTCGGCGCCCTGACGCGCCACACCACCCTGCTCGAGTCGGACGAGGTGGCCGGGCTGTTCCCCATCGTTCGGGACGCCGAGCGGGTGATCGCCGACCCCGTGGTCCGCAACCGCGGCACCATTGGCGGCTCGCTCTGCCAGGCCGACCCGGCCGAGGACCTCTCCACGGTGTGTGATGTCCTGGGCGCCGAGGCAGTGATCCGCGGACCGGGCGGCGAGCGCATCCTGTCCATGTCCGAGTTCCACCGCGGACCCTATGAAACCGCGGTCGGGCACGATGAACTGCTCTGCGAACTCAGGTTCGGCATCCGCC
The DNA here is from genome assembly GCF_056394385.1 of Arthrobacter sp. 10N44_2. Classification (NCBI taxonomy): domain Bacteria; kingdom Bacillati; phylum Actinomycetota; class Actinomycetes; order Micrococcales; family Micrococcaceae; genus Arthrobacter; species Arthrobacter sp. 10N44_2. The sequence continues at coordinate 123,112 of NZ_JBFTHT010000008.1, read as the reverse complement.
CCCGGTCGGGCAGTGCCTATGAAAAGGTCGAACGCCGGGTCGGAGACTGGGCAGTCGGTGCCGCCGGTGCCGCTGTCACCCTCACCGCGGACGGCACTGTCGACGACGCCGCCGTCGGGCTCACCGCCCTGGGCCTCGACCACCCCCTGGCCGGGGCCGCCGCCGTGCTCCGCGGCCGGCATCCGGAGGAGGAGCTGTTCGCCGAGGCGGGCAGGCTGGCAGCGGAGGCCTGCGATCCGGTGGCTGACCAGCGCGGCCCCGTCGACTACAAGCGGCATCTCGCCGATGAGCTCACCCAACGGGTACTGCGGCGGGCCTGTGCCCGCGCCGCCCAGATGCAGGAAGGCTGAAGCCGATGCAGATCAGCATGACCGTGAACGGCACCGACGTCACGAGCGAGATTGAGCCCCGGGTGCTCCTGGTCCACTACATCCGCGAGGTCCTGGGCCTCACCGGTACGCACTGGGGATGCGACACAAGCAACTGCGGGACGTGCGTGGTCCTGATGGACGGACAGCCCGTGAAGTCCTGCACCGTCCTGGCCGCCATGGCCGCGGGGCACGACATCCGCACCGTCGAGGGGCTGGCCAGCGGCGGCACCCTCGACCCCGTCCAGCAGGGTTTCATGGAAGAGCACGGGCTGCAGTGTGGCTTCTGCACCCCGGGGATGATGCTCACGGCCCGCGCGCTGCTGGATAAGAATCCGCACCCGGACGACGCCGAGATCCGGCAGGCTATTTCCGGGCAGATCTGCCGGTGCACGGGCTACGCCACGATTGTCCGCTCGGTGCAGTGGGCCGCCGCCCACCCGGCCGGCGGCGGCGCGGACGATGCGCCGGCAGCCGAGGAAGGCCTGGCCGACACGGACACCGCCGTCCCGGATGCCCGCGTCCCGGATGTCACGGCGGAAACAGAAGACACGGAGGTGAAGGCATGACCGTCATCCATGACCGGCCGTCAAACCCGGCCGCAGGCGATGAGGACCGTCCGATCGGCTATGGCCGCATCCAGCGGAAGGAAGACCCGCGCTTCGTGCGCGGCAAGGGGCACTACGTGGACGACATCGTGCTGCCGGGGATGCTGCACGGCGCCATCCTGCGCGCTCCGGTGGCGCACGCCCGGCTCGTGTCCATCGACACCACCAACGCCCTCGCGCATCCGAAAGTGGTCGCAGTCATCACCGGCAAGGACCTTCTGGGCCTCAAGCTCGCGTGGGCGCCGACACTATCGGCGGATGTCCAGGCCGTGCTGGTGACCGACAAAGTCCGGTTCCAGGGGCAGGAAGTCGCGTTTGTCGTGGCCGAGGACCGTTACGCCGCACGGGACGCCCTGGAGCTGATCGACGTCGAATACGAAGTCCTTCCCCCGCTGGTGGACGCCCGCAAGGCACTGGACCCGGACGCCCCGGTGATCCGCGATGAGATCGAGGGCCGGACGGACAACCGGATCTTCGACTGGGAGATGGGCGACAAGGCCGAAACTGATGCGGTGTTCGCCTCCGCGGATGTTGTGGTCAGCCAGGAGATCGTCTACCCGCGGGTCCATCCCGCACCGATGGAGACGTGCGGCGCCGTCGCCGATTTCGACGCCGTCAACGGCAAGCTGACGCTCTACGAGACCACCCAGGCACCGCACGCGCACCGGACCCTGTTCGCGATCGTCGCCGGCATCCCCGAGCACAAGATCCGGATCGTCTCCCCCGATATCGGCGGCGGTTTCGGCAACAAGGTCGGGATCTATCCCGGCTACATCCTCGCCGTCGTCGGTTCGATCGTCTCCGGCCGCCCGGTCAAGTGGGTGGAGGACCGCTCCGAGAACCTGATGTCGACCTCGTTCGCCCGGGACTACATCATGCAGGGCGAAATCGCGGCGACCAGGGACGGCAAGATCCTCGCCCTGCGCACCCACGTGCTGGCCGACCACGGCGCGTTCAACGCCACGGCCCAGCCCACCAAGAACCCGGCCGGATTCTTCTCCATCTTCACCGGCAGCTACGACCTCGCGGCCGCCCACTGCTCCGTCACCGGCGTCTATACCAACAAGGCGCCCGGCGGGGTCGCGTACGCGTGCTCGTTCCGGGTTACCGAGGCCGTGTACCTCGTGGAGCGGATGGTCGACATCCTTGCCCGCAAGCTGGACATGGACCCGGCGGAACTGCGGCTGAAGAACTTCATCAAGCCGGAGCAGTTCCCCTATGCCAACAAGACCGGCTGGGTCTACGACTCGGGCAACTACGAGGCCGCCATGCGCCTCTCGATGCAGCTCGCCGGATACGAGGACCTCCGCCGCGAGCAGGCCGAGAAACGCGAACGCGGGGAACTCATGGGCATCGGGGTTTCCTTCTTCACGGAAGTCGTCGGAGCCGGGCCAAGGAAGCACTTCGACATTGTGGGCCTCGGCATGGCCGACGGCGCTGAACTGCGCGTCCACCCCACTGGCAAGGCCGTGGTGCGCATCTCGGTGCAGAGCCAGGGCCAGGGCCACGAGACCACCTTCGCCCAGATCGTGGCGGAAGAACTCGGCATCCCGCCGGAGGACATCGAGGTGGTGCACGGGGACACCGACCAGACGCCGTTCGGCTTGGGCACGTACGGCAGCCGTTCGACGCCGGTCAGCGGCGGCGCCGTGGCCCTTGTAGCCCGGAAGGTGCGCGAGAAGGCGAAACTGATCGCCGGGGCGATGCTGGAGACCCGCCCCGAGGACCTCGAATGGGAAAAGGGCCGCTGGTTCGTCAAAGGCGATCCGAGCGTCGGCAAGACCATGGCCGAGATCGCCATGGGCGCCCACGGCACCGTTGCCTTGCCTGAGGGCGTGGACGGAAACCTCGACGCCGAGGTCACCTACGACCCGCCGAACCTGACCTTCCCGTTCGGCGCCTACATCTGCGTCGTCGACATCGATCCCGGCACGGGGCAGGTCAAAGTGCGGCGCTTCATCGCGGTGGATGACTGCGGCACCAGGATCAACCCGATGATCATCGAAGGCCAGGTGCATGGCGGGCTGACGGACGGTGTGGGCATGGCCCTGATGGAGATCATCGAGTTCGACGAGGACGGCAACTGCCTCGCCGGGTCCTTCATGGACTACCTGATCCCCACGGCCATGGAAGTGCCGGACTGGGAAACCGGATTCACTGTCACGCCCTCCCCGCACCACCCGATCGGGGCGAAGGGCATCGGCGAGTCCGCCACAGTCGGCTCACCGCCGGCGATCGTCAACGCTATTGTCGATGCCCTGGCGCCGTTCGGCGTCACACATATGGACATGCCCTGCACCCCGGCCCGCGTCTGGGCTGCCATGCAGGGCCGGGCCCGGCCGCCGATCTGATGGCCTCCACCGCAGGATCCCTGGCCGCCAGGGCCGATGAACTCGCCAGCCGCCGCGAGCCGTTCGTCCATGCCACGGTGGTCCGCGCCCAGCATCCGACGAGCGCCCACGCCGGGGACACCGCCCTGGTGCTGCCCGGCGGAGAGATCCACGGCTTTGTGGGCGGAAACTGCGTGGAGGAGTCGGTGCGCGAGTACAGCCGGCAGGTCCTGGCCACCCAGGAACCCCTCCTGCTGCGGGTGCTGCCCGGAGAACCGTCCCGCACCGCGGAGGAAGGCGCCGTCGAGGTCACCAACCCGTGCCTGAGCGGCGGGGCGATCGAGATCTTCCTCCAGCCGCGGATTCCGGCGCCCCGTGTCGTGGTGGTGGGCACGACGCCGGTGGCGCAGGCCCTGGAAACGCTCGGCTCCGGCGTCGGCCTCGAAGTCGAACTGACGGACGGCGAATCCGCAGATCCCCGCGGGGACGACGCGGCATTGATTGTCGCCTCGCACGGAAAAGCGGAAGAGCGTGCCCTGGAAGCCGCCCTGCGGGCCGGCGTCCCCTACGTTGCCCTCGTGGCCAGTAGAACCCGCGGCGCCGCCGTCCTGGAATCCCTCGACGTCGACGACGCCCTGCGGCGGCGGGTTTTCACACCGGCCGGGCTGCAACTCGGCGCCCGGACCCCCGGGGAGATCGCCCTGTCCATCCTCGCCCAGCTGGTCGGTGAACGGTCCAGGGCGCGGCGCGCCGCCCCGCCCCTGGCGTCCGCTGCCGCGGCCGCCACGAGCTTCGGCACGGAGCCAGTACCATCGGAGCCAGTTCCATCCGAGCCGGCACCACCGGGGCCGGCGAGCGCGGTCGACCCGGTGTGCGGCATGTCTGTCCCGGCCCTCGAATCGTCCCTGCACCTGGTTCACGAAGGGGCCGCCGTCTACTTCTGCTCGCCCGGCTGCCGGGCCGCCTTCCGCAAAGATCCGGAACGCTATGCCGTTACGACCTGACCCGTTGCCGGCGGCAGAAAGCCCCGGGCCCCGGACCGCCGGCATCATCCTGGCCGCGGGCGGTTCCCGGCGACTGGGCCGGCCGAAGCAGCTGCTGCCCTACGGCGCCGGAGTGCTGCTCGATGCCGTCCTGGCGACTGCCCGGGACTGTGGCTTCGGCCAGACGGTGCTGGCCCTGGGCGGCGTAGCGGCCGACGTGGAGCGCACTGTGGACACCAGCGGCTGCGATGTGGTGCTCAACCCGGACTTCGGCGAAGGGTGCGCGTCCTCGATCGCCACGGCGCTCGCCGCCCTCCATCCGGGCACCAGCGCCGTCGTCCTGCTGCTCGGCGATCAGCCCGGTGTCCGGGCCGCGAGCGTCCGCGCAGTGCTTGGCGCCCTGCAGCCCACTCCTGCGCACACTGCCGGCATCGCGGTGTGCCGCTACGACGACGGCGTGGGCCACCCGATGGCGTTTGCCCGGCGCCTGCTGCCGGACCTGGCCGCCCTGCACGGGGACAAAGCCGTCTGGAAGCTCCTGGCACAGCGGGCGGACGACGTCGTCGAGGTCCGCACAGCCGGCCCCGTCCCCCCGGACGTCGACACCGAAGACGACTACCGGCGCCTCCTTGCCGGGCTGCTGGGGGCCCTATGACGGCGGCGGCGCGGGCTGGCGCGGAGGAGGACGTGCGGCGCCGGGTCCCGGATGTCGGATCGCTGATGGCCGCGCTGGACCGGGCCAACTACCTGGCCGACGTCGGACTGGCGACGGCCCTGTTCCTGGCTGTCCGCCTGCCGCAGCCCATCCTGCTCGAGGGCGAGGCGGGGGTCGGAAAGACGGAGGCCGCTAAGGCGCTGGCCGAGCTCCTCGACACCCCGCTGTACCGGCTGCAGTGCTACGAGGGAATCGACGCCGGTGAGGCCCTCTATGAGTGGAACCACCAGCGCCAGCTGCTCGGCATCCGGCTGGCCGAAGTCCGCGACACCGAGGTCACGGAAACGGACCTGTTTGCCTCCCAGTACCTGCTGCGGCGCCCGCTCCTGCAGGCGCTGGAACATCCCGGCCCGCGGCCTGCCGTGCTGCTCCTGGACGAGATCGACCGCGCCGACGCCGAATTCGAGGCCTTCACCTTTGAACTGCTGGCCGAATCCGCCGTCACCATCCCGGAGCTGGGCACAATCCGCGCCACCCATCCCCCCATCGTGATCCTGACCTCCAACCGGACCCGGGACCTTCACGACGCCCTGACCCGCCGCTGCCTGTACCACTGGATCGACTACCCGGGACCCGCCCGGATTGCCGAGATCGTGCGCCGCCGGGTTCCTGCCAGCAGCGGCCCGCTGGCCCTCCAGGCCGCTGCCGTCATCACCCGGCTGCGCACCCTGGACCTCGCCAAGCCGCCCGGGATCTCCGAGGCAATCGACTGGGTCTCGGCCCTGGCCGTGCTGGGGGTGGAGCGGATCGACCCCGGCACCACCGAGCAGACGTGGGGCTCCATCGTCAAGAACCGCGATGACCTCGAACTCGTCGGCTCCCGCGGCGCGGCCTGGCTCGTGGACGGCACCGATGGCTGAAGACCACGGCCCCGCCCAGAACAACAGTGCCACCGATCAGCCGCCGCAGCCGCCATTGGTCGAGGCGGCCGCCTTGTCCGCCGCGTTCGTCACGGCCATCCGGAGGGCCGGCCTGGCGACCTCGCCGGACCGGGCGGCGCGGCTCGCCGAGGCGCTCCACCTGATCCCCCCGGCCCGGCTTGAGCAGCTCTACTGGACCTGCCGCGTGGTGCTCGTGTCCGCCCGCGAAGAAGTGCCCGTGTTCGATGCCGTCTTCGCGGCCGTGTTCCGCGGGAACGCCGGTCCCGCCCAGCCGGGCAGCGTGCCCGGCGCGGCAGCGGCGCCGCCCGCACCGGCGCTCCGGACCAGGCCCGCAGCGCCAGGGAGCCAGACGCCGGGCCCGGCCCCCGGCACGCCGCAGCGGCCGCGCCTGGCCTTCCCCGGCCGGGACGGCTCCGCGGAGGACGGCCGCACTGACCGGGAGGCCGTCCTTGCCATGGTTTCCGCAGACGAACACCTGCAGGTGACATCCTTCGCCGAGCTTTCCGCCGATGAAGTAGCGGCGGTCCGGCGGCTGGCGGCGGCGCTGCAGCTCGCGACGCCGCTGCGCCTGAGCCGCCGCACGCGCACGTCGGCCCACAGCACGGCGAGCCTGGATGTCCGGGCGACAGTGCGCGCTGCCCGCCGGTCCGGGACCGACGCCCCGCTGCTGCTCTATGCCCGCCGGCGCGAGCAGCGCCGCAAACTGGTGTTGCTCTGCGATGTTTCGGGATCGATGGAACCCTACTCCCGGGTCTTCGTATCCTTCCTGCAGGGCGCCGTGACCCGGGCCGGGGCGGAAGCCTTTGTCTTCTCCACCAGGCTGACCAGGCTGACACGGCAACTGGCCCTGCGTGATCCGGACCGGGCCCTGGCCCGCGCCGCTGTCTCCGCGCCGGACTGGGCCGGCGGAACCCGGATCGCCGAATGCCTCCGGCGCTTCGTCGACGAGCACGGCCGCCGCGGACTGGCGCGGGGCGCTGTGGTGGTGGTGTTTTCGGACGGCTGGGCCTACGAGGATCCGGAACAGGTCGCGGCGCAGATGGCGCGCCTGCGCCGGCTCGCCCACCGGATCATCTGGGTGAATCCGCGCAAGGCAGCCCCGCAGTACCGGCCCCTCGTGGGCGGCATGGCGGCGGCCCTGCCCTACTGCGACGCCTTCGTCAGCGGCCACAGCTACCGGGCCTTGGCGCAGGTGGCTGCCGCCATTCGCGGTGAGGGGCCGCCTTCACAGGACACGCACGAACGAGCGAGAGGCAAGGAACCAGCCCATGCACATTGACAGCACGTTCTCGGTGGTCGCACCAATAAGCCAGGTGTGGGACACGCTGATGGACTTTGAACGGGTGGCGGGTTGCCTTCCGGGGGCCAGGATCCTGAACAAGCTCTCGGACGACGCCTACCAAGTGGGCATGACGGTAAAGCTCGGCCCGGTCACGATGCAATACAAGGGCCTGCTGAACGTCATTGAACGAAACGCCCCGGAACATCGTGCGGTCCTTGGCGGCAAGGCCCAGGAGACCCGCGGACAAGGCACCGCCGAGGCCACCGTCACCCTGGTGCTGGCCGAGGACGGAGCGGCCACACGGGGTTCCGTCAGCGCAGACCTGGCGCTGTCCGGCAAGGCAGCGGCCATGGGCAAGGGGGTGATCGGCGGCGTCACGGAGCAGATGATGTCGCTCTTCGCGAAGAATCTGCAGGCCATGCTCACTGAGGCAGCACCCCCTGCGCAGGAAGCCCCTGCGGGACCGACCCCTGCGGCGGTCCCCGAACCCACCCCGGCTCCGGTCCCCGCGTCGGCGGCGGCCGCGCCGGAACCGGTCCCTGTGCCTGTCTCGGCGGCGGCGGCGCCGGAACCGGTCCCTGTGCCTGTATCGGCGGCGGCCGCGCCGGACGGCAGCCTGGATGCGCTGAGCCTCGCCAAGGGAATCGCGGCGGAGCAATTGTCCAGCCCGGTGAAGGTCCTCGGCGTTATCGCCGTCGTGGCGTGCATCGCGTACTGGGCCGGCCGGCGTTCGGCGTTCCGGCTGCTCCGGCTGTGCGGCAGGCTCTGAGGAGCGCCGATGCGTGATGTCCTCGCGGCCATGTTGCCCGACTGGCGAAGCGGTGCCACGGCAGGCCTGGCCACCGTTGTGAGCACATTCAGATCTGCGCCCCGGCTCCCCGGGGCCGCCATGCTGGTGACGGCCGGCGGCGAGGCCGTGGGCTCCGTCTCCGGCGGCTGCGTCGAGGGCGCCGTCTACGAGCTCGCCACCCAGGTCAAGGACGACGGCGAGCCGGCCCTGGTGCGCTACGGGATCAGCGACGACGACGCCTATGCCGTGGGCCTGACCTGCGGTGGAATCATCGACATCTTCGTCGAACCTGTCTCCCGGCAACACTTTGCCGAACTCGACGCCGTCGCCCAGGACATCACCGCCGGGCGCCGCGTGGGCGTCGCCACGGTCATCGAACACCCGGATGCCGGCCGTGTGGGGCGGCACCTGGTTGTCAGGCCGGACGGTTGCGCGGGTGACCTGGGCTCGGACCGGACCAACCGCGCCGTCGGCGACGACACCCAGGGTCTTCTCGCCGCCGGCCGGACGGGCATCCTGAACTACGGCGTGGACGGCGAGCGGCTGGACACCGGCATGCGCGTCTTCTTTGCCAGCTATGCACCGCCGCCGCGCATGCTCGTCTTCGGCGCCATTGACTTCGCCGCGGCGCTGGCGCGGCTGGGCGCGTTCCTGGGCTACCGGGTGACCGTCTGCGATGCGCGGTCCGTCTTCGCGACGCCCGCGCGATTCCCTGACGCCGCCGAGGTGGTCAACGCGTGGCCACACCGGTACCTAAGCGAGCAGTTTGCCCAAGGGCTGCTGGATTCCAGGGCTGTGCTCTGCGTCCTGACCCACGACCCGAAGTTCGACATCCCCGTCCTTGAGGTGGCCCTGCGCGGCAGCCCCGTGGCCTTTATCGGCGCCATGGGATCCCGGCGCACGCACGAGGACAGGATGGCACGGCTTCGGCAGACGGGACTGACTGGGGCCGAGTTGTCCAGGCTTCACAGTCCTGTCGGCCTGGATCTGGGCGCCCGCACCCCGGAGGAAACGGCGGTGTCCATCGCGGCAGAGTTCATCGCCCAACAGTGGAGCGGCAGCGGGGAGCCGTTGCGGCAGCTGGGCGAACGGATCCACCACGACGAGCAGTTGTGACTGTGTGGCCATGACGGCGGACGAGGCCCTGCGCTGGACGCCGGCGGTGCTGCTGCTCGCGGCAACGGGCTACTCGGCCGGGCAAAGCCTACGAGGAGCCGGGCCGGCGGGTCTGCTTTCATGTTCGCTGCCCAGGCCGCCTGACCGCCGCTCCCCCAGTTGCTTCGGATCCGACGCACCGGATTCCGGCTACCGCGCGGCGACCGCCGCGGGAGCCAGCAGTTCGCGGTACCGGGCGGCGTGCCGGCCGAGTTCGTCGGCGTCCACCCGGGGTGCCGAATGCAGGATGAGTGGCCGGGCCATCTCCAGGCCGCACAAGTGCGCAGTCGCGTCGAGGGGGCGCAGGAGCTCCTCCATCGTGAAGCGGTTGTGTCCTGCCGGCGCGTAGGAGGATTCAGGGCCGCCGGTCGACAGCACCAGCTGGAGCCGCTTTCCGTGGAGGGCGTCGCCTCCGGCGCCGTACGCGAAGCCGTATGTGAGCACCTGGTCCATCCACTCCTTCAGGACCCCCGGGACGGAGTACCAGTGCCACGGGAACTGCCAGACGATGGTGTCGTGCCCGCGCAGCAACTCCTGTTCCCGGGCGGTGTCGAACCGCCGGTCCGGGTGGGCGGCGGAGAGGTCATGCACCGTCACGTGCTCCAGGTCCATGATGGCTGAGGTGAGGTGCGCGGTGATCCGCGAGCTTTCCAGGTCAGGGTGGGCAACAAGGACGAGTGTGCGCTGTGGGGTCATGGAAGGTTCGTGCTTCTTTCAGAGTCGGATTCGAGGCCGACCAGAGCCGAGCTGACCTGCCAGAGGCGGTCAATATCGGACTGGCTGTAGCTGCGTTTTGATGATTTCTTGGGAGTGCTGCTGGCAAAGTACTGGCCGGTGACGTTTTCGAGCTCCGGCGCCGAGGCAAGGTAGATGGAGGTCCGGGCGCCCTGCTCGGGGGTTTTCATCCACCGCTGAACCAGCGGTGTCAGGAACTCTTGCAGCCGGCCCGGATCTTCGGCTCCGAACGCCGTCGCCACGACTCCGGGGTGGAGCACATTTGCGGTGACGCGGGTGCCGGAGAGACGTGCGGCGAGTCCGTAAGTGAACAAGACGTTGGCCAGTTTCGACTGGTTGTACGCCCGCTGCCCCGAGTAGGACCGTTCGGCCAGCAGGTCCGCGAAGTCCATCCGGGCCATGGCCTGGGCGCCGGACGAGACCGTTACGATCCGCGCCGGTCCGCTCTCCTTCAACCGTTCAAGGAGCAGGTTGGTGAGCAGGAAAGGAGCAAGGTGGTTAAGGGCGAAGGTGTACTCAAGTCCATCCACGGTGACGCGGCGGGTGTTCCAGAATCCGCCCGCATTGTTGACCAGCACATCGAGGCGGTCCAAGGTATTCAGCACCTCCTCGGCCAGCCTGCGGACTTCCCGCTGGGAGGAGAGATCGGCGGTGAACACCTCGACGGGGGCCGACGCCACAGCGCGGATCTCCTCAGCTGCCCGAGATGCCCTGTCAGCGTTGCGGCCGGTGATGGCAACCCGCGCACCCAGGGCGGCCAGACCCAGAGCCGTGGCCTTGCCGATCCCGCCGGTGCCTCCGGTGATCAGAACTGTCTTTCCTGCCATTGACAGCATTCGGTTCTCGCTCTCGGTGTTCGTTGCCGCAAAGCTGCATGAGTGGGGTGTAGACAGGTTTGTCTACATCGGGAACGAAGGTATCAGACAGAACTGTCTGTGCACAAGCAGCGGCCGGCCCTGCTCCACCGCGGGGCGTTCGGGTCGGCTGACGGGCTCCGCAGTGGCCGTCCGGGCGGCCGCCGGGCGTATGCTCTTGGCATGGCGAGATACTTCGATGTGCACCCCGAGAACCCCCAGCACCGTTCGATCCTCCAGGCGGTGGACATCGTGCGCTCAGGCGGCCTGATCGCTTACCCCACGGATTCCTGCTATGCGCTGGGCGCTCAGCTGGGCAACCGGGAGGCCCTGGACCGGATCCGGACCATCCGGCAGTTGGACGGCAAGCATCATTTCACCCTCGTCTGCAAGGACTTCGCCCAGTTGGGCCAGTTCGTCCAGATCGACAACGATGTGTTCCGCAGCATCAAGGCCGTCACGCCCGGCAGCTATACCTTCATCCTGCCGGCGACCAGGGAGGTCCCGAAACGTCTGCTGCACCCGAAGAAAAAGACCGTTGGCGTGCGCATCCCGGACAACCACGTCGTGCAGGCGCTGCTCGCTGAGCTCGGCGAGCCGCTGCTGTCGAGCACTTTGCTGCTTCCCGATGAGGAAGAGCCACTCACTCAGGGGTGGGAGATCAAGGAACGCCTGGACCACGTGGTGGACGCCGTGATCGATTCCGGCGACTGTGGTGCCGAGCCAACCACGGTGATCGACTACTCCAGCGGCGTCGCGGAAATCGTCCGGCGCGGCATGGGTGATCCGTCGCGCTTCGAGTAACAGTCGCGCTTCGGTTAGCAGACGACGCCGGCAACGGCATGGCGCCTGCCGGCTGACCAGGCGGGGCGGACTAGGCGGATTCCGCCGTGGCCGCCTGCCGGTTCCGCAGCCACCGGCGCACGAGGTCGATGGCGGCGACAAGCCCGGCCAGGGGCGAGAGCACCGCTGCGGCGTAGACGAACATCATCCACGTCAGGGTGGTCACCGGGCTTTGGCGGGTGCTCAGGAGGGACAGTCCGCCGAAGAGGCCCAGGACCCAGAACAGGATGACTCCGGACAGCACAGCGGCTGCGGGGAAGTACTCGTTCGTGACGACTTTCTTCAAGGTTTCCATGGGCCCTCCTCACACCTGGCGGTGGGACTGCCCGCCGGGGATATTCCCAGTATGGGGCCCGGCGCGGCGGAATTCCCCGAGAATCCCGGCCACGTGACGAAGCTAACGCCCGCGTCCGGTTGGCGGCCATCCCGGTCATCAATTGGGCGCCGCCGGTCCACCGGTGGCGGCCCCGCGGGGGTCAGACCGCGGCCCGGACGCGCTGGAGGAAGGAATCAAGCACCCGCCCGGCGTTCTCATGCATGCGCCGGGACTCGGCCGCCGGCAGCTGCCGGCTCTTGGGCCCGTTCAACCGCTCGCCCAGATAGAGCAGCGCCGCCAGTACCTCGGAGAGTTCGGAGTTGCTTTCCGCACGCTGCCGCAGGAGCCGCAGATGAGCTTCCTGGAGGGCCGGACCGGGGCTGCAGCCAAGGTCGCGGTCGAAGAGCCGCCGGCAGCGGTCATAGGCCGAGAGGCCCTCCGCCGGCAGGCCTGCCTGTTCATAGGCCGTCACCAGCACCGTCCAGGCCCGCTCGTTCAGGGGCTCCGCGCGAATGGCAGCCTGGACCAGGTTGACGGCATCGTCTGGTTTGTCCAGCAGAGCCGCCGTTTCTGCCGCGAGGATCTGCAGCGCCACCTTCTCGGCTGCATGGCGTGCGCGCGCCTCTTCGGCCCAGTCGGAGGCAAGTTCGAACCCGAGCAGCGGCTCGGCGGAAATCTCCAGGGCCTCGAGCATCAGGGGGTAGGCCTCCGCCGGAGGCAGCTCACCCGCGTCGCGGACCAGGTCACGGAACCGGAACAGATCGAGGTCCACGAGCGTAGGGTCCAGCACGTAGCCACTGTTGGCCGTGCGGAGCGGGCCGGTTTTGGTCTGCCCCGGCTGGATGGCACGGCGGATACCGCTGATGTAGCTCTCGAGGGTCGCTACGGAGCCGTCACTGGCTCCTGCGCCCCAGAGAAGATCGATCAGGCGGGTCTTGGACACGGGCGTGCCAAGGTTCAGGAGAAGGATTTCCAGTATGTGCCGGGGCTTGCATCCGCCCATGTCGGCGGCGGTGAGCGCCACGCCGTCCCGGCGCACTTCGAATGATCCGAAGAGGCGGACCGAAATGGAAGGTGCTGTTTCCTTTGGGCTATCCACGATGTTCTCCGATTTCCCCAGGTAAAACGAACTCAATCGTCTATGGAGAGCCGGATCAACATTGAAACCAGGCCGTACTGAGGCTCTGTTCCCTCCGGCTTTCCAATGACACCGTGACACGCCCGGCGGGGCGCAACAAGGCATGCCGCTACCCGATCTTTCGCCCAAAGAAAGACGCGTACAGGGGTCAGTACCGCTGAGTAAGCGGGCGGAGCGGAGGGCAGGTGATTGCGGCGCCAGCCAAGTAATTCCGCGGGCCGCCGCCATGCGGACCCAAGTAGTTTAGGCGGGCAAGGATTTGGCCCCCGGCGGCCAAATTCCAGCACGTTGAAACCGCGGGTCCGGACCGGGTTTCCCTACTGGTTATCGGTCATCTCGGCGGGCACAGCCACCAGTCGCAGGTCCGCGCCGTCCCGGAGCACGGCAAGGTCCAGCGGCTCCCCGATCGCTTCGGCGAACAGCAGTTTCTGCAGGCTCTCGGCGTTGGACACATACATGTGTCCGACCTTCAGGAGGATGTCGCCGGCCCGTAGCCCGGCCCGCTCGGCGGGGGAATCCGGGAGGACTTCGACCACGAGCAGGCCCTCCCTGCGGCCCGTCCGGACGACGGCGCTCGGCTGCAACTGGATGGGTGTGTTGACCAGGCCCAGGTAGGCCCGGCGGACGCGGCCGTCCTTGAGCAGCGAAGCGATGATCCGCCGGGACGTCGCGTTGATGGGAACGGCCAGGCCGAGCCCGACACCGGCCACGGCCGTATTGATGCCGACGATCCGCCCGCGGGCGTCTGCCAGCGCCCCGCCGGAGCTGCCGGGGTTGAGGGCCGCGTCGGTCTGGATGACGTCCTCGATCACGCGCCGGCTCCGTCCGGACCAGACCGGGATCGAACGGCCCAGCCCGCTGACCACCCCGGCGGTGACGGAGCCGGCGAGCCCGAGCGGATTGCCCACGGCGATGACCAGCTGGCCGACCCGAAGGGACTCGGCATCGCCGAGTTCAGCCGGTGCAGCGGTGGGTGCCCTGCCGTGGACCACGGCAAGATCGGAGAGCGGGTCGGCGCCCACCACGTCAACAGCCGTGCTGGTGCCGTCGGCGAAGACTGCGTGGCCGGACTGGGCGCCTCCCACTACGTGGGCGTTCGTCAGCAGATATCCGTCCGTGGTGAACAGCACGGCCGACCCCGCACCGACCCTCAACCTGCCGTTGCGCCCGTTGCCGGTCATCTCGAGCGCGGCGACGTGCTGGGTGACAGCCTCGGCCACGCGGATGACCGTTGCGGAATAGGAATCCAGCGGGTCTTCGGACACATCGGATCCGGATACCCTGCTGATTGACGCGGCCACGGTGCACCTCCTGCTAAACGGTACTCATCCAAGTCAACCACCGCCGTCCCGGGAGTAGTCCTGGCGGGCATACGCCGTCAGAGAAATACGCAGGATGAAGCGGCGGCGGTGCAACAGTTCAGCCCGGCGCGGATCCGCGGCTAGGCTCGGACGTAGATCCGCCCGACAGCCCAGGAGAACCTACGTGACACCAACGTCCGCCTCCCCCGCCCCGCTGCCCCTGCCGGGTCTGACCTGGGGCATCAAGCGCAGCTTTATGGATTACATTTCGGGACTCCCGGACGGTGCTGTTTCCGCGGCCGACGGCGCCACGGTCACTGCGTCCGGAGAGTTCTGTTTCGCTCCCGCCGGTTCCGAGTACGATCCCGCCAGTGGCACCGGGGTGCTGCGGTTCCGCGGCGATGTCCGCGTCGCCGGGCACCACGGAATGATGTTCGTCCGGCTGCTGGATCCATGGGTCGAGTTCGCGGCCGGGCACGGGGTCCTGTCCATCAGCACGGGCGACGGCGGCGGGACCGACCGCTCGGATGTCGGCACCCTGCGCACTGCCGCGCCCCGCAACATGGAAGGGTTTCTCGTCTGGGAGCGCGTCGAGGTCGCCATCTCCCAGGCCGGTTCGGAACTGTTCGACGGCCAGTACGCCGACGGCCAGGCGATGGACCCCCTCGTCATCCGGGTGCCGGCGTAGTTAGGACGGGCCACTGCGCGGAAGCTAGCGTGGAGGCACCGGACGCACCCTCACCGGCGCGATGATCCCGATCAGGGCCACGGCGGTCATGGAACCTGCCGCCATGATCGAGGCGAGGACGACGATCTGGAAGCGGCCCGCTTCCAAGGGTGAAAGGCCGCCGAAGATCGCACCCACAAACGCCCCGGGCAGGGTGACAAGTCCCGTCGTCTTAGTCTGGTCGGTCGAAGGAATGAGGGCTGAATAGACGGCGCGCCGGGCCAGCTCCAACGTCGACTGACGCCGCGTCGCCCCCAAAGCCAGCCACGCTTCAACCTCATCCCAACGTTCATTCACCGACTCGGCAAAGTGCCGGCCGGCCAGGGTGGCGATGGTCATCGCATTGCCGATCACGATCCCCCCAATTGCCAGCGCGTAGCGGGGCGTCAGGGCTATCGCGCCCGTGCCGAAAACGATCGCCAGGGTCACCAGGATGCCGGCCGCCATCGAGCCCCCCACTACCGCCAGGCGGCCCCAACTCCACCCCAGGCGACGCGCGGCCGTCACTGCGGCCACCGAAAACATCACGAGAAGTGCGGCGCCGACCCAGACCGGACTGGTGATGACAGTGCCCAGTATGAGGCTGATGACAGCCAGTTGCACAGCCCCGCGCAGGATGGCCAGCGCCGGCGCCGTTCGGTGCGGGATCCGGAAAACCGCAAGCAACCCCACGGTGACCAGCATCAGGAGCCCGACGCCCAGCAGCGTGGGCAGGAGATCAGTCAGGGCGGTCATCACGCCAGCCTATAGACCTTCCCGGCAGCACCATGGGCGGCATCGGCTGTCGGCTGCCTTCCCTCGCCGGACACGGCTGCTGTGCTGGGCACCCGCGCGTCCGTCTGCAAGGATGTGAACGGTCGTCGCACCGTCGGGGACTGAAACTGGTCAAAGGAGATGCTCCATGGTTGAACCCGCCCTCGTAGCCGACGGCGTCGACAGCGAGGCCCGCCGGCATGTGCTCCGGGCCTTAGCGGCGGGCACGGGCATCGGGTGGGACGGCGCGGACCGGGCCGTCTTCGAAGAGCGCTTCGACCGTCATTTCCCGGTCTTGTTGCGGCTGTTCCACGATCTCTACGGCGCGCGGCCGGATTGGCTGGATCAGCTCACCGACCTTGTGATGCAGTCTGCCCGCTCGTGGGCCGAGAGGCCTGCCGCGCTCAAGGGTCTCGACGCCGAACGGGAACACAACAGCGGCTGGTTCCAGTCCAACACCATGCTCGGCGGCGTTTGCTACGTCGACAGATACGCCAGGGACCTCGAAGGCGTCCGCGCCCGGATCCCCTATTTCAAAGAACTGGGCCTGACCTACCTGCACCTGATGCCGCTGTTCCTGGCCCCCGAACCGCACTCCGACGGCGGCTACGCCGTTTCCAGTTACCGGGACGTCAATCCCGGGCTGGGCACCATGGAGCAGCTGCGTGACCTCGCCGCCGAGCTGCGGGCGAACAGCATCAGCCTCGTGGTCGACTTCATCTTCAACCACACCTCCGACGAGCACGAATGGGCCCGGAAGGCGGCCGCGGGCGAACCGGCCTACAGCGACTACTACTGGATCTTCCCGGACAGGTCCATGCCGGACGCGTTCGAGCAAACCGTGCGCGAAATCTTTCCGGACGACCATCCCGGCTCATTTGTGGATTTGCCGGACGGACGGTGGGTCTGGACCACGTTCCACACCTTCCAGTGGGACCTGAACTACTCCAACCCGGACGTGTTCCGGGCCATGGCGGGCGAGATGCTGTTCCTGGCCAACCAGGGCGTGGACATTCTCCGGATGGACGCCGTCGCCTTCATTTGGAAGCAGCTCGGCACGCCCTGTGAGAACCTTCCCGAAGCCCACACGCTGCTGCAGGCGTTCAATGCCGTGTGCCGGCTGGCGGCGCCGTCGCTGCTGTTCAAGTCCGAGGCGATCGTCCACCCCGACGAGGTGGCCCGCTACATTGACCCCGCCGAGTGCCAGCTCTCCTACAACCCCCTGCAGATGGCGCTGATCTGGGAGGCGCTGGCCACCCGCGACGTGTCCCTGCTCACCCAGGCCCTGGAGCGGCGCCACAATATTCCGGACGGCACGGCGTGGGTGAACTATGTCCGCAGCCATGACGACATCGGCTGGACGTTTGCGGATGAGGACGCTGCCGAGCTTGGCATCAATGCCTTCGAGCACCGGCGGTTCCTCAATTCCTTCTTCGTCAACCGTTTCCCTGGCAGCTTCGCCCGCGGCGTGCCTTTTCAGGACAACCCCCGCACCGGCGACTGCCGGATTTCCGGCACAACGGCGTCGCTCTGCGGGCTCGAGGGCGGAACCGCTGCGGCGGTGGACCGGATCCTGCTGGCCCACTCGGTGGCCTTCAGCGCCGGGGGCATCCCGCTGCTGTATCTCGGTGACGAGGTCGGCCAGTTCAACGACTACGGGTACGCCGCCGAGGAAGGCCACGGAACGGACAGCCGCTGGGTGCACCGGCCGCACTACCCGGCCGCAGGGTACGCGCGGCGCGCGGAGCCGGAAACCCCCGCCGGGGCGGTCTTTGCCGGGCTGCGCCGGATGGTGTCCGTACGGTCCGCGACGCCGGAACTGGCCGGGACCCGGCTGGTCGGGTTCGCCACGAACAACCCGGGAGTCCTGGGGTATCAGCGTCCCGGAAATGGAACGCTGATCCTCGCCCTGGCCAACTTCAGCGACGGCCCCGAGGAGGTAACGGCGTTGACGCTCTCCGGCTTCGCGGCCGGCGCCGTCGACGTCCTGACCGGCGCCCACGTGTGCCTCGACGCGGGACTGGTCCTGGACGCCCGGCAGTTCGTCTGGCTCCGGGTGACGCCCCGGCCTTGAGGCGCTGGCCCGCGGCCTATCGGCATGGAATATCGGTAGCGGCTGTGTCGGCGTCCGCTGCGCCGCTTCGCCCGGGTGCCGTGTCCGGCCGCACACTGGTTGAGGAGAGCGTGCGGCCGGAATCTGTGGACGAACGGCCCCGTGGCGGCCGGCGGCCGGTCTTATGCGGCCTATTTCCACTCTCCCCCATCCCGCTGAGAAGAGACTGAGAGCAGCCTCTCCCTGGGGACGTGCGCCCAGGCAGGAGCGCTCCGGCCACCGCCGGGGGTGCCGGCCGGGCGGGCGGCGCCGGCAATGCGGCCGCGGTGGTTGTCCCGAACCGCGCATTGACGCATTCTTGGAGCATGGCACTGGGCAAACGGGCCCCCTCCGGCCCCGGCACGGGCGAGATTCGATGGGGCGTGCGGAAGCGCTCGACGGCGGTCGCCGTCGGCGTCGTAGCCGTGGCGCTGCTGCTCGGCGGCGTCGTCCTTCTGGTCCTGCTGCAGGCGTCCCTGGCGCGGTCGAGCGACGTCGCAGCCCAGCAGAAGGCCCTGGACGTGGTCGCCGAGATGGAGGACATGGACATCGAGGATGCCCGGGCCTACATCATTGACACCGCGCATGCGGGCCAGTTCGTCCAGGTGCTGGATGCCGAAGGGTATGTCCTGGCCAGCTCGGACCCCGAGGTCGCCAACGCCCCGCTGTCAGCCCAGCGGCCCAGCCCGGGCCAGACCATGACCCAGGACGTCTCGAGCCTTCCGAGCATCGGAGACACCGACGACTACCACATCGTCACCGTGGGAGCACGGACCGGCACGTTGAGCTATACCGTGGTGGTGGCCCAGGCCTCACAGATACAGGCGGACACCATTTCCACCGTCGCGTGGTTCATGCTGGGAGCCACGCCGCTGCTGCTCGGGACCGTGGCCGTGGCCGTATGGCTCCTGGTGGGGCGTTCCCTCCGCCAGGTTGAGCGGATCCGTGGCCAGGTGGCCCGGATCAAGGCCGAGCGGCTGGACGGGCGCGTCGACGTCCCGCCCACCAACGACGAAATCCACGCCCTGGCGCTGACCATGAACACCATGCTGGACCGGCTGCAGGCCTCGGACACCGAACAGCGCAGATTCGTCTCGGACGCCAGCCACGAGCTGCGCAGCCCGCTGGCCACGCTGAGGGCTGGGATCGAGATCGCGGCGGCGGACCCGACCGGGGCGATGTGGCTTCAGATGAAGGATGTCCTCTCCGAGGAGACGGCCCGCATGAGCTTCCTCGTGGAGGACCTGCTGACACTGGCCAAGGCCAATGACGGCGGCCTGCGCGTGGAGCAGAAGGACGTCGATCTTGACGACGTGCTGGACCAGGAGATCCGCCGGCTGCGGTCCACCAGCCGGCACCAGATCTCGGTGAAGCTCGTTCCGACCCGGATCCGCGGCGACGCCCGGCGGCTGGCGCAAGTCCTGCGGAATGTCCTGGACAACGCGGACCGTCACGCCCTGTCCCGGATCGCCGTGGACCTGCACACGGCCGGGGACCGGGTCATCCTCACTGTCGACAACGACGGCGACCCCATCCCGGAGGCGGACCGGGAACGGATCTTCGAACGGTTTGTCCGGCTCGATGGCAGCCGTTCCCGGGAAGGCGGCGGCAGCGGACTGGGCCTGGCCATCGCGGCTGGAATTGTGGCCGCCCACCATGGGAGCATCCGTCCGACGGACGGACCGGCGGGTCACTGCCGCTTTGAGATCACATTTCCCCTTCCGGAACCTGTGGAGCCGGCCGATGTCACTCCTCGGAACTCCCGGCGGCACGGGGTTCAGGGGTCGGGTCGGCGCTGAGCAGATAGCCCATGCCACGCACCGTGGTCAGGCTGTGGATCCCGAACGGGACATCAATCTTGCGCCGAAGGTAGCCGATGTACACCTCCACCACATTGTTCGCGCCCTCGAAAGCCGGATCCCAGACGTTTTGCAGGATTTCCGCCTTTGAGACGATCTGGTCATGCCGGCGCATCAGATAATGCAGGAGCCCGTACTCCCTGGCCGTGAGGCTGATGAGGGTGTCGCCGCGGCGCACACTGTGGCTGACGGGGTCCAGGGACAGCGTGCCAAGTGTCATGATGACAGGCCTGGCGGGCGCTCCGCGCCGGATCAACGCCCTGATCCGGGCCACCAGCACCAGGAAGCTGAACGGCTTGGTGAGGTAGTCATCAGCGCCCAGGTCGAAGGCATCGGTCTGGTCGTATTCGCCGTCCTTGGCCGTGAGCATCAGCACCGGAGTCCACACCTTGCGTTGCCGCAGTTCCTTCAAGACGTCGTAGCCGTTCATCCGCGGCAGCATGAGGTCCAGCAGGATGGCATCGTACGCGTTCTCCAGCGCCGCCGCGAGTCCCCGCACGCCGTCGTGGGCGACGTCGACGACGAACCCCTCGTTCTTCAGCCCGCGGCGGACTGTTTCCGCCAGGGCATGCTCATCCTCCACCATCAGGATCCGCAATCCAGCCCCCTCTCTTTGGGCCAGTATGGCCCTTCCGGGGCCGGGCTGGAAGGAACCTGGCGGGTCCAGTGGGAGGGGATGCCCGTCGCTGTTCGGTCAGGCCTGTTGGGGAGGACCGAACAGCCACCCCGAAACGTCGCTGCGCAGGACCACGTGCGGTCCGCCGGTGGAACTGACGCTCCCGTTGGGGACGTAGTAGCCGCGCCCGGCTCCGGGGCCGCCGGCTGCGCGGTCGATGGCGTCGGTCAGGCGCCGGGTCAGGTGCCCGCTGGGGCCCAGGGACCGCAGTTCATTGAGTTCGTCCTGCGTGAGCCGTCCCAGCACTGCAGCAATATCGGCCATGGTGAATCCTCCCGACGGATGGTGCGGATGGTGCCCAAGGTGGATGGTGCCTAAAGAATCAGGCTAGGGCACCCAAATTAACGGCGCGTGACGCCCCGGTGACGAGTGGCGAACAAAGCAGGAAGGCCGGCGTCGGGGGCGTCCGCCTCCGGGTGTCATGAGCGTCACTGCCGCGACTGCCCCGGTCCCCAGCATTTACACGGCGTCATGCTGTACGGTTCAATCCCGGAGATCCGGAGATCCGGAGATACAGAGATACGTAGATCCGGCGACACGTAGATCCGGAGAGACTCCGAATCACACGCCCAGCAACTGAAATGAGTATCACCAGGTGGCAACCGATTATGACGAAGTACGCTCCGACGTCGCGGAATCCCGCAACGCTTCCCTGGAGGCGCTCCGTTCGGCGAATGCGCCTGACGCGCGAAGCGTTGTCCGCGAACTCGACGAGGCCGATACCTCCGAAGGCGTGGAACTGCCGGGGGCAGACCTGTCCGGCGAGGAACTGACCGTCACGGTCATCCCGCAAAAGGAAGACGAATTCACCTGCTATTCCTGTTTCCTGGTGCGCCACCGGTCCCAGCTGGCCAAGGAGAAGGCCGGCCACGCCTACTGCGCAGACTGCCTCAGCTAGAGCCCCCGGCAGGACCGGCTCAGCCGGTCCGGGGACGTTCAGCGCGGCAGGTGTGGTTCCGGCACCGGACGCTACCCGCCGGGCCACCCGTCGAATACACTTCTGTCACATGCTTCACAATAGTGTCGGGAGGCGGCCGGACATGACCAGCCGGTGCAGGTTCGGCTACGCTCCTGTTTGACGATGCGGCGATTGCCGGCACACGGCCGGAGGCTGACCATGCGTAAATCCACCAGCAGCTTGGCTGACCCTGCTGATGTGCCGCCGTCGGCCGCCGCCAACGACGCCAGTGGACCCGAACGATCCGACGGGCCGGCCATGCCGTTTGAAGGGCCGGCGGGCACCCGTACCCCCCGCACCGGCAAACCCGCCCGCGCAGGGAGCCTGCAGCGCGAATGGTCCAGGGCATTCATCCTGGTGATCCTTGCCCTGCTCGCCGGGGCCGCGGTGACCCTGGTCGGCGTCCGTTTTGTCACGGACCAGATTCAGCACGCCGCCGCACAGCACCGCGTCGAGTCGGAGGCCATCTCCGAGCTCCGGACCGGCATCGAGACCCACGAACAAGCCGGACTCCAGCTGTTGTCCGCAGGACCCGCAGATCCGTCCGCCTTTTTGTTGCAACAAAAGGACCTCTCCGCCCAGTTCGATGCCACCGCCCGGATCCTGCCGGAGGCGTACGGCATGCGGGCCACAGTCCGCGGGGCCCGGGCCGCCTGGCAGGAGGGACTGTCCGCGCACAATCTCTGGGGAAGCCAGGTGGCCACTCTCCACGGCAACCGAGTGGCGGAGGCGCCGGCGTTCGCCGAATCCAGCGCCAAGGCCCGCGCCCTGCTCGCCGACGTCCGTCGCGCTTCGCTCGACGCGCTTGCCGACGGCGTCGCCCGTGGGGCCGGGCTTCAGCAGATGGTATCGACCGTCCGCACGGCCCTCTTTGCGCTGGCCGCGGGCGGGGTGTTCTTTTTCCGCCGGCGGATGACCAAGTACCTGATGCGCCCTGTGGAGGGTCTGTACCGCGGGGTCGTGAAGCTGCAGTCCGGTGATTACAGCCACCGGATCAGCGTTGTCCGCAATGACGAACTTGGCCAGCTGGCCGAGGCCTTCAATTCCATGGCGGCCACCGTGCACGACAACCACCTGGAACTGACCTTCCGCGCCACCCACGACCCGCTCACGGGACTGGCCAACCGGGCAGTCCTCACCGAACGCCTCACCGCCGCGTTCGACCCCGGAACAAAGAACCCGGAAACAGCTGGCGCCGAGGTCTGCGACGGGCGTGAAGGCCTGCTGGTCATCGACGTCGACGACTTCAAAGACGTCAACGACTCGCTGGGCCATGAGGGCGGCGACGCGTTGCTCATCCAGCTGGCCCAACGGCTGCGGGGCTGCGTGCGCGGACATGACCTCGTCGCCCGGCTGGGCGGCGACGAATTCGCGATCGTCGTGACGGATGAGGGCGGCACGGCGACGGACGACGTCGCACGGCGCATCCAGGACACGCTGCGGGACCCTTTCTGCATCGATGACGTCCGGCTGAAGGTAACCGTCAGCATGGGCGCCGCCCAGCGCAGCGCCGCCACTGCAGATCCGGCCGAGTTGATGCGGCAGGCGGACTTCGCCATGTACATGGCCAAGCACGGCGGCAAAGGCCGCTACCAGCTCTTCGATGCCCGGGGATATGACGAAATGACCTACCGGGCCGCTCTCCGGGCGGACCTCGCCACAGCCGTGCAGGCCGGGCAGTTGCGCCTCGACTACCAGCCCGTCGTGAATCTCGGCACCGGCCAGATCGCCGGGGTGGAGGCCCTGGTCCGCTGGGAGCACCCGACCCTGGGCAGGCTGGGACCGGCCGACTTCATCCCCTTGGCCGAGGAAACCGGCGAGATAGGGCCCATCGGCTGCTGGGTCCTGGACACCGCAAGCCGTCACGTCGCCGGCTGGCGCCGGTCCCCCGGCACTGCCGAAGACTTCTGGGTCTCGGTCAATCTTTCCACTCTTCAGCTATCGAGTGACCGGAACCTGGCAGCCCTGGAGCGCATCCTGGCCCACCCCGCCTCGCAGGCCGACAAGGTGATCCTCGAGGTCACCGAATCGGCCCTGGCCACGAGCGCCGACGGCGGGGTCGCTGCCCTGAACCGGCTGAAGAGCTTCGGCGTCCGCATCGCAATCGACGACTTCGGGACCGGCTTCTCCTCGCTCAGCACGCTCGCTGCGCTGCCCGCGGACATTCTCAAGATCGACCGTGCCTTCCTGTCCGGGCTGCCTGGGGACGCCCCGGCTGCGGCGATGCTCGAGGGCATTCTGGAAGTGGCCCGGAAACTGGACCTGGCTGTCATCGCCGAGGGCATCGAGCACACCGGGCAGCTGGATCTCCTGCGCTCGCTCGGCTGCGGCATGGGCCAGGGCTTCCTTCTGGCCAGTCCCAGCCCGTCCCCCGTTCTCGAGGCGCTGCTGGCCTCCGGGGCCCGCCTGCAGCCACCGGCCGGCATGGACGCGACGGCGGCCGGCGCCTGAGCCAGCCGAAGGACCGGACCCGGAGGTCGGCGTTGTGCTCAAACGGCGGGGAAGACCAACGAGGGCTCGTCCGCGGTGGCCAGTGTCAGGACGGCCTCTTCCACCGTTTCGTGGTCCTCAAGTTCGCGTTCAACGCGGCGTAGGGCCGCGGCGACGTCGTGTTCCCGGAGGTCCCCCTGTATGTCCACGGCCGCCACGACGTAAAGCTTGCGCGGGCCGACGTATTCGAGATGCAGGTACGTGATGCGTTCGATCGCTGGGTGCTCGAGGAGGCGGCGGGCCATGGTGCCCTCGATATCGCCGGTCACGGCTTGCCCCACCAGGAAGCGCCGGTTCCGGTCGATCAGCACGACGGCAACCACGGCCAGGAGGATGCCCACCAGAATGGACCCCACGGCGTCCGGCACGGAGGACCCCGTGACCTGGTGCAGGAATATCCCGGCGAAGGCGATGAGCAGGCCAACAAGCGCTGCCCCGTCCTCGGCGAAGACGGCGCGCAGCGTGGGGTCGGAGCCCTTGAGGACCTGCTCCAGGGTGTTCCGGTCCAGCTCTCGCGCCGCCTTCCGGTTTTGCCGGAACGCCTGGATGAAGGACACGCCTTCAAGGACGAACGCGATGGCCAGCACCAGGTAGGCGATCCCATAGTCACCTGGCGGTTCCGGGGTGATCAGCTGCTGGATGCCGTGCATCACCGACACCACCGCGCCGGCCGTAAACAAGCCAAAGGCGGCGATCATTGACCATACGTAGGCCTCGCGCCCGTAACCCATGGGGTGGGCTTTGTCGCGTTTCCGCGCGGCTTTCCGTTCGGCGATGAGCAGGAAGACCTGGTTGCCGGTATCGGCCCAGGAGTGGGCCGCCTCGGCAGTCATGGACGCCGAGCCAGAGACAAGAGCGGCCACTGTCTTGGCTGCCGCGACAAGGACGTTCGCTGCAAAGGCAATCAGCACCGTGAGCGATGCGGACCAGGACTTCTTACGCTTCACGCCATTTTCCTCCCTCGGCTGCAGGATGCATGCCAGGGACTACGCTATCTCCCCGGGCTGTCCCGGACCGGCGTTCGACGCAGACTGGTTCCATTCGTGCCGGTCAGGCGCACAATATAGCTAGTACGTTCATCCGCTCGTTTCCTCAAGCCGCTCGGGGTGGTGCGCAATGAATGCTCGTCGGAAGCTGTCATCGCTATGGTTGCTCCTGATCTTGCTGGGCGCCGGCGGGTGCGCCGGCGGCAGCGGATCGCCGGCGTCGACGTCGGCGCCCCCACCCGGCCCCGCCTACGGGGCTGGCCCGACGGCGGGCACCGCCGCCGCCACCACCATCACCATCAAGGACTTCGCCTACGGCGACCCGCTCACCGTGGCCCCCGGCGCGGCGGTCACCGTAACCAACATGGATGCCGCGGCGCACACGGTCACGGCTGACGAAGGCTCAGCGTTCGATGCCCAGGTCAAGGGCGGCGGCACTGCCACCTTCACCGCGCCGACGAAGCCCGGATCCTACGCGTATCACTGCACCTACCATCCGGGCATGCACGGGACGCTGGTGGTCAAATGAGCGCCCAGAGCCCCGGACGGGCCGTGCGGGTCCATACGGCGGGCATGACACTGCGAATCCTCACGGCCGTTGCCCTGTTCATTGACGCCGCCGCCCACATCCACCTGGCCCCGGGCTACCAGGCGGGGAACTCCGCGGGAATCGGCCAAGGGAACCTGTTCCTGCTGGAATCAGCTGCCGCTGTGCTGGCCGGGTTGTACGTGCTGCTGCGCGGCAGCAGGGCGGCCTTCGCCGTCGCATTCGTCGTCGCGCTGAGCGCCTTCGTGGCCGTGGTGGCATACCGTTACGTGAATATTCCCGCGTTCGGGCCTTTCCCGGCCATGTACGAGCCCATCTGGTTCTTCGAGAAGTCTGTCAGCGCCGTGGCTGAAGGCGCCGGAGCCGTCCTGGCAGCCATCGGTTTCGTCCGGGCCGGACGGCGGACGAACGGGCAGGGCACCCAGTCCAAGCATTGACCAACCCCGGGCCGCGGACTTGCTAGCATGTGGGCGGGGTGGTTCAGGCTGAAGTCGTTTGCAGAAGGCACGAAACAAGAGGACACGGCGTCTACAGGCACGGGGTCAGCAAACGTGCCTGGAATCCGGCCTGCAGAACCGACGAGGGGCACCGCTTCCCCGGCGCCAGGGCAGACCGGGCCGGGATCGGCAGCCGCCCGCCGTGCCGTGGCGGATGCCGGCACCGCCGTCGGCGCCTATCTCGTGGTGTGGGCCTGGCTCGGCGCGGCGGTCCTCACGGATCCTGTGCCCTGGCTCCTGGCCCTGGCGGCGGGGGCCGCGGTGATCACCCGGGCCGCCGGCTCCGTTCTGCGGCGGAAACCCCCTTTTTCCACCCCCGCGGACCGCGTCACCCTCGGCAGGGCCGGCATCGTGGCCTGCTGTGCCGCCGAAACGGTGGTGGGGTTGATCGCCGGAGCCGGAACCGGACCAGACCTTCTGGTGGTGGTCCTGGGCACGGCCGCGTTCCTGCTCGATGCCGTCGACGGACGGGTGGCCCGGTTCACGGGATGTGCCACGGCCGAGGGTTCACGCCTGGATTCGGATACGGACGCCGCGCTGGTCCTGGTGCTGTCCTGCGCCGCGGCGGGAAAGTTCGGCCTGTGGCCCCTGGGCATCGGCCTGATGTACTACGCGTTCCTCGCAGCGGCCTGGTTCCGGGCGTCCCTGAAGAACCCGCTGCCGTCCAGCACGGTCCGCAGGGTCATCGGAGCCACCCAGCCGGCCGCCCTGCTGTTCGCCCTGTTGCCGGGGGTGCCTCCGCCGCTGGGAGCCATGGTGCTCGGGCCGGCGCTTGGGCTGCTGGCCTTTTCATTCGGGCGGGACGTGGTCAAGCTGGAACGGCTCCGGGCAAGCCGCGCTTCGGCCGCCGGCTCCCCCGCCATACGGGCCGGAACACCGGCAGGAACCTAACGCGGTGCGGGTCTCGGCGCCAGGTCCATCGTCGCCGGGCCCTGGATGACGGCGCCGTCGGCGGAAAACCGCGAGCCGTGGCAGGGGCAGTCCCACGTCGAATCGTCCGCGTTGAACGCGACCGTGCAACCCAGATGCGTGCAGATGGCCGAGACGGCGAGGAGGCCCCCGGCAGCGCCAGCGTAGACGGCGGTCATTTCGCCATCGATCTCCACGACGGTGCCTTCGCCGGGTCGCAGCCCGGCGACGGCCGGTTGATCCGGCAGCCGGTGTGGGGGCGGCTGGTCCGGTTGCTGCCGCACCCCGCCGGCCTGGCCGGCGGAAGGGCGGTTGGTATCGAATACCGCGGCCCAGGGGTTGTGACGGCCCGACAGGGTGTCGGCCAGGATCAGGGCGGCCGCGGTGCCGTTGGTCAGGCCCCATTTGCGCAGGCCGGTGATCACATGAAGGTGCGCCGCCGTCGGAGTCAAAGTCCCGGCGTAGGGCAACCCGTCGACGGGCATGTTGTCCTGCGTGGACCAGCGGAAGCTGGTCTCCCCGGTGCCGAGGCGTTCCCGGGAGAAAGCCGCGAGGCGGCGGTACCGCTCGGCGGCATCGCTGGCCTCGGCGGCACGGTGCCCCTCGCCGCCGGTGAGAACGAATCGGGAACCCTCAATGTCGATCGCCAGGATGGAGCGCATCGGCTCGTCGACGCTGATGAAGGTTCCGTCCAGGGGCACGGCGGGTGCCAGGCTGGCAACGACGTAGGAACGGTGCAGGTAGCAGCGCTCGGCAAACAGGCCGGCGTCGCCTGCGGGGACGTTGGTGGCAATGATCACCTCGCGCGCCCGGACGGTGCCGCTCCCGGTCCCGACGACGGCGGGCACCCCGTCGTGGACCGAGGTGACGCGCGAGTCCTCCAGTACGTGGCTTCCGCTCCCGTCCACGGCGCGGGCGAGGCCTTGGAGGTACTTGACCGCGTGAAGCTGCGCCTGGCCGTCGAACCGGACTGCGCCCCGGGCACCGAACGGCAGCGGCACCTCGGAGGTAAAGACGGCTGGCAGGCCGAGCCGCCCGGCCAGGGCCGCCTCGCCGCGGACCCGGGCGAGGGCGTCGTCGGATTCTGCGTAGGTGTAATTGGATACCCTGCGGAAGTCGCAGTCGATGCCCTCCTCCGCGACGACACGCGCAATGTGCTCGATGGCGGCCTGGTTGGCCTGCCCGTACGTGCCCGCGACGTCCGGTCCGTGCCGGTCCGCGAGTTCGGTGTAGGCCAGCCGGTGCAGGGAGGTGACCTTGCCGGTGGTGTGCCCAGTGACGCCGGTGCCAATGCGGGCTGCCTCCAGGACCGCGACGGTGCTGCCGGCGCGCTTGAGGGCCAGCGCCGCCGTCAGGCCGGCGATCCCTCCCCCGACGACGGCGACGTCGACCTCAAGATCCGTGTCCAGGGAGGGATAGCGGGTGGTACCGGTTGTGGCGATCCAGAGCGAAACCTGCCGTCCTTCGAGCATCCGCGATCAGAGGCCCTCAGTAGCTTCCAGCCGCCCTGAGCGAACCGCGTCGGCGAAGGCCTGGTAGTCCTTTTCGTTCTGGTCCGCGTACCGCTCGGAGAAGTCGGTGATGGAGCGTTCGAACTTGTCGCTCTTGCCCAAGTAAGTGGCGATTGCGATCGGGTCCCCTGACCGGGCGTGGGCACGGGCGAGGGTCCAGCCGCAGGCGTTGGCGTAGAAACCCATGCCGAGCGGTTTCATGCCTTCCACAATGGCTGAGCCCTTCATGTCACGCAGTTGGCGCCAGTAGAGGTACCGGTTGTCCTGCACGCCCTTGGTCCACCCCAGGAAGATGTCGCTCGCGGCCTGCATCATCCGCTGGCCCTGCACCACGCGCTCGCCCGGCTGCTTGAACTTGCTCTTCGGCAGGTGGTCCTCGAGCACTGACCTTGTGGCCTCCTTGACCTGCAGAAACAGCGGATCCTGCTCATCGCGGCCCTGGAGCAAGGCGATGAACGCCCGTGTGCCGACGCTGCCGACGCCCACCACCTTGCGGGCGACATCGATGACCTCGAAGCGCTCCAGCAAGATTCGTCGGTCGTCTGGCAGCGTGGCCCGGTAGGAACGGAGCTGCTCACGAACCGCTTTCTGAATCCCATCCGCAGACATGCCGAATGATTCCCCCAGCTCCCGTGAGGGAATGACGATCGGCGGCTGGCTGACGATCCGGTACTCCCCGTCCACCCGCTCGGCGAGCTTGGAGAGTGCCTGCAGGCTGTCGCGGGTGTGGGCCTTGGCGACGTTCTGTTTCGCCGTCTTTTCCATGCCGTGGGCTGCCTTCTTGAGGGCCTTGCCCTTTTGGGTTGCCACGGCCAGCTCAATGGTTTCCATCAGCTGTTCCTCGGACAGACGGGCGTACCAGATGTCCAGGGTGCCCATCTGTGCGAACTCT
Organism: Arthrobacter sp. 10N44_2; assembly: GCF_056394385.1. NCBI lineage: Bacteria > Bacillati > Actinomycetota > Actinomycetes > Micrococcales > Micrococcaceae > Arthrobacter > Arthrobacter sp. 10N44_2. The sequence goes on along the minus strand of NZ_JBFTHT010000008.1, from coordinate 93,916 downwards.
GCCATCGCCTCGCGGTAAGCCCGAACGGCGGTGAGTGTCGCGTCGCGCGTTTCTTCCTTGGTGAACGCGTTGTTGCGGGCCGCGATAGTGAAGCTCGCGGCCATGCGTTTGACGTCGTACTCAAATGGGCCGGGAAGTGTTTCGTCGAAATCGTTGAGATCGAACAACAGGGTTCGCTCTGGTGAGGCGAAGACTCCAAAGTTGGAAAGATGGGCGTCGCCGCACAGTTGGGATACCAGGCCGGCCCGGGGGGTGTCTTTCAGATCGGTTGCCATGATCTTGGCGGCGCCCCGGTAAAACGTGAACGGTGAGACCAGCATCCGGCCGTGCCGCACCGGCACGAGGTCTTGTTCGCGGGTGAGGTTCTGTTCCTCGAGCAGCGCGACCGGATCCGGGCGGTCGGGCGCGGGAACCCAGCCTGTGTGGCTGGAGACGGGCGTTTTTTCCCGGCGGCCCTTGCCCTTCGCAGCACGCTCCTCGACACTCGGATGCTTGACTTTTTTGGTCTCGGCCATGATCGGCGACCTCCCTGTTAGGTCCGGAACCGCCACCGGCACTGCTTGCCTGGGTCAGTCCCCGCCGAGCGCGCCACTGCGTCTCGGCTCAAGCTACTGCGATTCTGGCCCCGAACCGGCCCATCGTCAACGCATCGCTGATGGATCCCGCAGCGCAGGCTCAAAACGCCATCTGTTCCGCAGCCGGGCGACTGACCCATCGATTCATGCGGTTCGGGTGATGCCACCCCTGGTCGTGGCGGGTTACGTTCATGACGAGTCGGGCCGATCCGCTCACGTCGCGTCACTCGGCGCACAACACTGAAACCAGATGGAGACATAACCATGGCCGAAGAAGAAGCACCTGTTCTCGCCGTCCTCGCCGACATCACCGCCGTTTCGCTCGAACGCTCCACCCTTGAGCCTCGCGAACTGATGCTGGCCCGGATTGCGGCGCTCGCGGCAGTCGACGCCCCGGGCGCCTCCTACCTGTTCAACGCCGGTACCGCCGTAGACGTCGGCATCACCTTGGAGGATGTCCGGGGCATCCTGATCGCCGTTGCACCCATCGTCGGCACTCCCCGGATCGTGGCGGCGACCACCAATCTCGTCCAGGCGCTGGGCTTTGCCCTCGAAATGGCGGAGGAAGAACTCGAAGCAGGGACCCCGGACTAGTACCCTTACTTACGAACCGCACGTCACGGCGTCGGCAGTTCCTCGTTGCATCTGCCACGATGCCCTGACTAAAGGCGGCCCATGAACAAGAACCGGCTGGAGGCGTTCAGCGACGGCGTGCTGGCGATCGTCATCACCATCATGGTGCTGGAGCTTCACGTCCCCGCCGAACCGACCTGGCCGGCCCTGCTTCACGAGCTTCCAACGCTGCTCAGCTACCTGCTGAGCTTCATCTATGTCGGGATCTACTGGAACAACCACCACCACATGCTGCATCTGGCCGGGCGGATCAACGGTGGGGTGCTCTGGGCAAACCTGCATCTGCTATTCTGGCTCTCCCTCATCCCCTTCACCACCCGGTGGATAAATGACACGGGCCTGGCGGAGGTACCCGTCCTCGTCTATGGGCTGGACCTGCTGTTCGCCGCCATTGCCTACTACATCCTGAAAACAACCCTGATCCGCCAGCAGGGACGCGGCGGCGCGCTGGACCGGGCCATGGGGCAGGACTGGAAGGGCAAGGGATCGCCGGCGCTCTACATCGCCGGGATGGGGCTCAGCCTGGTGAACCCGCTCTTGGGGATCGCCGCCTATTCGGTGGTCGCCGCGATCTGGCTCATCCCGGACCGGCGTGTGGAGCGGTTCATCGCACACACGTGAGTCCAGAGGCGCAGGTGTGTCCCGGAGCGGCTACTGCCGGACGCGTTGGGCCAGCGAGGCGCTCAGGAACCGCAGATGCGCCGGGGCCGGCGGTACCACGTGGGCCGCGTAGCCCGGGTGCTTGCCCAAGTACTTCTTGATGTAGGGACACACCGGAACGATCGTGAGGCCCGCGGCGATAGTCTCATCGAGTGCCTGCGCGGCCAGCACCCCGGCCAGCCCGCGGCCGCCATATTCCTCGTTGATCTCCGTGTGGTAGAAAATCCGCTGGCCCGCCCCGACGTCGTCCACGTAAGCGGCCTGGCCGATCACGGTGCCGGCGTCGAGCACTTCGAAACGGCTGCGCTGCGGGTTGTTACTGATGGTGATCGTGGTCAATATGGTCTCCTTGAGCGGGCCGGATTGGCCCGGCAGTCGGGCTTACGGGTGCAGGGCTGGCTGGGCTTGCCAGTATGGGCCTGCCGGAATGAACAGGTCAGCCGCGGGGCCGGATGCGGGCATTCGGCAGGGCCGGGGCAGGGAGAGCGGCGGGGCCGCCGGGCGGGAACGGGCCGAACCGCAGGTCGGATGCTCGCCCGCCGGCGTCCGCGCCGGCGTCCGCAGTGCCGGCGTCCTCAGTGCCGGAGTCCGCAGTGCCGGCGTCCGCGCCGATCTCGGACTGCCACTGGTCCCTGTACGCGACGATCTCCTCATGGCTGCGGCCGACGAAGTTCCACCACATCACGATTTTTTCGCCCAGCGGCTCTCCGCCAATGAGGAGAACGCGGGCTCCCTCGCTGCCCGCGACCAGGGTCAGGGACCCGTGGCCGACGGGCAGGTACGCGAGGTTGTCCGTCGGGACCGGCTGCCCGTCCAGGGCAAGGTTGCCCGAGTCCACGAGCAGGCCGTGTTCGAAGGACGCATCTGTTGCGAGCGTCAGCTCCGTCCCCGCTTCGAGCAGGAGCTCGGCACCGAGCAGGGGCGTGTGGGTGGTGACGGGCGAGACGGACCCGGCGAGTGCGCCCAGGAAGACGCGCATGGTCCAGCCGTTTCCGCTGACCGGCTCCGGACGGTAGTGCTCAAAGGTGGGCGCCATGTGGCGTGCCGTGTCCGGCAGCGCCACCCACAGCTGCGCCCCGTGCAGGACGGTGGTGTCCGGGGTGGAAAATTCCGAATGGCTGATGCCGCGGCCGGCGGTCATGAGGTTCACTTCACCGGGCCGCACCGCTGCGTGGAAGCCGGCCGAATCCCGGTGCTCGATTTCGCCTGTGAACAGCCAGCTGACGGTTTGAAGACCGGTGTGCGGGTGGCGCGGGACTTTCATGCCGCCGGAATCGCCGACCTGGTCCGGGCCGTAGTGGTCCAGGAAGCACCACGCCCCAATGAGGCTGCGCTGGCGCTGCGGAAGGGTGCGCCGCACATCCATCGCGCGCGGGCCGCCCAGCGGGACCTGCCGCGGAACCAGGAGTTCGACGCCGGCGCAGGTCCTGTCCGTTTCGCAGAGGATTTCCTGGGGCGCGACTTCGGTATTGCTCATGATGACAGCCTAGCTTCGTGCGGTCCGCGGGTCAGCCTTCGGCACACGGCCTGAACGTCCAGGACCGGGCCTCACATCCAGGCCGAACGGCGCAATGGGGGTTCCGCGCCGCCCGGGCGCTGGACCAGGATCTGGTTCACGCCCGTGATGCCAGCCTCGAAGCCGAGTGCGCTCGCGGCCATGTAGAGCCGCCACACCCGGGCCCTTCCCAGCCCGGCCAAACGCACGGCCTCGTCCCAGTGCTCCTCCAGGTTCCGCACCCACGCCCTGAGCGTCAGGGCATAGTGGGGCCGCAACGCCTCGACGTCCATGATCTCCAGGCCCGCCGATTCGAGTGCCGCGACCATCTCCGAGAGGCTGAGCATCTCACCGTCCGGAAAGACATAACGGGGAATGAAGGAGTCAGGGTCCGGCGGGGTCGCGCCGGCGTTCCAGGAAATCGCGTGGTTGAGCAGCCGTCCTCCCGGGCGGAGCAGGCCCTGCAGGTGGGAAGAATAGTGCTGGATCTGCTCGCGCCCTACATGCTCTGACATGCCGATGGAGCTGATCGCGTCGAACGGCCCGTCGTCCACGTCGCGGTAGTCCTGCACCCGGATGTCCACCCGGTCCGTGAGTCCGGCGTCCGCCGCCCGCTTACGGGCCAGGGCCGCCTGTTCGACCGAGAGCGTCACCCCGACGACGTCGGCCCCATAGTGTTGCGCGGCATGCAGCGCCAGGCTGCCCCAACCGCATCCCACATCCAGCACCCGCATGCCCGGCTGGAGCCCCAACTTGCGGCAGACCAGATCGAGCTTGGCGCTCTGGGCGGCGTCAAGCACGGTCTCGTCCGACTCCCAGACCGCGCACGAATACACCATGGAAGGGCCCAGGACGAGGGCGTAAAAGTCGTTCCCGACGTCATAATGGTGGGAAATGGCCGCGGCATCGCGCCCCATGGAATGCCGCCGCCCGTGCCGGCTCACGCGCGCTTCCTCCGGCGGCGGCGCCGGGTTCGTCCCGAGCGCGCCGAGCCGGACGGCTGTTTTGACCAGCGCGAACACCTCGCCGGGCGTCGGCGGCCGGAACGGGCCGGGCTCGGCGAACTTTCCCGCCGCACTGATGGCCGCGAAGGCGGCGAAGATGTCGTCTGGTGCCTCGATATCGCCGGCCACGTAGGCGCGGCTCAGTCCAAGCTGCCCCGGGGACCACAGCATCCGTCGAAGTGCCCGCCGGGACCGGAAAACGACGACTGGAGCGTCTTCCGGTCCCGCTTCCGAGCCGTCCCAGGCCTTCAGCCGCAGGGGGATGCCGTCGGTGCCAAGGATGATCGCCAGCGCGTCGGCCAGCCGTGAAGCCGCATTCGTGGATGCCGTCATGTCCAGTGCCTCAATTCCAGTGCCTCGTCTCCGGTGCTGCGGGCTGAGCCCGCCAGTTCCAAATCTAAGGGCATGACACGCCCGGCAACCAGAGCTTTGGTTCCGATTCCTTTCCCCGCCCCCTCCCCTCTTCCCTGCACACCACGCCTGCCCAAAGCATCAGCGGCGGACGCCTCTGGCGCGTGGGGGTGCTGTTGCCTATGGTGTGTCCTATGTCTGAGTCTTTCTCGTCCCTCGTGGACACGTTCAAGAATGTCGGTGTGTCCCGGGCCTACGGGCCCGCCGTGAACATCGCAGGAGAAGAGATCGTCCCGGTAGCGGTGGTGTCCTTCGGCTTCGGCGGAGGCAGCAGCCCGGAAGACGCCCAGCCCGGCAGCGGCGGAAGTGGAGGCGGGGGCGGCGGCTTCGTCTTGCCCCTGGGCGTCTACGCCAAGGGCTCCTCGGGCCGCATGACGTTCCGGCCCAACACCGTCGTCCTTCTGGTGGCGCTGGCCCCTCTGGTGTGCGCCGTTGGCGTTTCGATCCGCGGCATTCTTCGCACTGTCCGTTCCCACCGCTAGCACCGCGGCCGCAGGGCCAAGGATTCCCCAAGCCCGTCCGGGCATCGTTGGGTCTGGCAGCCTGGGTCTCGGGCAGCCCTGTGGTCGGGCGTCGGACGGACTTGATCGACGATGAACTTATTCAGAACTGCATGTGCAGCAAGCCTGGGCGCGGCGCTCCTGATGACGGGTTGCGGCGCTCCCCCGGCCATACCGGGCCCCACAACCACGGTGACGGCGACGGCCCCGCCGTCGGTGGTGGTCTTCGATCCGCAGACCAGCGGCAAGGTTCTGGCCGAGCGGATCAAGGCCCGCGCCAAACCCACGGACCCTGGTGTCACGATTTCCGAAGTGGAGTGCAAGAACTTCCCGGATATCAAGGTCAACACGCATACGGATTGCCAGATGGTGGTTAACGGGGTCAAACGCGGGTACCGGGCCACGTTCACCGAGCGGGACGGCCACTACGTAATAAAGGCCCAGGAACTTACCTGGTAGGGGTCCCGGCGTAGGACATGGCGGGTTCCCGGTCGTCGTCGGCGTCGACCCAGGCCGCGAAGTCCTTCAGCGACATGAAGCAGTAGTAGTCGCAATACCGCAGGTTCTTCTTCTCCGACTTGCTCATGCCGGTAATTCGATGCAGGAGCGGCCACGGATGGGCCGGCGGGTGTTGCCCGTCCGCGCGGGCAGCCTCAGCCGCTGTTGCGCGCCCGGCTCGGCTGCACCCGCGGCGGTTCCCCCGGCATCTTCGGGAAGTCCGGCGGGAACGGCAGCTCCCCCAGCCCGGCTTCGAGGTCTCTGTTCCACCATTCCAGCAAAAGATCGACGGAGCCGGCGCCGCCTGCGTGCATGCCCTCCCACGGATCGCCGGAAACTTTGAGCCGCTCCGGAACGGTGGCGATCGTGAAATCAGCCGGGTCGACGGACCCGAGCTCTTCCCAGCGGATCGGGCACGACACCGTCGCGTTGGCGAGTGCGCGCGGGCTGTAGGCCCCCGCGATCGTGCGGTCGCGGTTCGCCTGGTTGAAGTCGACGAAGATGCGGGCGCCGCGTTCCTCTTTCCACCACGCGGTGGTGACTTGCGCGGGCATCCGACGCTCGAGTTCGCGGGCTGCCGCGATGACGGCGTGGCGCACGTCCAGGAACTCCCGGGTCGGCCCGATCGGGGCAAAGACGTGAAGCCCCCGGTTGCCCGAGGTCTTGATGAAGGCCTCCAGCCCGGCCTCCGCGAGTACGCGCCGCAACTCGCGTGCAACCGGAACGGCATCGACGAACCCGGTACCGGGCTGCGGGTCGAGGTCGATCCGCAACTCGTCCGGATAATCCGGTTTGCCGGCCCGGGAGGCCCAGGGGTGGAAGACCACCGTATTCATCTGCACCGCCCACACCGCGGCGGCGATTTCGTCAATGACCAGCTGGGGATGCGTGCGTCCGCTTGGATAGACGACGTCGACCGCGCGGATGAAGTCCGGGGCACCCTTGGGCGGGTTCTTGGAGAAGAATTGCTCGCCGTCCACCGTGTCCTTGAACCGCTGGAGCGTTACCGGCCGGTCCCCGTTCGCGGCCAGGAAGGCGTCCCCGACGTCCACCAGGTACCGGGCCAGGTCCAGCTTGGTCAGTCCCGGGCCGGGCCAGAGAACCCTCGCCGGGCTGGACACCCGCAACTCCCGGTCGCCGTGCGGACCGCTGACGGTGAGGTGGACTTCTTCCTTGGCCATGGGGACAACCTACCCCGGCGGCGTGGACAGTTGAAGAGCGGAACAGCCGTCCACCCGGCATGATGGACACATGACAACGCCTGAGTTCCCGATCACCCTTGAAGTCGGCGACGCCGCAGTGTCGGGCGTATTTGCCGGGCCCGAGGACTCCTTCGCAACCCTGGTTGTTGCCCACGGCGCCGGGGCGGGAATGGACCATCCGTTCCTTGTGGGCTTCACCCGCGCCCTGAACGAACTCGGCGTCGCCACCCTGCGCTTCAACTTCCCCTACCGCGAGGCAGGACGAAAATTCCCGGACCGGCCGCCGGCTGCCATCGCCACCTGGCGGGCGGCCATGGCCGCAGCCGCGTCCCGTTCCGCGGGCCGGCCGTTGTGGGCCGCCGGGAAATCGTTCGGCGGACGCATGGCCTCAATGGCCGTCGCGGAAGGCATGCCTGCCGCCGGGTTGGTCTATCTGGGCTACCCGCTGCACCCGCCGGGGAAACCGGAAAAGCTCCGCGACGAGCACCTCTACGGGCTGACGCTGCCGATGCTGTTCCTGCAGGGCACGCGGGACACGTTCGCCACCCCGGAACTGCTCGAGGCCGTGGCGGCCAAAATCGGGCCGCCCGCGACGGTGGAGTGGCGCGAGGGCGGGGACCACTCCTTTGCCGTTGCCGGCGCGAAGCGCAGTGCCGACGAGGCGGGGGCGTCACTGGCGGCGACGGTCGCCGACTTCCTGAAAACACACGGCGATATTCCCGCGGCCGCGCTCCCCTGACCGGTCTGGCATCACGGCCCGGCCTAGCCGACGTCGCCGAACCGGCCCGCCCCGTGCTGCACACGCGCCTCGATGGCGTCGGCGGCAGCCACGGCCCCTCCCGCGCTGCGGACAACATCGCGCATCGCGGCCAGGTTGCGCCGGACCTGCTCGTCCGTATGGACCGCGGTGACCGCGGCCCGGAGCGCGTCGGACCCGACATCCTCCGGAGCAAGGCGCCTGCCCAGACCCAGTTCTTCCAGCCGGCGGGCGGTGGCCGCCTGTTCCGGCTGCTGGGGCACGGCCACCATTGGGACGGCGTAATACAGCGCTTCCATGGTCGAATTCATGCCGGCGTGGGTGATGAAGACGGCGGTCCGGCGCAATACCTGCAATTGCGGGAAGAACGGCCGGACCCGGACGTTCGGCGCAATCGTGCCGAGATCGGCCAGGCTGGTCTGGTCCCCAACGGCCATCGCGACGTTCCACTCGCTTCCGCCGAAGGCATCAAGGCACATCCGGAAGAAGTCCGGCCGGCGGTTCAGCGGGGTGGTGCCCAGCGAAATAAACAACAGCGGTCCCGTTCCCTCACGCTCCCATTCGCCGTCGGTATCCCGGCCGCCGACGCTGGGACCCACAAACCGGAACCGGTCATCGAAGGTCGCCCCCATGGGCTGGAATTCGCGGGGTAGGAACACGATGTTGAACGGCGCAGGCGGACCATCGAACATCCGCGGTGTCCGCACGCCCTGCCCGGCCGCGAACTCCGCCAGCAATCGGCCCATGGCCAGCGCAACCTTGGCCATCTCATCGGCGCCGTCCGGTGGCGGGGCAGGCATCAGCGATCTCAGCGAGAAGTGCTCGTTGGTGGCATAGGTGGGCATGAGGGCAATGGCCGGGGCACCGATCTTTTCCGCCGTCATGCTGCCGCTAAGCGTCATCGCGTCAAAGCAGATAGCGTCCGGCGGGTCCTGGCGGAGTTGATCGACCAACGCCGGAAAGCTGGTTCTGAGGTCCTCGAACACGCGGTGCATGATCGGCAGCATCAGGTGCGCCTGTGCCCGCTGCCCGGGCCCCAGGGCGGGCAGCGATGCCATCCAGTTCCCGCCGGACGCGTGAAAGTCCGCGCCGGCCTTGCGGATCAGCGGTCCGAAGTCGGCGGACGTGAAATATGTGACCCTGTGCCCCCGGGCCACGAGCTCCGCCACCAGCGGCAGGGTCGGGTTCACGTGTCCGTAGGCGGGAATGGAGACGAACGCAAGGTGCATGGCCATCACTCTTCATCGCGTGGCTGATTTTTGTTTGACGGGCAGGTTTGACCCGCCCGTTTGACCGGCCTGTTTGCCCGGCGTCCCGCGGGCCGGGAGGCCCGCCGGTGTCGTGCTCCTTCATCATGCCCCTGTTGCCCGGGCGGCGCGAGTGGTCAGTTGGCAGCGCCGGGCTGCTGGTCCGGCGTCAGTTCCGCGGCTTGGTCCGGGCTGTCGCGGGTGCGGTCCATGGGTCTTCAGGCCACGGATGCCGCGGATAGCGGCCGCGCATTTCGGCCCGGACCTGGGCGTAGGGCCCGGACCAGAAGGATGCGAGATCGTCTGTCACGGCCAGGGGCCGGCGGGCCGGCGAGAGCAGATGGAACAGCACCGGCACGCGCCCGTCGGCCAGCCGCGGCGTCTCGGCCCAGCCAAAGCACTCCTGCAGCTTGACGGCCACTACGGGCCGGCCGGTGGCGTCTGCCGCGTCCGGGTAATCGATCCGGATCCGGGATCCGCTGGGGACCGCCAGCGACTCGGGTGCCAGTTCGCCCAGCCGGGCCGCCTCGGGCCACGGCAGCAGCCGGCTCAGCGGGCCGGCGAGGTCGATCCCGCCCGTCGACGCCCCGCCGGCCAACGCCGCGAGCTCCGGGGCCAGCCAGTCCTGAAGCCGGGCCAGCAACGCCGGTTCGGAAACGTCGGGCCATGCCCCGCCCAGCTCCCGGTGCAGCAGGGCAAGACGGCGGCGCAAGCCGTCCGCCGCGTTCGACCATCCGATGGTGGCCAGCCCCTCGCTGGCCAGGGCGCGGGCCACGGCTGCGCGGCCCTCCTCCGCAGGAGGCCGCACCGGGGTGGACGAGAGCACGATCGCGCCCAGGCGGCGCTCCCGCCGGGCCGAGACCCGGCCCTGGCTAAACCGTGCCTGCAGCGTGTCGCTCAGGAGGTTGCCGGCGGCGGCCTCTGCCGTGTCCGCCGTCAGCGGCGCCGCAGAGCGGATGACGGCACCGGTCCCCGCGGCGTCGCGCCCTTGTGCGCGGGACACTTCGGCCACTCCCAGCCATTCGTGCCCGGACAGGGCGCTGCCGGCCGGCAACCCGGCCCGCGTTCCGGAGGTCAGCAGGTATTGCGCCGGCCCCTGGCCCGGAACGCGGCGCGCCACCCGGTCCGGGAAAGCCAGGGCGACGACGAACCCGACCGCCTCCGCGGCACCAACGGCCCCAGCAGACGCAACCGGCGCGGCGCCGGATGGCTTCTGATGCCCGCCACCGGTGGATTCCTGCCGGGCGATTGACTCCATCCGCCGGACGTCCTCCGACCAGCGCCGGGATCCGGGATCCCGGCCCGTCCGCAGCGCGGCAAGCAGCCTGGTGAGGTCTGCGCCCGGTGCGCGCTGGTCCCCCGAGACCAGGGCAACGGCCTCGGCCGCCGTGCGGTAGCCCACCGTCGCGGCGCCGTCCAGCAGGGCGCGGGCCAGCCGGGGATCAGTCGGGACCCGGGCCAGGGTCTTGCCCACCTCGGTTGCGTGACCCTCCGCGGTGACGGCGCCGAGTTCCCGAAGCACTTCGACGGCCTCGTCCATCGCGGCCCGGGGCGGCGCGTCCGGCAGCGCCAGTCCCCGGCCGCCTGGGGATCCCCAGCAGGCCAGGACCAGGGCGGCGCCGGTCAGGTCAGCTGCCGCGATCTCCGGCGTCGGGTGCGCCGGCGCAGCGCCAAAGGCCCGCTGGTCATAGCAGCGGATCACCGTGCCCGGGCCCTGGCGTGCGGCACGGCCGGCGCGCTGGTCCGCGGACGCCCGGGAGCAGGACACCGTCACGAGTCCGGACATTCCGCGGCTGGCGTCGCGCCGCGGCTCGCGGGACAGCCCGGAATCGATGACCAGCCGGACGCCCGGAACAGTGAGGGAGGACTCGGCGAGTGCGGTGGAAACGATGATCCGGGCAGCCCCGCCGGGCTCACGCCCGGAGACGGCGCGGTCCTGCTCCGCCGGCGGGGCCTGGCCGTGGAGTTCAAGAACCTCGGCGCGGATCCGGCCGCGGAGCCGCGCAGCCACGTAGGAAACCTCCCAGGCGCCGGGAACAAACACCAGGGCGTCCAGATCCCGTCCGCCAGCCAACGCGGCCGCGTGCCCGGCCGCTGCCGTGTCGGCCACATGGTCCAGGAAGGCCCGGGCCACGCCCCGCTCATCCAGCCGCGGCGCCGGCGCGGGGGCCCATTCCACGTCCAGCGGAAACAGCACGGACGGACAGTCGATGACCGGTGCCGGGCCGCCGCCGTCGTCAATTCCGTCCGCCGCCGCACCGATCGGTGCGTCTCCAATCAAGGCGGCGAAGCGGGGGGCATCGAGGGTGGCCGACATGGCGACGAGGGCGAGGTCGCCGCGCAACTGGCGGACTTCGGCGAGCATGCCAACGAGGAGGTCGGTCTCCAGCCCGCGTTCGTGGACCTCATCGAGGATCACGGCGTCCGTGCCCTCGAGCCCCGGGTCAGCGAGGAGGCGGCGCAAGAGGATGCCGGGGGTAACGAACTCGATCACGGTACCCGGGCCGGTCTGGCGTTCCCCGCGGACCGTGTAGCCCACGCGGTCGCCGAGCCGGGTGCCGTCCAGGGCGGCCAGGCGCCGGGCGGCCGCACGGGCAGCGACGCGGCGCGGCTGGGTGACGACGATCCGCGGGCGCCCGCCCCTCCCGCCGGCGGAGATGTTGGCGAGCAGCGGCGGCACCAGTGTCGTCTTGCCTGTGCCAGGAGGCGCCTGCACCACCGCGGACGCCCCCGCACCACCGGCTTGCAGTGCCGCCGCGAGGGCTCCCAGCGATTCCGCAAAGGCCAGGCCAGCCCCGATGGCGCCGAGGTCGAAGAGGCCCTTCGCGCAGGCTGGGTCCAGGGGTGCGGTCGCGGAAGTCACGCCTCCATTGTCCCTGCAATGGAGTCCTGGCCATCCATCCGGCGCCGCGCCGCTGTGCCGGCGCTACGGGCGCGCGGCCAGCAGCGTCTTGCCGCTCGCGACGGCGCGGATTTCAATGCTGCGGATATCGGCTCTCGGGACAACCGTGGTGGCCGTCGGCGTCGCCACTGTCCCCGGCGTTGCTGTCCAGGTGGCCACCTGGGTCGTGGCGCCGCGGGAGTCGACAACCACCAATCCGTACTCTTCCGGCGCGCGGAGACCACCCGGCAGAGCGTAGTCGGCCGGGGACGGCGTGTACGTGCACTGCCAGTCGATCTGCGTTCCCCACGGCTGCGTGGTCAGGGATCCGGTGGCCACCATGGCGCTGTCGGCGACCGGCGTGAAGTCCAGGGCCGTCGCGGATGCGGCCTGGATCTGGGCAGCCGGGGGCGGGGAGGCCGTGACCTCAACGTAAACCGCGCCTGCGGCGGCAGCGGCGCCCAGCATGATCCCGGCGACAGCCAGGCGGGTGCGCCGGCGGCCGCGCTGGACCTTATGCGCCAGCCCGGGCTGCAACGTCGGCGTCCGCCGTTCGCCGTCCGTCCGCCCGAGGGACTGGGCTTCCTCGGGTGAGAGTGCTGCCAGCAGCGACGGCAGTCCGGCAAGGTCGGCGACGGCGGCCCTGCAGCCCGCGCAGCCGGACAAGTGCTCCTCGAACTCGCGCCGCTCCGAGGAGATGAGGGAACCCAGCACGTACGCGGCATCCCAGCGGCGGTACTCATCGGTTCCGTTCTGGTTCATGGCGTCACGCCTCCCTCCTGCAGGGCCAGCCGCATCGCCCTCAGCGCGTAGTGCAGGCGCGACTTCACCGTTCCCTCGGCCAGTTGAAGATTTTGCGCGATCTCGGCGGTCGTCTCCCGCAAATAGTACGAATGAATGACGACGGCCCGGTGCTCGGCGGACAGCCCGGCGAGCGCATCCGAGACAAGCCACCCGTCCAGGATCCTGTCGACCCGGTCCGCCTCCGGAATCTCAGGCAGCTGATCGGTTCCCGTTTCGTGCCGGCGCCGGGCGCTGCGCCGGTCATCAATGACGAGGTTGCGGGCAACCGTGTAAAGCCAGGCCCGCACCGCCGTCTCCGGGCGCCGCAGAATCGCCGGGTGTTTCCACGCGCGGATCAGCGTCTCCTGCACGACGTCATCCGCCAGGGCGCTGTCACGGGTCATCCCCATGACGAACCGCCATAGCGCCGGGCCGTAAGCCTCCTGCAGCGATCGCAGTAACTCGGCCTCCTGATCGGACATTTCCGCCTCCTTGGAGGTAGGACGACGCCGGGCGGCAAACAGTTCACTTACGCCCGGCGCGGTCGATGGCCGCAGCCCGCGTTGAACCTGCAGGCTGCCGGAACCGTTGTAGGGACAGGTCCGGCCGCCCCTGGCCGGCCATCCCAAAGGAGAGCACAATGAAGATTCTTCGCCCGGCGACTGCCGCCGCGGCGTTGGGCGCCATCCTGCTGCTGGGGGCCTGCTTCGCCGGGCGCACAGCGACGCCTGCACCGGCCCCCTACACAGTCCCGTCAGTTCCTGCGACGGGGACCCCCACGCCGTCGCCCAAGGACCCAGCCGGCAACGCGGCTCCGCCGTCGACGGTTGCCCCGCCCGTTGTGCTGGCTCCGCCGTCGACGGTTGCCCCGCCCGTTGTGCCGGCTCCGCCACGGTACGCTGCCCCGCCCGCCCCGGCGCCCATGATCCGGCCGCCGGCGCCCGCCCCGCGGCGCGTCGTTCCACCGGCGCCGCGGCCCATGGTTCCGCCGCCCGCCCGGGTGCCTGCCGGAAACGATCATGATGCCGACAACAACGGAGGACCGGACGACGGTGACGGCAACAGGTAGCAGCCACGGGGCGCTTGGGCCGGGCCCCGGCAGGGGGCTCCTGTTCGGGGTGCCGGCGGCGCTAGCGGCTTTGGCCCTCAGCGCGTGCGGCAGTCCGGCCGGGAACCAGCCGGCGGCGCCTGCCTCCGGCCCCACCCCGTTCGCGTGGTTCCGTGCCGGACCGGCCCCGGCAGGATGGCAGCCGCTGGAGCTTCCGGACACCACAGCCGTGCTGGCCATCCCACCTGATGCCGCTCCCGTGCCGGGCGACCCCGGGAGCGTGTCCGCGACCGTCACCGCCCCCGACGGGGACCTCCAGATCTATCTCAACGCCACGCCGCAGCAGGGCGACGAGTCGCTGGCTAATTGGCCCGAATTCCGGCTGGCCCATCTCACGGGCGAGAACGCCGCATCCGCGAGCCGGCTGCAGTACCGCGCCGGAATGGGGTTCCGGGGAGGCAACGGTTCCTGCGTGGAAGACACCTATGTAACGCGGATCGGTGCCCACAAATACCGTGAAATAGCCTGCCTCGTTGCAGGAACCCGGGGAAGCAGCGTCCTGGTTGTGGCCACGCCGGCCGATTCCTGGGACCGCTTCAGCCCCGTGCTGCAGCAAGCGGTGGACGCGTATGCCCCCCAATAGGGGCACGGCCTAATCCCCATCGAGCAGGGTGGCCTGGCCCGCTGGAGGAAGCCGGCTGGTCCTGGCCGGTTGGTTTAGTCACAGCGAAGGCGGGAGACTGGATCAACTCGATCACGAAAGTGGGAACCACATGATCAATCTCAAGCAAGACGCCGAGGGGTTCATCCGCATGAACCGGCACTTCCCGGAAAAGTCGCTCATCAGCATCACGTTCACCGATGGCTCAGAACACGTCTATTCCGGGCACCGGCTCAACGGCATCTACGACGAGGCCCTGGCGGAGTACCGGGCGCAGAACCACCTGGATGCCAAGGGGTTCTCGCGGGCGCCCAGGAAAACGGTTCAGCCCGCGAACAAGATCGAATTCGTTCCGGTGCACGCCGGAATGGACCCGTAGCGGCGCCCCTGGCCACCCAACGTCCGCCTGGGCCGTTTGCCGCGGCCGGGTCGCCGTGGGCCCTGCCGGATCAGCCGACGCCTACCGCGCCCGGCCCGTGCGCCGGGCGGCGGAGGGCGCGGGCGCGGATCCGGAGGTCGTTGTCGTGCACGCGCCGGTCGACGCCGGGCACCGGAGTCGGAGTGCTTCTCGGCCGCGGTGCCGCCGGACTCGCCGGCGGCTCCGGGCACAGATCACTGATCAGCCCCATGCCGGCATACTCGCGCACCGCGGTGATGCCGGCAACCGCTGCAGGCTTGTCCGCGAAGCCCTTTGACACGGCCAGTACTGCCCCGTCCGGTGCCCTGAGCCGAAACCTGAAGCAGGCATCGGCGTCAACGAAGAGTTCAAATGTGCCGGCCATGGCGATCCTCCCGATTCGCGGGCTCCCCGTCCGGACATCATTGCCACGGGGTGAAGGGGAAGGCGTCGCTGCTGCCCGCTGGTTTGGTTTGTCCCTGAGGCTGAACGGATGATGTCAGCCCGTCATTAAAGTCTCGCTGCGGCCGTGGAACGCCCACAAGGCAAGTCACGTAAATCCCAGGTAAATAGAACCCAACAGCCGTGCGCGGGCAACCGCCGTCTGGGTCCGCCGCGGGCAGGAACACTGCGGCCTCCGCGGTACCCCTACAGGGGCGGCCAATGGTCGCGGCAGTAGTCACCGCGGCTGGCGCCGGGAGACCCTTGCGGGATGACGCGGTCCCAGGAGGGGGCGACGGCCTCGCTCCGCTCTGAAGGCTCGGCTGCCGCGGTGCGGCCTGCGTCGCCGGGAAACCAGGTCATGACTGAATCGTTGGACAACGTACCCCCCATTGTTCTTGGCTGGAGGCGCACCGGCTCGCATTACGGACCGCCATGCGCCTCACGCAAGACTAACCGGGAGCACTGACACCAAAACAGGGACTTTGGACCGTATCGGCGAAAGGCGGCGGGCGCCTACCCGTGACCGCCCCGCAGGCCGCCGCCAACGGCTTCCCGGCGCCCAACAGCCCGGAGCGACGGGCAGAAGTGTTTCATCCATTGGAAATGGAAGTCGCAGCGGCGGAGAATCAGGGGCAGTCTTGGGGGCAGCCCGCGCTCCACAGACAGGAAAGAAGGATGCGATGTCCCTCAGCGTTGAGGAAATGAACAAAGAGCTCCCGTTGGCGAATGTGCTGCCGGGCGACGCCGTCCCGTACTACATGGCGTCGGGCGAAGGCGCCCGCTATGAGATCAACGGCCAGCTGGTCACGGTGATCGCCCGTGCGGCGGACACCGGCGGCATTTTCAGCGCCGCCTACATCTCCGGCGGCATGGGGGCCGAATCGCCGTTTGTGAGCCACGCGGTGGAACACAAAACGCTGTATGTCTTCGACGGCATCCTGCACGTCTGGCTGCCGGGCGAAAGCCGCATCCTGACTCCCGGGGATTCCGTGGTGATCCCGCCGGGAACCCCGCACGCGTACCGGATGGCAAGCCACTACACCCGGTTCCTGAACTGGATGACCCCGGGCGGCGCCGAGGCCTACTACGAACGCGTCGGCACACCCATCGATTCGCACGTCCCGCCTGTCACCCCGGGCCGGAAGCCCAGCCTGCAGGAGTGCGCGGCGGTGGGCGCCGAATTCGGCATGACGTTCCCCGACGTCGAACGCGTGGCACCGTCTTTCCGGCAGGACGCCGGGCTGCCGGCGGCCCAGAGCCCGTACTTCCTCAGTGCCGGCGAGGGCGAGCGGATGGTCAGCTACCAGACCATGTTCACTTACCTGTCCCGGCCGGCGAACACGGGATCGAACTACTTCGCCGTCCACACCAAGGGCGCCAAGTCCCCCTACATTCCGCTGCACTTCCACGAACAGCACACGGAAAACTTCCTCTGCACCGAGGGCCGGATGTGGATCTACGCCAACGGCCGCGAAGTGCTGCTCACCAAGGGCGACTTCCTCCACGCCCCGGCCGGGACCATCCACTCCTTCGCCTTCGATTCCCACAACACCCAGATGGTCGGGTTCCTGACGCCGTCGGTCTTCAACGGCTTCTTCGAGTACTTCAACAAGCCCACGGAGGACTACATGTACACCGAGGGCGGCGAGCCCTACATGGACATGGAGGGCTTCGGCCGGGCCCAGGCCGAGATGGACCTGACCGTGGTGGGTCCCCCGCCGCAGCGCAGGGCTGCGCTGGACATCTAGGCGGACCTGGGCATCTGACCCGGTTTTCCGGTCCGGCTGCAGGTCCCACGCGAATAGCCCGGAACCCTTTCGGAGGGTTCCGGGCCTTTCGCGTCGGTGGACGGCTTGTCAGCGGTTCATGATGCGTGCAGAGCCTGGCGCACCAGCTCGCGCCCGTAGTCGTTGCCGTTCGGGGTGCGCAGCACCGTGTGCATGTGGAACGGGGCCGGAGTGTCATTGCTGAGGAAGACGCCTGTGTGGTGGTCCAGTTCCATGACCAGCACGGGGCTTTGCAGCCGGAAGTAGAAGGCGTCCTGCGCCTCCCATCCGCCGATCCAGCAGAACCAGGTTTCGTCCCAGTGGGCCGCGATCTCCCGCCGGCGGGCGGTCCGCGGCCCGTCGGGGAGGAACGCGATGAAGTCTGCCACGAGCTCGTCCAGGATCGCGCGTGCCGCGGCGGGCATCGCGTTGACCGGGATGCCCTCGTAGGGAATCACGCGGTTGTCCTGGAAGCAGCCGGCCAGGTGCCGTTCGTCCCCGGGGTGCAGCCTGCCCTCCGGCATGGCCGGGTCCTGCATGTCCGCGAAAAGCGTGGCCTCATCCCGCAGTGGCCCGGGCAGGGATTGCATGAGGCGCCGCGCCAGGCCGATCCGCTCCTTGAAAACGGCCACCCCCTGGTGCGGGCCGGCGTCGATGACGTCCGGTTCGGCGCCGAGGAACACCGGCGAGACCACCAGCTGGGTTCCGGCCACCAGGACGTTGAGCGCCACGTGGTGGCCGAAGAGCTGCCAGCCCCACGGGGCCGTCTCCGACGGGTCACCGTAGAGCGCGAAGTTGTAGCTGAACTCGTTCATCAGCTCCGGCAGCTCCACCAGGCCGCCCAGGAATCCATTGATCCGCATCAGGTTCCGGACCAGCCCGTAGCCGGCCGGACTCAGGCTCGCCGCCACGATAGCCAGGATCTGTTCGCGCACGTCCTGGTCCAGCTCGTCCAGGCGCAGGCCCGTGTCATGTTGCAGGAATTCCGGGTTGGCCCAGCTCTGCCATTCGTGCGCGTCCACCCCGTAGCGGAGCTGTTCGGCCTGGGCCGGCGTGAGTCGTGCCAGCAGGTCCCGGGCGGCGGCTGTCATGGCGGCCGCCGGCGCCTCCTCCCCCGACGGCGCCGGCGCAAGGGGGTACAGCCCGGCCCGGTGGACACCGTCACTGGTCACCCCGGTGAAAGGCTCGGGGTATTGGGCGGCCCAGCCCTGGATCATGGGACCCGCGAAGGGATCGGTCTTTGCCGCCTCGGCATAGCCGCGGGCATCCAGGCCACGGATCTGCGCCACCCGCGGATGGTCGGGCGGGTAGAGATAGTCACGGAAGGACGGCACGGACACGTGTTCTCCTGTCGGGGTCTTCGGATGGTGTTGCCAGCGGCCAGCCGGCGGCCACGCCAATGGCCGCGGCGGCCCCCGCGGGGTCGGTCCCCCGCCAGGCGACGTGCTGGTCCGGGCGGACCAGCACCGCGGCGGCCTGCCAGTGCGTGGTCATCGGGGTTCCGTGCTGATCGGGTCCGACGTCGACGACGGACAGCGGGATTTTGTGGATCGCGGCGGCGGCCAGGACCGCCGCGTAGGCCTGTCCGGCGGCCGCGCCGCCCAGGCTGTCGCGGTCCACCAGGAGGGCGAAGCCGGTGTCCAGCAGGTCATAGAGCGACGTTGTCGCGTCGAGCCAGGCGTGCGGCAGCAGCGATCCCGGGCTGGCGGAGGGGACGTAGCTGACGGGGTCCTCGGCGGGGACGGGCAGTCCATCCGGGACCACCAGAGGCGAGGAGCCGTACGTGTAGCCCAGCACCAGTCCCAGCGAGTCGAACTCGCTTTGTTTGACGGCCAGCGCCTCCTTGGCGACCCGCCGGGCTGCCTCGCCGTCCGCATCCGCCCGGCCCAGGGCCGGGTCCGCGAAGTGGTAGGCCAGCGACTTCCCGTTGGCGGCGGCGTCGCGGATGGTCCGGGCCGCGACGGGCCGGCGCTCCAGCTCGTAGCTGCCGGGCAGGGCCGGGCCAGCCCAGCCCGCCAGGGCGGCGGCGATCTTCCAGGCCAGGTTGGCGGCGTCGCCGATGCATGTGTTGAACCCGTGCCCGCCCCAGGGCGGATTCAGGTGCGCCGCGTCCCCGATCAGGAACACGCCGTCGTGCCCGTATCCCGGGGCGAGCAACATGCGGGCCGTCCAGGGGTCGGTGGCGATGACCTCGACGTCGACGTCGGCCCCGACGAGCGAACGGACCAGGCGTCCGGCGTCGGGTGATGCGCTGCCGTCCACGCCCTGGATGATGGCCCACCAGGTGCTGCCGAGGTCCAGCCGCCCCACCATGCCCGAAACCTCGGGTCCCAGGACCCAGTACTGGACGGCCGGGTCCAGGGTGATCGCGGCGGCGAGGGTGTCGGAACGGAACAGGACACTGATGTTGGAGAGCTCGGCGGAGCCCCCGGCGAGGCGGATGTTCAGCCGGCGGCGCACGGTGGAGGAACCGCCGTCGGCCGCGGCGACGAAGCTGCAGTCCACGGCCTTGCGCCGCCCGGTTGCGTCGGACACCGCCACGCGCGAGCCGAAGCGCGGCCGGCCCGGGCCCGGCGTGCCGCCGCACTGGCTGATGTCCAGGTCTTCCACGCTCAGGCCGGTCAGCAGCGTGATGAGCGGGGATTCGGCGGCGGCCTCCCGGAGCACGGCCTCCATGACGGGCTGCGGGACCTGCTGCCCGCATTCCGGCTGGGGGCCATACCGGCCCGGGACGAGCTGGAAGGCTTGACGGAACCGGGTGACTTCGTGGCCGGTGAGGGCGGAGCAGAATATGACGTCCTGGGCGTAGGCGACCGGCAGCGGCGCGGCGTCGCGGAGTTTGTCGGCAAGCCCGAGCCGGCGCAGGTGCGTCATGGTGCGGGCGTTCGTGGTCTTGGCGCGCGGCCGGTCCTGGTCAATGGTGGTCCTCGGCTCGATGACGAGACTGCGGATGCCGCGGTGCGCCAGGTCCAGGGCCAGGAACAGCCCGCTGGGTCCTCCGCCGGCGATCAGCACCGGCACCCGCTCCGGCAGGTCGCCGAGGGCCGCGTTGTTGACGGCCGTCATCAGGCCCGTGCCCGCAGAGACGGGCCGCCCACGGGCGTGGTGAGCGTTCCCAGGGTGTCGATTTCCACTTCGACCGTGTCGCCGGGCTGCAGGAGCCACGGCGGGGTCCGGACGTAGCCGACCCCCTCCGGGGTTCCCGTGGCAATGACGTCACCGGGATGCAGGGTCATCGTCTGGCTGATCAGGGCGATGATGGCCGGGACGGAGAAGATCATGTCCCGGGTGTTGCCGTTCTGGACCTCGGTGCCGTTGACACGGGTCCGGACCTGCAATCCCTCGCGTAGGTCCCCGGCCTCGTCGCGGCTGACCAGCGGGCCGAGGGGGCCGCTGAAGTCGCCGTTCTTTCCCAGGGTCCATTGGACGGTGAGCTTTTGGGCCCGCCGCGCGGTGAGGTCGTTGAAGGTGGAGTAGCCGAAGACGGCTTCCGCGGCGGTGGCCTCGTCCGCGGATTCGACCCGCCGGCCCACGTAGGCGGCGACTTCGCCTTCCCAGTCCAGCCCGGCCTCGCCGGCGGGCACGGGCGCGGGGACATTGCCGACCGAAAGGGACGCGGTCCACCGGCCGAACAGCGTGGGGTATTCGGGCACGGAGAAGGAACCCTCGGCGGCGTGGGCGCGGTAGTTCAATCCCACGCAGATCACGCGGGCGGTGGGCGGGACCAGCGGGACTTCGGTGACGTCCGCCCGGTTCAGCGACGCGCCGCCGGCCGTTAGGGACAGGGACTTTTCCTGCCAGCCGGCGGCATCCGCCCAGAAATCCTGGACCGGAGCCAGTGGGTAGACCCGGCTGTCGGCCAGGGCCGCAACCCAGGCCGCGCCGTCGTGGGTGATGCCGATGTACTGCATGTGAAGGGCCTTTCAGGTTCCGCCCGGACGAGCGCGGTGAGGGAAGTGGTGATTGTGGAAAATTGGCACGGCAAAGCTGCCCTGGTCAGGCCGAGGCCTGCACTGGCTTCGCTGGGACGGGTCTGTCAGGGTAGGTGGGCCTGGCGGAGGAAGAAGTCGACGGTGGCATCCATGGCCTTCTGCGCGGCCGCCTGGCTGTGATCGGGCAGTACCCACATGTGGTCCGCGTCCTCGATCAGGAGCAGTTCGACGTCGGTACCGGCGGCTTCCAGCGCCGCCGCGAGGGACGTCGACTGGGCCGGCGGGACGAAGCGGTCGGCGGTCCCGTGGACCAGGAGGAAGGGCGGCGCCGCCGTGGTCACATGGCCCATGGGGCTGGCGGCAGCGGCCTTGCCGGGGGCCTCGGCCAGCACCGCTCCGATGAGCAGTTCTTCGCGTGAGGCGGGGTCGTCGGCGCGGGCGACGGCGTTGGGCAGGCTTTGTTCGGCCATCGTGGCCAGGTCCGCGGGCGCGTACCAGGCTGCCACGGCAGCGACCGCGGCGGCGCCGGTGTCGCCAGGAGTGAGCCCCACGAGGCTGGCGAGATGCCCGCCCGCGGAGTCGCCCCACGCGAAGATCCGGTCAGGATCCACGCGGAACTCCGCCGCATGGCTCCGAAGCCAGTCCACGGCGGCCTTCGCGTCCTCCAGCTGCGCCGGGAACCGGGCGGCCGTACTGAGCCGGTAGTCCGCGGAGACCACTACGAAGCCTGCGTCCGTGAGCCGCCGGAACGGGCTGAAGCCGAAGCCGTCCAGGACCGGGCCGAGGGAGGATCGCTCCCCCGTCCGCCAGCCGCCGCCGTGGAAGTGCACGATGGCGGGGAACAGTTTCGGGGCCGGCCCTTCGGCGGGGTGTTCTTCGGCGGCGGGGAGGTAGACGTCCAGCAGCAGGGGTTCGGCGCCCCCGGGGCAGGCGAACTCGATCCCTTCCAGGATCTGTTCTGCTGTCATCGTCGGCTCCATCTGCTGCTGGCCGGCCTCTCGAGGTGTTCCGGCGTCTGAATCAAGGGTGTCGGATACCGGGCCGTGCCGGCACCGGGCATTTCAATCATTGGAACGGCTTTGCCTCCACCAGGGCCCGGGCCAGGAAGGCGAGGCCGTCCTGCACGATCCTAAGCCCCGCGGAATGGTTGAGATAGCCGTGGACGGCACCGGCTTCGAGGCGGAAGTCGACGTCGGTTCCGGCACGCCGGAGTTCTGCCGCGAAAGCCTCTGCCGAGTGCCGCAGGTCGTCGTATTCGCATGCGATGATCGCCGCGGGCGGCAGCCCGGAGGGGTCCGCGTTGCCGGGCATGGCATAGGAGGACGCCATGGCGACAGGACCGCCGATGTAGTTCTCCACGAGGGCGCGGCAGTCATCGGCAGTGAAGCGCAGCAGCCGCGGAAGCCCCTCGAGCACGCCGGCTACGTCCGGCGCCGGGACGGAACCGGGCCCGGAACCGGCGCCGGATGCCGGACTGGAAGCGGTGCTGGAACCGGGGTTGGATCCGGTGCTGGGCGCTGGCAGGTCGGCGTGCAGGAACGGGTACGCGAGCAGCAGTTTGGCCGGCAGCGGCAGGCCGGCGTCCTTGAGGAAGAGCGCGGCCCCGACGGCGAGATTGCCGCCCGCGCTGGCGCCGCCCAGGCACACGCGGTCGGGGTCGGCGCCCAGCTCCGCGGCGTGCTCCACGGTCCAGAGCCAGGCGGCCAGGACGTCCTCGTGCGGGACGGGGAAGTGGACGCCGTCGCGGGCCAGCCGGTAGTCCACGGACACCACCACGCCGCCGCTGCGGGCGGCGACTTCCCGGGCGAGCTGGTCCGCTTCGCGCATCTCCGGCCCGCCGCCGGCAAATCCCCCGCCGTGCATCCACACGAGCGCGGGACCGTCATGGCCCGGGGCGCCGCCGTAGACCCTGACAGGGACGGTCCCGTTCGGACCGCGCGCCCCGGTTTCCCGGAAACGGACGGCTGGAGCCTGGTAGGGCACGGCACCGCCGCTGAAGGCCTCGAGCCGGTCCAGGCCGCCGGGCTGGCCCAGGAGGTCAGTGATCGAGCCCGCTCCGGCCAGGTGGTGCAGGGCGCCGGCCAGGTCCGGGTCCAGGCTCATGGCCGGGACCCGGTCGCGGTCCGGGCCCAGGGCAGCGGCGCCCCCAAGTCGACACTGTCAACCGTGCCGGTAGCGGCCCCCGCAGCGGCCCCGGACGCGCCGGCGCGTCCGGACCGGGGCAGGGACAGTCCATGGCCAAAGCGGAAGACGGGGTCCTCGGTGTCGAACGGCATGTCTTCCCGGGAGGCTTCGACGGCGGCCATGGACCGCGGGAGGTCGAACGGCAGACGGCCCTCCGGCACGGCACGCCCGGTGAGGATGTCCGCCAGGGCATCGGAGTCGGATCCGTAGTTGGCCAGCAGGGCCGCGGCGTGGTCGGCGATTTCGGGCAGGACGGCGGGCCGTTCCAGGTTGATGTCGATCACCGTGGGGACGGCCCGGCAGATGGCGGTGACGCGTTCGATCTCCTCCGGCGCGAAGGCCAGGTTGCCGCAGTGGAAGAAGGATTCGAAGCCCTCGCCGCGGACTTCGAACGGGGTCCCCAGCCGGAGGATGGCGAGGTCCGCGGCCTCCGGCGTCGGAACCGGGATGAAGCCCGGCCCCAGGTCCGCGGCCGTAATGCCTTCGAGGTAGACCCTGGCGCCGGCGGCGAGCGGCAGGACGGGGCCGCCGTCGACGTCCTTGTTGGCCAGGAGCGTGTAGGAGCGGCGCTGCATGGCCCGGCCCGCGGCGCGGAACTGCGGGGTCCCCACTGCGGAGTCGGAGGCGGCGGCGTCCACGAGGGGGTTCTCGAAGAGCCCGAGGAGGAACTTCTCCTCCAGCAGTTTGCGGACGGAGACGTCGAGCCGGTCTTCGCTGAGCTTGCCCGCCCGGACGGCGCCGGTCAGGAGGTCGACGCAGCTTTCGCCGCCGATCTGGTCCACGCCGGCGTCCAGCGCCTTGAGCAGCCGTTCCTGCGGTGTCAGGTGTTCCACGCCCCAGGCCCTGGCCGGGAACACCCTGCCAAAGATGTCGCCGTCGGTGAGGATGCCCCAGTCCGAGCAGACGATCCCGCCGAAGCCGAGTTCTTCGCGCAGGAGTTCCGTGAGGATGCGCTTGTTGAAGGCGAAGCCCACTTCCTCGTATTCCGTGCCGACCGGCATGCCGTAGTACGGCATGATCTGCCGTGTGCCGGCGGCGACGGCGGACCGGAAGGGCAGCAGGTGATAGTCGAAGTTGCCGCCGGGATAGACCTGTTCGCGGCCGTAGCTGAAGTGCGGGTCCTCGCCGTCGAGCTGGGGGCCGCCGCCGGGGAAATGCTTGGTCATGGTGGACACGGACGCTGTCCCGAACGCGTCGCCCTGGAAGCCGCGGACGTAGGCGCCCACCAGCTCCGCCGCGAGCTCGGCGCTCTCACCGAACGTGGCCGCGCCGCGGGACCAGCGCGGTTCGGTGAAGACGTCCACCTGCGGGTGCAGGGCGGCCCGGATGCCGACGGCGAGGTACTCCTGCCGGGCGATATCGGCGAACTCTTCCACGGCGTCGGGGTCTCCGACGGCGGCGAAGCCGAGCGCCTCGGGCCACTGCGAGAACGGCCCGGCCAGGGCCCCGGTGCCGGGGTTGTCGGTGTAGGCGTGGCGCGGGTCCGTGGAGAGCGTGACCGGGATGCCCCAGCCGGTGTCCAGGGCGAGACGTTGGATGCTGTTGTGCCATTCGGCGAGTTCCCTGGCCTGGGTTGCGGCGCCGATGATGTTGAAGTGGTTCATCCGGCGCCCGCCGATCAACTCCACGGCCGGGCCGGTGCCGAGCGCGAACGGCAGCGCGCCGTGGAACATCAGGCCCGCCTTGTCCTCGAGCGAGAGCCGGGAGAGCAGGTCCTGGACGCGTTGCCCGACCGGCAAAGTGGCGTCCTGGTACGGGTACCGGGCGGTGGCGGGGGTCATGGCTGGCTCAATTCGTTGGAGAGGAAGGTGATGGCTGTATCCAGGATGCTGTCGATCCGGTCTTCTGCGCCGAAGAAGCAGTGGTCGGCGCCCTCGATGACGACGACGTCGTTGCGGACGCCGGCGGCGCTGAGGGCCTGCGCGAGGAGCTCGCTCTGGGACAGGGGCACGAGGGCGTCGCTGTCGCCGTGGATCAGCAGGAACGGCGGCGCCCCGGCGCTGACGTGGCCGAGCGGACTCGCGGCCGCCAGCCGGTCCGGGTCGCTGGAGCCGCCAACGAGCATGGGTCCCGGTTCCATGCTCATGCCTGCCTGAACGGCGGCCACCATGGGTCCGGTGAGGAGGCCGGCCGGGAGCTGCATCGGGGGCATGAGGGGCAGCGAGGACACGCCGTAGAAGTCCACGACGGCGCTGACGGCGCTGGAGTGTCCCTGCGCCCCGAGTCCGCCCTCGAGGTCTTCGCGGCTGCCGGTCAGGCCCAGCAGCGCGGCCAGGTGGCCGCCGGCCGATTCGCCCCAGGCGCCAAAGCGTTCCGGATCGATCCGCAGCTCCTGTGCGTGCGCGCGGAGGTAGCGGACCGCCGCTTTCAGGTCATGCAGCTGGGCCGGGAAGGCGGCTTCGAGGGCCAGCCGGTAGTCGACGGTGGCGCAGGCGATCCCCGCCGCGTTGAGCCGGGAAAAGACGGAGTCCGCGGGGAACGTGGGCGGCAGCTCACGGCGATCCCCCAGCTGGAAGGCGCCGCCGTGGACCCACAGCACCAGCGGAACCGGCCGCGGCACCGGACCCCCGGCCGTCCGCGGAAGCCAGATGTCCATGCTCAGCGGCCGGAACCCGACGGTCCGGGCGTAGCTGACTTCGCGGTGTACCGCGGAGACCTCGGATACCTGCACGGCCGTGCCCGGGCCGTCGAAGGCAGGGAACGCCGGTAACGCTGGACCAGAAGGCGGGCCGTCCTTCCCTGCGGCGGCGTCGGGGCTTGCCTCGGTGTCAGTCGTTGGGGATTCGATTAAGGTCATGGTGCGCTCCTGGTGAGGTGGGGCAGGGATGCCGGGACGGCCGGGCCGTACGGGACGGAGAAGGTGTGCGTTCCGGGCCCGACGACGGCTCCCGCCCGGCCGGGCAGGCGGACTTCGGCGCTGGTGCCGGCCGGGACGACGGCGTTCAGGGTCAGCCCGCCGTCGTCGATCCGCCAGCTGGCCGAAACCAGGCCCTGGGGGCCGCGGTGGGATGTGCTGGCGGATGAGAGGCCGGCGCCCGGGCGCGGTTCGATGATGATTTGTTCGTAGGCCGCGCTCCCCGGCGCCTGCCGGAGTCCGGCGGTGTAGCGGTGCAGGAAGGACACCACGGCGCCCTTGCTGTAGTGGTTCAGGGACTGCTGCGCTGTGCCGTCCGGGCCGATGCCGTTCCAGGCTTCCCACATGGTGGTCGCGCCGCGGTCCACCATCACCAGCCAGGACGGTTCGGTGTCCTGCATGAGCAGCTCATAGGCCAGGTCAAGGTGGCCGTTGTCGGCAAGGACCGGCAACAGGTCTGCGGTGGCGAGGAACCCGGTGCCCAGGTGGGTGCCGGCGTCCCGGATGAGGCCGGCCAGTTGCGCCGCGACCGCCGCCCGGTGCTCGTCGGCGACAAGGCCGGAGGCGAGTGCCCGGACACAGTTTGCCTGGCTGGGGTCGAACAGTTGCCCGGTGTCATTGACGTATTCGCGGGCCCAGGCGTCGCGGACATTGGCGGACAACTCTGCCAGGGCGGCGGCCTCCGTGTCCTTGCCCAGGACGGCGGCGATCCCGGCCATGATGGCGGCGGAGTGCCGGTAGTAGGCGGTGGCCACGATGCCGTGGTCGGCGGACCTGGCCGCGAACAGGTCCGGTTCCGGCCCGTCGGGTTCGAGCCATTCACCCCAGTGGAAGCCGGTGTCCCAGAGGAACTGCTCGTGTGGTTCCGGCGTAGGTCGGGTGACGGCCCGGGCCGGGTGCCGGGCGCCTCCGGCCGCGCTGCTGATGAACCCGAGCCAGCGGTTCATGGCCTCCCAGTTCTGTTCCAGGATGGCCGTGTCACCCGTGGCCCGGTAGATCTCCCACGGCACCAGGACGATCGCGTCTCCCCAGCCGGCCGAGCCGTTGACAAAGGCCATGTGATCGGCCGCGGTGGCGTCCGGGCCCGCCGACGGCGAAATGTTAACGATCACTCCGTTGTCCCACTGATCAGCCCGGACATCATTGAGCCACTTTCGGGAGAAGCCGGCAACGTCGAAGAGGTAGGCCGCGGTGGGCACGAACACCTGCCAGTCGCCGGTCCAGCCGGCTTTCTCCCGCTGCGGGCAGTCCGTGGGGACCTCGCAGGCGTTGCCGCGGAAGCTCCACTCGACGATCCCGTGCAGCGTGTTGAGCCGGTCATCGCTGCAGCTGAACGTGCCCACGCGTTCGAGGTCGGTCTGCACCATCCGGCCCACGAGATCCCCCGGTTCCAGCGGGTCCGCCAGCCCGCGGACCGAAACGTACCGGAAGCCGTGCGTCGTGTGGCGCGGCTCGAAAATTTCGCCGGGCGCGCCGGAGGACACCACGGAGTCGATCTGCCCGGCGGACAGGAACTGGCCCGGGTTGCGGAAATCGTGCGGCCGCAGGTGCTCCTGCGTGACCTCGCCCGCGTCGTCCAGGGCTTCGCCGTACACCAGCGTCACGGCGTGGCCCGGGGCGCCGAGCCGGGTCAGGCGCACCCAGCCGTTGATGTTCTGGCCCAGGTCCACCACCTGGTGGCCGCTGGCCAGCCGGGTGATGGACACCGGGGCGATGTCCTCCACGGCGCGGGTGGGCGGTGCGACGGGACCCGTCAGTGTTTCGAAGCTGCCGTCACGGAGCACAGCGTGCCCGCGACGGCTTCCGGAGCGAACGCCTGCGGCACGGAAGTCGACACGCTGCCCGGCCATGAGGTCCGCGCTGACAATTTCGGACGGCTCCACCAGCCAGGTGTCATCGGTCCCGACCACCGTCCGACCCGCCGCGGATGCCAGCTCGATCTGTACCAGCAGCGCCGTCGTGGTTCCGTACATGTCGGCGTCGCGCGTGTACCCGAACGTGCCGCGGTACCAGCCGTCGGTGAGGACGCCCGTGACGGTGTTGCTGCCGGTCTGCAGCAGCGTTCCGACGTCGAACGTCTGGACTTGCAGGGTGCTGTGGTAGCTCGTGGAGCCCGGGGTGAGCTCCTGGTCGCCTACCCGGTGGCCGTTGATGAAGAGCTCGTAGATCCCGTGGGCGGTGGCGTACGCCCGGGCCGAGTCCGGGACCGCGTCCAGCTCGAACGTGGTGGACAGTGCGTAGCCCGGGCGCTCGCCGGCCGCGGGGATGGCGGCCTCGCGCGGGCCGATCCACTGTGCGGCCCAGTCGGCGGGGTGCAGCAGGCCCAGTTCGACCGGCATCGGGTCCGCCCACCTTGAGGCTGACTCGCTGCCGTCCGCGGCAAGGTCCCAGGTCCGCACCGTCCATTCAAAGTGGTCCCGGGAGCCCAGCGCCGGGCCGCCGTAGGGCACCAGGCGGTGGGTTCCCGATTCCACCCGGCCGGTGTCCCAGCCGTTGCTGGCGGTGATCTGGTAGGCGCTCTGCCGCACCGTCCCCTCCGGCGGGGTCCAGCTGAGCCGGGGACGGGTGGTGGTGATGCCGAAGGCCTCGCTGAGGTGCTCAACGCGCAGGTGTGTGGGCTGGTTCACGGCTGCCTACCTCGTCCCGTCGAGGGCGGGGACTGACGCCGCCGGCCTGACGGAGGCCGCGAGGGGTCCGGCGAGCGCGTCGCGCGCGTCGCCGGCGTGCCCGGCGGGCGCGATCCTGAAGGTTGTCTCCTCCCCGCACCAGCCGCGCCCGGCGTCCCAGTGCTGGAAAGACCGCCCAGGCAGTGTGACCCGGATGTCGCGGCGTTCCCCGGCGGGGATGAGGGCCGTCGCGAAGCCTGTCAGCCAGAACCCGGGCCGGTCCACGTCCGTTTCCGGGGCGTCGGCGTAGATCTGCGCCAGGTATTTTCCGGCCCGGGCACCGGTGTTGCGGACCGTCAGGACGGTGTGCACGTCCTCCCCGGGTGCCGCTTCCTCCAGCTGCGCGAACCCCTCCACGGCGAAGGTGGTGTAGCCCAGTCCGTGGCCGAGCCAATACGCCGGAGCGGCAGCCTGCGTGGTTTGCGCGGCTTGTCTTGCCCAGCCGCGGTAGCCGACATCCAGCCGTTCCGTGTACTCGAGCTGGCCGTTCCGGGGGTGCGTGTCGCGGACGGGGGCATCGGCCAGGGCGGCCGGCCAGGTGGTCGGCAGGTGGCCGCCGGGCTCGGCGTCGCCGAACAGCACATCGGCCAGGGCGTTTCCGAATTCCATGCCCGGGAACCAGACCAGGAGCACCGCCGCGGCGTCGTTCCGCCAGGGCATCTCCACCGGGGCGCCGGCGTTGACCACCACCACGGTGCGTGGGTTGGCCTCGATGACGGCGCGGACGAGGTCGTCCTGCCGGCCCGGCAACGCCAGGGAGGTCCGGTCAAAGCCTTCGCTTTCGACGGCACCGGAGGTCCCGACCATCACGACGGCGACGTCGGCGGCGGCGGCCGCGGCAGCCGCCTTGGCGATCTCGCGGTCCGCCGATTCCCGGGGTTCGTCGATGGCCAGCCCTACGCGGAACAAAGTGGCCTCCGGATGCCAGGTGTAGCGCAAGGTCAGTCGCACCGGGGTTCCGGCGGACAGGACGACGCCGGCTGATTCGTCCGGCGCGCCGATCAGCACGGCTTCAACGTCGGCGTAGCGGTCCCGCGAGTCGGCGGCCGCCACGGCGTCGCCGTCGACCTCCAGGCTGGCGCGGCCGATGCCCTTGAATCCCAGCTTCCAGGTGCCGGAGACGTCCGGCGTGAAGATCGTTTCGATGTCGACGGCGGTGGCGCCGGCGGGGATGGCGCCCGCGCCCCGGGTGAGCGTGGTCCGGGGACCGTATTCCTCCGCAACTGTGCCGGCGGGCCCCCGCCAGGTCAGCCGGACGCTTCCCTCCCCCTGGCCCGGGGCGTGGCATTCCGCGTTCCGGGGTTCGCGAAGGCCCCCGGAGAGCCAGGCACCCTGGACGGTCGTGAGCCGAACGCCGTCGCCGGTCCGCGCGCGCAGCCCCGCGGCGGGCGCCACCGTGTAGGCCGGGAACACCGAGGCGCTGCCGCCGCCCTGGGTCCGGGGATCCAGCGCCGCCGGTCCCACCACGGCGATGGAGGTGAGGTCCCCGGGCGAGAGGGGAAGGACGCCGGCCGGATTTTCCAGCAGCACGAATCCTGCCGCCGCGGCCTCCCGGGCCACGGCGGCGCCGGCTTCGGGTGCCGCGGGTTCGTTCCGGCGGCCCTCCTCGACCCGGCGGCCCAGGGTGACGAGCCGGCGCACTTTCTCGTCAATCACGGCCTCGGGGACCAGACCGGCGGAGATGGCTTCGACGAGCCCGTCGCCCCACAGCTTCTCCGGTCCCGGCATGGCGAGGTCCGTGGCCGAAAGGGCGGAGTCCACGGTGGAGTACACCGCGTGCCAGTCCGAGACCACGGCGCCTTCGAATCCCCATTCGGTCTTGAGCGGGTTCTCCGTGAGGGGATTTTCGGTCATGGCCTTGCCGTTCACGCCGTTGTAGGCCGCCATGATCATCCAGGGCCGGGCCTGCCTGACGACGCGTTCAAACGGTGCGAGGTACACCTCATGCAAAGTCCGTTCGTCGAGCAAGTTGTTGACGGTGGTCCGCTCGGTCTCGGCCTCGTTGGCGACGAAGTGCTTGGGGCAGGCGCCGATGCCCTGGCCCTGGATGCCGTCCACGTACGCGGCCGCCAGTTCACCGGTGAGGAGCGGGTCCTCGGACAGGCACTCGAAGTTCCGGCCCGCCAGCGGTGAACGGTGCAGGTTCATGGTGGGGCCGAGCACCACGTCCACCTGCTGACGGCGCGCCTCGGCCGCCAGCAGCTTCCCCACCCGCGCCATCAGCCGCCGGTCCCAAGAAGAGGCCAGGCACGTGGCGGACGGCAGGTTCACCGAGCCGGCTGCCTCGGTGTCGCGGTGGCCGCGGACGCCGACGGGCCCGTCGGAAACCGTGATCTTCGGCAGTCCCAGGCGCGGCTCGGCCTGGGTGTGCCACAGGCCGGAGCCGCTCAGGAGCCGGACTTTCTCTGCCACCGGCAGGGTGCGGATCGTTTCTTCGACGTCGGCGTCAAAGCTCGTGGAGGTCATTCGTTGGTGCTCCTGATCGTTGGTTTCGTCAGCTATCAGCATGGGTTTGCGGCGGCGCGCCCGGACAGCGCAGTTTCATTGGTTGACACGGCGCTGGGTGGAATTTAGGAGGCGACGGCCGCTGAGGTGGCGGCGGCGGTCAGGCGGTGCGTGCCCGCCCCCACGCTTCGGCCGTCCTGCCCCGGCAGCCTGATCTCCGCCTCCACGCCGTCGGGGATTTTTGCTTCGACTTCCAGCACCCCGTCGCCGGTGGTCCGCCACTCGACGGCGATGGTGCCGTGCGGGCTGCGCAGGCTGGTCTTGGCCCAATCGATGCCCTCGCCGGGCAGGGGCGCGATCAGCACCCTGGAGTAGCCCGGGGCGAGCGGCCGGATTCCACCGACGTACTTGTGCAACCAATCAGCAATGGCGCCGAGCGCGTAGTGGTTGAAACTGGTCATTTCGCCGGGGTTGATGGCGCCGTCCGGGAGCATGGAGTCCCACCGTTCCCAGACGGTGGTGGCCCCCATGGTCACCGGGTACAGCCATGAGGGGCATTCCTGTTCGAGCAGGAGCCTGTACGCCGCGTCAGTGTGACCGGTATCGGCCAGGGCGCCGGTGATGAAGGGGGTCCCGGCGAACCCGGTGGAGACGCGGTAGTTGTTGTTCCGTACCAGTTCGGCGAGGCGGTTGCCGGCAAACTCCCGCTGCCGGCCGGTCTGCAGGATGTCGAAGGCGATGGCCAGCGCGTAGACCGTGGTGCAGTCGCTGTGCACGGTTCCGTCGGCGGCCACGTAGTGGGTGTTGAAGGCCGCTTTGACCCGTTCGGCGAGGCGGCCGAACGCGTCGGCGTCGGCGTCGTGTCCCAGGAGCGCAGCCGTCCGCGCGGTGATGGACGCCGTGCGGTACAGGCACGCTGTGGCGACGACGCCGGTGTCCGCCTTGGCCGCCCACGGCTGGTCCGGCGCGGCGTCCGGGTCCAGCCAGTCGCCGAACTGGAAGCCTTCATCCCAGAGCCCGGCGGGCGAGAGCAGTCCCTCTACCCGGCGGGTGTGGGAGGCCATCGAGTCGTACTGGTCCTTCAAGACGGTGTCGTCGCCGTAGGCCTCCCACAGCGCCCACGGAACCCACACGGATGCCTCGCTCCAGATGGCAGAGGATTCCGGTGCCGGGAATTCCGGCGGCTGGGGGCAGTACTTCAGTGCGTCCGGCACGGTGATGGGAACGAGTCCGCCGGCAGCCTTTTGTTCCGCGGCGAGGTCGAGGAGCCAGTCCTGCAGGAAGCCCTTGACGTCGTAGAGGAAGGCGGCCGTGGGGGCGAACACGGCGATGTCCCCGGTCCAGCCGAGCCGCTCATCGCGCTGCGGGCAGTCGGTGGGGAGGTCCAGGAAATTGCCCTTGAGGCCCCAGACGATGTTGCGGTGCAGCTGGTTCACCAGCGGGTTGGAGCACTCGAAGCTGCCGGTGCGTTCAAGCCGGGAGTGCACCGCCACGGCTTCGAGGGATTCCGCCGTCAGCTCGCCGGGCCAGCCGGATACTTCCGCGTAGCGGAACCCGTGGAAGGTCTTGCTGGGTTCGAAGAAGTCCTTGGCGCCGGAGAGGATGAACGTGTCGGTGGCGGCGGCCGAGCGCAGCGGCCGGGTGCCCAGCTCACCGTCCTCGAGGACTTCGGCGTGGCGCACGGTGATGGTGGCGCCGGCGTCGCCCTGGACGGTGAAGCGCAGCCAGCCGACCAGGTTCTGGCCAAAATCCACCAGCGTCTTGCCGGCCGGTGAGGTGAAGACCTCCACCGGTTTGATGACCTCGTTGCGCACCACCGGCGGCCCGACGGGATCCGCCAGCCGGCCGGCGTCGAACTCCAGGGCATGGACCCCAGTCCAGGCGCCGGCCCCCACAGCGGCAGCGTAGGCCTCCGGACCGGCTGCGTCCGCGGCGAAGCCCGGCCGGGCCCAGCCTGCCGGTTCCCGCCGCGCGTCGATGCGCTGTCCGTCGTAAAGATCGTTGGCCGTGGTGCCCGAGGGCCCGGACTGCCAGGACGTGTCCGAGGCGACCGACTGGACGTGGCCGTCGGCGAATTCGATGTCCAGCTGCCCGAAGAACCCGAGCTCATCGCCGTACAGGCCCGACTTGCCGTGCCAGGCCAGGCGTCCGCGGTACCAGCCGTTGCCGAGCGCGACGCCGATCACCGTGGCCGGGCCCACGAGCGCGGTCACATCGTAACTGCGGTAGCGCAGGCGCCATTCGTACGAGCTCCAGCCCGGACTCAGCACGTCCTCACCAACGGGGACGCCGTTGATCTGCGCCTCGTAGATCCCGAACGCCGTGGCCCGCAGGAGCGCGCGCTTCACGGGTCCGTGGCCTTCGTCCAGCCGGAATTCCTTGCGCAGAAGCGGGGCGCCGTCGAAGTCTCGATCCGGCGCGATCATCGTGGCGGACCAGGGTGCGGGGGTCATGTGGTGTCGTCCATTCTTGTGGGGAGTTGCCATGCTGTGGGATTTGCTCGGTACCGCTGGTGCCGCGGGATCAGGCTCGGGACCGGTGCCGCTCAGGCGTAGTGGCAGGCGACGTCGGACGCGCCCACCTTCCGCAGGGCCGGCCGTTCGGTCCGGCACAAGTCCGTGGCCAGCGGGCAGCGCTGGCTGAAGGGGCAGCCGCCGGGAGCGGCAGCGGCGGCCGCCGCGGTCCGCACGCCCAGTGCTTCGCGTTTTTGCCGCCGCTCGGCCTGCTCCGCCGGGCGGGGCACGGGCGAGGCCGCCACGAGCGCCTGGGTGAAGGGGTGTTGGGGCGACTCCGTGACGGCTGCCGCCGGGCCGCTTTCCATGACCTGGCCGCGGTAGAGCACCACGACGCGCTGGGCGAGGAACTGGACCACGGAGATATCGTGGGCGATGAACAAATAGCTCAGCCCCCGCTCGTCCCGGAGGTCGGCCAGGAGGTTCAGGACCTGGGCCTGCGTTGAGAGGTCAAGGGCGCTGACCGCTTCGTCGCACACCACGAGTTTCGGCTCGCAGATCAGTGCCCGGGCGACGGCGATCCGCTGCCGCTGGCCGCCGGAAAACTGGCCGGGAAAGCGGTCCACGGCCTCGCGCGGGAGTCCCACCCTGGCCAGCATGTCCTCGGCGCGCTGCCGGGCTTCCCGGCCGGCCACGCCACGGATCCGCAGCGGTTCGGCCAGTGAGGTACCGATGCTCTGCCGGGGGTTGAGTGAGGAGTTCGGGTCCTGGAACACGGCCCGGAGTTCGCCGCCCAGTTCACGCCGCCGTGCGGGGCTGGCGTGGGTGATGTCCGTGCCGTTGTAGCTGACCGAACCCCCGCTGCTCTTTTCCAGGCCGAGGATGGCTTTGCCGATCGTGGACTTTCCGGAGCCGGACTCCCCCACCAGGCCCACGGTCTCCCCGGGCCGGATGCTGAAGCTCACGCCGTTCACCGCGGCCGGTCTGGCGGCGGCCTTCCGGCCCCGGCCGTAACGGACCACGAGGTCCACCACGTCCAGGAGCGGCTGCTCGGGAGCCTGCGCTGTTCCGCCCTGGCGTACCGCTGTTTCGATGCTCATGTCCTGTCCTTCTCAACTGTGCTGTCCATCTCAACTGTGCTGTCCATCTCAAGAATGTCGAGGACACGGTGGGCGGGTACTTCGGTGGCCACCCAGGCCAGGCCTTCCACGGCCAGTTCGTCGGCCTTGACACAGCGCACCCCGCCGTCGTCCGAGCCCGAGGGAACCAGCGGGACCGGCGCCACGCAGGCCGAGCCGGCGAACTGGCAACGCGCCATGAACCGACACCCGCCCGGCCAGTCCTTGGGCTGCGGCACCTGGCCGTTGATGGTGGCGAGCCGCTCGGGCATGTCCTCGGCGGTGTTGGCGTGCGGGTCGGCGGCCAGCAACGCCAGGGTGTACGGGTGGCGGGGGTTGTCCAGGATGTTGGCGGTCCGGCCGCTTTCCACCACCTGGCCGGCGTACATCACGGCCACGGTGTCGCAGATGTCGGCCACTACGCCGAGGTCATGTGTCACCATCACCACGGACATGCCGGTGTCCTTGACCAGTGCCCGCAGCAGCGAGAGGATCTCGGCCTGCACTGTCACGTCCAGCGCCGTTGTGGGTTCGTCGGCGACCAGCAGCCGGGGACTGCCGGCCAGGGCCAGGGCGATGGCCACGCGCTGGGCCATGCCGCCGGAGATCTGGTGCGGGTAGGTGGTGAGGATGCGCGCGGCGTCCACGATGCCCACCTTTTCGAGCAGGCTCAGGGCTTCGGTGCGTGCTTCGGCTTTGCCCATGCCCCGCAGGCGCCGGATGGCGGAGACCAGCTGGTAGCCGACCGTGAACATGGGGTCGAGGGCACGCATGGGTTCCTGGGAGATCAGCGCGATCTCCCGTCCCCTGACGCCGGCCAGCTCATTTTCCGTGGCGGCCGCGAGGTTCCGGCCGTTCCACAGGATCTGGCCTCCGGTGACGGATACGCCCGAGGGCAACAGGCCCAGCAGGGACAACGCCGTCATGGTTTTGCCGCAGCCGGATTCGCCCACCAGCCCCAGCACGGTGCCCTGTTCGACGTCGAAGGAGACCTCCGTGACCAGGGGCGTGCCGGCGTCGACGCCCACCGAGAGCCCGCGGACACTCAGCCGGCCGGCCGCGTCCGGCGCGGCGGCATCGGTGGACGGCGCGGCGGCATCGGTCGACGGCGCAGCCGCGGACGCAGCGGCCCGGCGTCGGCGGTCAGCGGCGGAGGGCAGGTGGGAGGCGGCCGCGTTCGGGCTTTTCCCCAGGGCGTTGCCGATGGCATTGGCCGCGAGGACCGTCAGCGCCAGGACCGCACCGGTGGGGACCATCAGCCAGGGGGCGTCGTAGACGTGCTGGGATGCGCCCTGGATCATGCCGCCCCAGCTGGGCTGCGGGATGGGCGGCCCAAATCCGATGAACGCCAGGCCGGCCTGGATCAGCATGCCCACCGCGAAGATGAGGGCGGACTGCACCACGATCGTGGTGTTCAACCCGGGCAGCACGTGCCGCAGGCTGATGCCGAGCGTGCTCACGCCGTCCACCTTGGCGGCGTCGACATAGAGCTGTGACTGCAGCGCGGTGGCCTGGCCCAGCATCACGCGGTAGATGCCGGCCGAGATGAGGACGCCCAGAATCGCCATGACGACGGGAATGTTCGTGCCCACGGCACCGATGACCGCCAGGATGATCACCGTACCGGGCAAGGACATCATGACCTCGGTGACGCGGCTGATCGGCCCTTCGGTGCGTTGTCCAGCGGCGGCGACCATCGCCAGGACGGTGCCGAGTCCGACGCCGACAATCACCGTGATGAGCGATGTCCCCAGGGTGCCGGCGGCCGCGGCGAAGATGCGGCTGAGCAGGTCCCGCCCCAGTTCGTCGGTGCCCAGCCAGTGGGCGGCAGTGGGGCCGGACAGGATGGCGGCGAAGTCCTGGTCCTCGGTCTTGTACGGCAGCCACCACGGCGCCGTGAGGGAGGCAAGCACCAGGACCGCCAGCCAGAGCACTCCGGCCACGGCACCTGGCGCCGCGAACAGGCGGTGGGCAGGCCTCCGGCCGACGCCAGTTTTGGGACCGGGGCCGGGACCGGGCCGGCCCGTGGCGGTGTTCGCGGGTGGGGCTCCGCCTGTGCCTGTATCTTCCGCATTCGCGGTGGCGGGGACGGGCGCGGGGGCAACGGAAGGGATCATGAGGCACGCAACTTCGGGTCGAGAAACTTGGTGGCGAGCTCCAGCACGAGGTTCACGGCCACCACCACAACGGTGGCGACCACCACAACGCCCTGCACGGACGGGGCGTCGTGGGTGCTGACGGAGGTCTGGACTGCCTGGCCAAGGCCCGGCATGGCGAAGAGCTGCTCCGCGATCACCGAACCGCCGAACAGCCCGATGAACTGCAGGGCGATCCCGGCCACGATCGGCAGGCTGGCATAGCGCAGGGCGTGGACGTACAGGATCTTCCAGGTGGGGGTGGCCGTTGCGCGCAGGGTCCGGATATGTTCCTGCTGCAGCGCCTCCAGCATGGATGCCCGGGTCTGGCGGGCGATGAACGCCGCACCGCCGACGGCGAGGGTGATCACCGGCAGGGCCAGGGACAGGGCCCAGTCCTGGGGTGAGACCTCGAAGGGGACGTAGCCGGTGGCCGGAAAGACCGAGGACTGGACGGCGAAGAGGTACACAAAGATGATGCCGATCCAGAAGGCCGGCAGCGCCACGGCGAGGCCGCAGACGGCTCCGACGATCCGGTCGACCACGCCGCCGCGGACGGCTGCCGTGACGCCAAGACCGATGCCGAGCACGGCGCTCAGGACCGTGGCCCCGGCCGCGAGGGCCGCCGTCACCGGCAGCCGGCTGGCCAGGTCGGCGCTCACGGACCGGCCGTCGATCAGGGACACCCCGAAGTCTCCCTGCGCGGCGCTGCCGAGCCAGCGGAAGAACTGGACGGGGAGCGGATCGGACCAGCCGAGCCGGCTGTTGACCTCGTCAATGGCTTGCTGGGTGGCGCCGGCGCCGAGGGACACGGCGCCGGGGCTGCCCGGCATGGCGTGCACCAAGAGGAACGCCAGCACCGCGACCACCAGTACGGTGGCCAGCGCCATGAGCAGGCGCTTTGCGACGTAAATCGCCATGATGACCTCCATTGGTCAGGTCCTGCCGGACGGCCTTCGCCTTAGGGGTGAAGGCCGCCCGGCAGGGTGGGGGTCAGTTGGCCGGGGCGTAGGACGAGAGCAGCGGGTAGACGTTGCTGCCGGCGAACTCGACCGGCTTGACCTTCTTGGTGTTGTAGCCCTGGTTGGTGAGGGATTCGAAGAGCGGGATCATCCAGCCGGATTCGACGAGCCGGGTGTTGAGCTTGGTCAGCGCGGCTTTCCGGGCGGCATCGTCCTTGGCGGCGGCGACCTCGCCGGTGGCGGCGCTGAGCTGGTCGTCCGTGGCCTTCTGGACGTTGGTGAAGCCGTTGAGGATCGCGCCGTACATCAGGCCCACCGGGTTGTCCCAGCCCAGCGGCGCGTAGCCCAGCGGGGTGGTGGCGACGGCGGCGAACGCCTCATCTGTCGACGTCGCCATCTTGACCTGCATGGTGATGCCGACGGCGGCCAGGTCCTTCTGGACCGCCTGGAGGTCGGTCTGGGTGGTGGCGCTCGCGACGATGGTGAATTCAAAGCCGTTGGAGTAGCCGGCTTCCGCCAGCAGGCTCTTGGCCTTCGCGGGGTCGTAGGCGAACTGTGAGTTCAGTGTCTCCGTGAAGCCGGCCGAATCGTTGGGCAGGGCGTTCCACGCCGGGATGTCACCCTTGTGCAGGGCATCGACCAGGGCCTGCCGGTTGATGGCGTACTGGAACGCCTGGCGGACCTTTTCGCTGGCGAAGGCCGGCGACGTCTTGCCCGTCTTGTCGAAGGCGACCATGGTCTGGACCGTGCCGCCGATCTGGGAGACGCCGACACCCTTGGCCTTGACGAAGTCAACGGTCGGTGAGGTCAGCTGGGCGACGTCCACCTGGCCGGAAACGAGGGCGTTGGCCCGGGCCTGCGGATCCTGGATGACGCTGAAGACGATCTTGTTGTAGGGGTATTTCGCGGCGTCGGTGCTCTTGTCGTTCTTCTGCAGGACGTACTTGTTGCCCTTGACGGTGGTTCCGGAGTCCAGCGTGTACGGACCGGAGCCGTCCGGCTTGGCGGCCAGGCTTGCCGTGTCCGCGGCCCCCGCCTTGCCAACGATCATGCCGAGGGTGGAGGTCAGGTTCTTCTCGAAGCCCGGCTGCGCCTTGGCGAACTTCAGCGACACCTGGGTGGGGCTGATGACGTCCACGGATGTCAGTTCCTGGGCGCCGCCCTTGGCGATGGCTGAGTACGCCGAAAGGGCGGGATCCGTGCGGCGGTCAAAGTTGGCCTTCACCAGTGCCGCGTCCAGCGTGGACCCGTCCGTGAACGTCACGCCCTGCTTGAGCGTCAGGGTCAGCACCGTGTTATCGGCGTTGTAGCTGAAACCGGTGGCCAGGCCCGGCCCCACGGAGCCGTCTGCCTTCAGGGTCATGAGGTTCTCGTAGAGGCCTTCGAAGAACTGACGCTGCGCGTCGGAGACGCGCAGCGGGTCGAATCCGAAGGACGCGCTGTCACTCTCGACGCCGATTGTCAGGGTGGTCTTATCCACGGTGGATGCCGCCTGGCCGGAGCCGCCGCAGGCGGTCACGGAGCTGAGCATCAGGACGCCGGCCAGAACGGCCGCGCTCCGTCGGGCGGTGGGGTTCAGAAGTTTCATGTAGTGCGCCTTCGCATTCGTTCCAAAACAACGGGGGTTTTCGGCATCTGGTGGTGGTCGGGACTGGAGCGGACCGGCCGGACGGTGGCCGTCCGGCGCCGGTGCGTTCCGGGCCCTTCCCCCAGATGCGGTCGGGTGGACCGGCTCCATCAAGAGTCGTAGGCGGACGCAATGACGTCACACGAGAATTTCATTGGTTGGAACACTATTGTGGTGAACGTCACTGGCGACGAAGAAGGAACGATGACGAATGACAGCACCCGCGGATACGCATTCCCCCGCTGAAAACCCGCCCGCCGCGCGCGGCAAGCGGCCCAAGCAGGGCGAACCGGTGATCGACCGGGCCCTGAGCCTCCTCGCTGTCTTCACGGACCGCCGCCGGGCGCTGACCCTGTCAGAGATGGCCCGTTATGCGCAGATGCCCGCCCCGACGGCGTTGCGCCTCATTGCCCGGCTGGTCGCCTGGGGCGCTCTGGAACGGCTCGACGACGGTCGCTACGTTGTGGGCGTCCGGCTGTGGGAAATAGCGTCCCTCTCCCCGAGGGGCCACGGGATCCGCGAAATCGCGTTGCCCTACCTTGAGGACCTCTTCGAGGTGACGCGTCATCACGTGTTGCTGGCCGTGCGGGATAAGGACCAGGCCGTCCTGATCGAACGGCTTTCCTCCAAGCAGGCCACGGAAGTCGCCTACCGGGTGGGCGGCCGGCTCCCCCTGCGCTCCACGGCCGTCGGCCTGGTCCTGATGGCCGGCGCGGACGCGGCATTCCAGGAAAAGATCCTCAAGGAACCCGCGGAAACTGAACCGGGCGTGGCTCCCATGCCGGAAGGCCAGCTGCGGCGCACCCTGTCCGACGTCCACCGGACGGGGATTGCCATGATCCGCCGGTCCGCGCCGTCGCTGACTGTTTCCGTGGCGGCGCCCGTCTTTGATGCCCAGGGCACGGTGGTGGCCGCACTGTCGATCGTTGTACCGGACGGGACCACCCCGCCCAATGTCCTGGCTCCGGCGGTGATGGCCACCGCGAGGGCAGTCTCACGAAACCTTGGCTA
The DNA here is from genome assembly GCF_056394385.1 of Arthrobacter sp. 10N44_2. NCBI lineage: Bacteria > Bacillati > Actinomycetota > Actinomycetes > Micrococcales > Micrococcaceae > Arthrobacter > Arthrobacter sp. 10N44_2. Next base: position 53,567 of record NZ_JBFTHT010000008.1, on the reverse strand, counting down.
CCGGACTGCCCTGGCCGAGGACGTCCGGACCCTGTCGGACGGCTGACCGCGGAGCTGCCCACCGCCGGCCCTTCCAACCAGTGGAAAGGCCGGCGCGGCGTCGGGATGAAGGGTCATAATGTTGAACCTGCGGGGCGCCCGGCTCCCCGGACCGCCGCCTGCTTCCGTGAGCCCTTGACACGCCCGGTGGCGGCGTCTAGGACTGGCCTTGTCCAGTCCAATCCACCAGCCTAGGAGTTGTTATGGCCACCACGCCCTACGGAATCGTGCACTTCTTTCCGGGAGGCACCAAGGAACAATACGAGGCGTCGCTTGCAGCCGTGCATCCGGGCGCGGGGCTCCTGCCCGAGGGGCAGATCTTCCACGCCGGCGGGGCATCCGAGGGGGGCTGGACGGTCTTGGCAGTCCACGAATCGAAAGAAAGCTGGGAAAAGTTCCGGGACACGATCCTCCTGCCCCGGATGCAGGCCGGTATTGAGGGCGGCTTCGCCGCTCCGCCCGACGAGACGGTGATCGACCTCTACAAGGTTCTGCCCTAGCAGCACGTAACCCACACAGCCACTTCAAACGGCGCGCCCGTACCAGTCGAGTACGCGCAACGCGCGAAGGGTGTTCCACCGGCTGGACCGGCCGTCACCGGCATCAACCGGGAAATGGACGATCCCGGGATGCGTGTTTTCGAGCAGCCAGGTCCCGTCCGGCTGTTCCTTTGACCGGAGCACCTCCACGGCTTCGGCCAGGCGCGGGTCCGGGGGCTCTCCGGTCGAACGGAAGTACTCCAGGGCACGGAGCACGTCGTAGTGCCAGCGGGTCGGAAAGGAGAACGTCAGCCAAGCCGGGTCTATGACCGCGCCGGTGCTCTTGCGTCGGAACAGGCCCCGCTCCAGCAGATACTCCTCGCCCCGGCGCCGCGCGTCCACGGACTGCGCCGAGCCGCCCGTGACCCGTTCGTGGGCCAGGAGGCCCTCGAGGACGTTGATCGTCGTGGCGGCCGAGGACACCACGGCGCCGGACTCCGCCCAACAGTTCCACCCGCCGTCGTCCAGTTGCCCGCTGACAAGCCGGGAGACGACGCCGTCGACGTCCTGATCGAAGTACGCGCCGAGCGCCACTGTCATTCCGTTGATGCACGGCTCCACCTCGCCTTGGAAATACGGCTGGCCGCCCTCCTCCCAGCGGCAGTTGTCCCTGACCAGCGCTATGGTCTGGCGCATCTGCTCACTTCGCGGGTCGATCCCGAAGTCACGCAGCAGGAGCAAGCTGTACGTTGTGGCGGTCCAGGGCTGGGGGACGCGGCCCCAACCTGTGTCACCGCCGGCATCATCCGCACCGCCGCCCTCGGGACCGCCGCCCTCGGCACCGCCTCCGTCGGGGCGGTCGCCCCGGGCGGGGAAATATGCGCCATGCGCCCATTGGCCGTCCTCGTCCCGCAATGCCAGCAGGCGGGCACCCCAGCCTTCGGTCGCTACCCGCGCGCGCTCTGCGGTAACGACCTCGGGCACGGCGTTGCTGAGATCCTGCAACACCTGCCATCGAAGGGAAGGATCTGAATCCATCAGCCAGTCCAGGACGGTCATACGCCGATGGTAGCGCTCACGGCTCGCTGGCATCGGGTGCTCACAGTCGAGTGGGCACGCGGCATTGCCCCGGACGTCCGTGGCCAGCGGGCCGGACGCTCAGGAAGCCTTCGGCCGGATCACCAGGACAGGGCACGGGGAGTGGCTGGCCACCTGGGCGGAGACCGATCCGATGTGCAGCCCGGCGAAACCGCCGTGGCCGCGAGAGCCGACGATCACCAGGTCGGCTTCCCGTGCGGCCTCAAGTATTGCCGACGCCGCTGAGTCGTTTTTGATGGACCGCGTCACGACATTGACACCCACTGCGGATTTCGCCGCCTCGGCGCCCAGCGCTTCAGCCTGCTGCTCCGGGGAGTCCTCCGCCACGATTTCGCCTGCCGCCATTTCCAGCATCGCCGGATACCACGCCATTGGCGCCTTGTTCCAGACAGTCAGGACCCGGAGCTCCGCACTGCGGTACCGGGCCTCTTCAACACCCCACGCCAGGGCCTCGTGGGATTGCTTCGAGCCGTCAAATCCGATCACGATCACAAAGGGATCAACTTTTTTCATGGTTCCAGACTTTCACTGCCGGTTTGCGGCGCCTAGGGGCCTCTGACCCCATCCGGGACCGGTGCCTCGCCGCGAAGGCCGTCAAGGCCGCCGCAGCGTTCAGACGATGCCACGCTTGGCGGCCGTCTTGAGCGCGTCGCGCCTGCTTACCGCCCCGAGCTTGCGGTAAATGGACCGTTCGTGGGTCTTGACCGTGTTCACGGAAATGTACAACGCCTCGGCAATTTCAGCAGCGGTCATGATCGAGCGCATGTAGGAAAGGACTTCGCGTTCGCGCTCTGTCAGGTTCCAGTAGGACTGTGCACGAAGGCGGGTCTCACCCTGTGCCTCGCGTGCCATCAGCGCTGCGATGAACGACTCGTGCGCGGTGCCCCACACAGCGTGCTCCACGAGCAGATCTGCCAATTCCACTCTCCGTTCGGCGAAAGGACGCAGGACGGTTTCAGGCTCGGCACGAAGGACAGCATGTTCAATCCGCTCGTGTGCCACCGCGGCATCTCCGGCTCCATGGGCCATGATCGCCTCGGTCAGGCTCAGGCAGGTGTCGATATATGAGCTGCCGCGGCGATCGGCCAGTGACTCGGCACAGCGTTGCGAAGCGGCGGTGTCACCTTCGCGGCGCAGCAACTCCGCCAGCAGCGTATCCGCCAATGCGCCGTGCCCCCCGGCACCGAGTGGTTGGACGGTCCGCAAAGCTCCGTCCCGGTCGCCCCTGGCTTCGGCAATTTTCGCCACCGCGATGGTCTCCAGGGCATTCCATGAAACGGCGTACCGTCCCCGCCCGTGAAAGGACTCCAGCGCCGCACCGGAGTCGGCCAGGCGGACCAGGTCGCCGGCGGCGCAATCAACCAGGACCCGATAGATGGCGCTGAGCGGACCGGTCGGGAACAGCTCGCTGCCCAATCGCTGCGCTTTGGTAAGACAGGTCCGCGCAGCCTTCAGATCATCATTCCAGTAGCACGCGATGCCACGGGCCAGCCAGGCCGGAGCCATCCGCTGCCGCGAATTCCAACCCAGCGCCTCTCCCCGGTCCAACGCCGCCGTGCCAAGTTCGTCGGCGCTCACGAGGTCACCGGCGATGGCGTGAGCCAACGCGAGCTCGGCCTGGGCGCAGATTTCCACGGCTTCCAGCTGTTCCGGGTTGCCTGTGGCCGCCGTTGCCTGGAGCAGCGCCGTGCCAAGTTCGCCGGTGCGGTGCAGCCGGAACTCTGCCTGGGCCAGCAGGAAGAGTCCTGTCGAAAAGGAGCTGGAGCGGCCATCTCCTGAAATGTCCGTCGTCGACCGGCCGTCGTCCGTCTCGGTGTGCGGGTCCAGGCGGCCGTCGGCAGGCAGCGGCTCGTAGAGCGCCCGGTAACTCTCCAGTCTCCGGCGTCGAATTGCGTCCAGCGCGAAAGTCCGCGACAGCGCCCGGTCGGTGAGCTCGGCCGCGGCGGTGCCGTCGCCGGAAAGGGCACGGCAGACCGATCGGATCATCAGGATCTCCGGATCCTCGCCCCACGGTGCCGGGAGGTCCAGGCACAGCCGTTCCAGGGTCTGCACGTCGTTTCCGAGCAGGAATTCGAGCCAATGGGCGCCGAGGGAAATCACGGCTTGCCGGGGCGCGCTTCCTTGAAGCGCCTGGGCGACGCCCTCGACGACGTCGACGTCCTGGTAGTACCTCGCCGCCACGCGGTGCAGACGCTCGGCGAGCAAAGGGTCGCGCCGCTGCAGGATGCGCCGGCACTGCGCCGCGAAGAGGGAATGCCACCGGAACATCGATTCGCCCGCACGGTATTCGTGCTCCTCGATGAAGAGCCCGTTACGGAGGCATTCCTCAAGCAGCACGCCGCCGCGGGGACGGCCTTCGAGTTCGACGGCGAGCCGGCGTCCGAGCCAGTCGCTGGCAGTGGCCCTGAGAATGAATTCGGCCAGCGACGGTTCGATCTGGTCGAGGATCTCTTCTGCGACGTAGTCGGCGAGCGGGACGTGCGTCGGCGCGGAGCCTGGCGTTGCAAGCGGCACGTTGCGGGCCTGCGCCAAGGAGACCAGGCTGGCGTGGACTGCCACAGGCCAGCCGGCAGTCATCTTCCAGAGCGACCCGGCGTCGAACGTTTGATCTTGTCCCAGCGCACTGGCGAACTGGGCAACTTCCTCCCGCGTGAAGGCCAGTTCGGCGGCGCGAAGTTCACCCAGTCCCTCGCCGTACCGGAATCTTTCGAGCTGAATGGACGTATGGCCGCGTCCCGAGAGGACCAGCCGCAGTGAGGGGGGTGCCGATGCGGCGAGCACCCCAACGATTCCATTCGCCAGCCCCGGCCCGGCCAAATGGACGTCATCGATCACCAGGACAATCGGTTCAGTGAGGTGCTCGAGTGCCCCGAGGAGAAGGTCGTAGGAGGCCGCCCGGTCGTGGGCAAGGCTCGGGTCAAGGGCGAGGAGGGCGTCGGTTCCGGGTAACGGCAGTTTGCCCGCCGCGGACTGGATCGCCCCAACAACACCGTGAAACAGCCGCGCGGGCTGCGTGTCGAACCTGTCCAGCGACAGCCATGCGCACGGCAGAGCGCACTTGCGGACCCAATCACCCAGAAACGTGGACTTGCCGTAGCCGGCCGGGGCCGCGACGAGGGTCAGGCGGTGCGAATCTGCGGCCGCGGACAGGGCGCTTTCCAGACGTGGACGCTCCAACGCTCCGAGACCGCGCACAGGCGGGCGGATCTTGAACTGTGGGCCCGGTACCCATTCGGCTTCCAGCCTATCTCTCACATTCCACATGCTAGGTGGGGGCAAAAGGGCACCAACAGGGCGCAAAGACCCCTTGTGCGCCGCTCCTTAGTGCGAAAATACGGCGATTAGGGCGACCCGATTGCGGCACGGCACGAATTGGGTGCCCGGCTGTATCATCAGTCATGCCTATGAAGCACGGCAGCCCGACAGACCCGATTTTCCTTCATGACCTCGACAAGGCCGACCGCAGGCGGGTCATTATTTTCGCGATTGCACGTCTCATCGCATTTTCGGTTGTGGTCCTCGCCCTGTATTTCTTTATTCCCGTCGGGGGATTCAATGACGCCGATCCCGCGGCCGCCTGGATCCGCCTGGCGGGTGTCGTGCTGGTCTTTTTCGCAGTCCTGGCAATTCAATTGCGGCTGATACTCGTGGCGCATATCCCGAGGGTTCGGGCGGCCGCGGCTGTCGCCGAAACCCTGTTGATGTTTTTGTGTCTCTTCGCGCTCCTTTACACATCAATGTCGATCACATCTGCGGCGGCGTTTAGCGAGCCCCTGAGCCGAACCGATGCCCTTTACTTCACCACTTCCACGTTTGCCACCGTCGGGTTCGGGGATATTACGCCGGTAAGCCAGCTGGCGAGGGGTGTCGTGTCCGTCCAAATGATTGCCGATTTAGGTGCACTCCTATTGATCGCAAAAGTTGCGTTCTTCGCGGCCGGGCGGCGTCTGGGCGGCGAATCCTGAATCCGCCGCCGTCATCACCCAAAACGGATGACAGCGGGCCGGCCGGCTGAAATTTCGCGGGCAGGGCCGGGATTCGGTGCGCCACTCTGCACGTCCGACGCGCGGCGTCCAGCCCGTAGGGAAGGCCGCGGCGGGCACTTCCCCGGCGTGACAGATCACCCTGTGTGGGTGGGGCTGGACCGGCACGCCGAGTGAACAATGAAAATAGCCGTGAAATGCCCAGCCGCGGAACACAAGCTAAGGCGGATCCCCTCATGTCGCTGAACGATCAGCCCGCTGGCCCCGCTAGCCCGGAACAGGAAGAAATTCTGCGGTTACGGGCCGAAGTCGCCCGTCTCCAGCAGGAACGGGACACTGCCCGCAAGGCCCCGCCGAGGCCGGCCGTGCGGCATCCGGGGCTGGCCCGGCGCATTGTGGCAATCGTGCTGGTGGTTATCACCGGCCTGTTGGCCTTCGCGACAGTTCCGGCCCTTTACCTGCGCAGCGAAGTCATCGACACCGATCGCTACGTCGCCACCGTCGCACCGTTGGCCTCGGACCCTGCGATCCAGGCCGAAATCGCCGACAAGGTCACCCAACAGATCACCGACGCAGTGGATTTCCAGACCATCACGCGCGATGCCCTGAACGAGCTCGCTAAAACGGCGCCCCGCGTGGCGGCAGTGCTCACCGGGCTGGCCCCGATGCTTGCGGAGCAGACCAAAACGCTCATCCATACCGCCGTTGCCAGATTCGTGGCGACACCGCAGTTCCAGGACCTTTGGATCCAGGTGAACCGGGTCGCGCACCAGGGGCTGGTCAACCTTGCCACGGGAAGCACGGGAGGCACGGTCAGTATTGATGAGAATGGCACGGTGTCGATTTCCACGAAAGAGATCATCGCCCGGGTCAAGACTCTCCTTGTCCAACAAGGGGTGGATATCGCCTCGAGGATCCCGGAAGTTGACGCGCAGATCGCCCTGTTCCAGTCTCCTGAACTGGTCCGTGCCACGGAAACCATCCGGACCCTGGACCGGCTCGGCCCAATACTGGCGTGGCTGACGGTGCTCAGCGCCGTGGGCGCCATTGCCGTTGCCCCCCGGGGCCGGAGACGGAGTACGACGAGCGGCGTGGGGTTGGCCGTGGCGGTGTCGATGGCGGTGCTGGCGCTGACCCTTGTGATCGGGCGAAGCTACGTCCTGAACTCGATTCCGTCGAGTGCTGTCACCCCTGCGGCGGCCGAAAGCCTGGTCGAGGCACTCTTGGTACCGCTGCGCACCAGCCTGCGCCTTGTCTTCGTCGTCGGACTGCTGATCGCCCTGGCAGCTTTTCTGGGCGGCCACTCGCGTCCCGCGGAGTATGTCCGGCACGGCCTGGCGACGGCGGGCGACTACATCACCGGCAAGATCGGCGGTGGCCAGGCCAAGCCATGGCAGCTCTGGTTGGCCCGGTACCGGCGGATCATCGAAGCCACCGTCGTCGGCATCGCTGTGCTGGTGCTGATCTTTTGGCAGGACCCGACGGCGGCCGTCGCCATCTGGACGGCCGTCCTGGCCGTGCTGGTCATTCTCGTGGTCGAACTGCTGTGCCGGCCGGCCGTAGCCGGCGTGCCGGGCGCCGAACCCGGCGCCGAACCCGGAGGCGAGCCGGGCGTCGAGCCCAGCGGTGAGTCCGGCGGCGTGCCAGGCGGTGAGCCGGTCACGGCGGGCGGCCCTCCCGATGACACGTATCCCACGACTCCCATCCCCCGGGCGCCCGACGCCGGAGGAACCGGCGCGTGAAGGACCGGCGCGTGAAGGACCGGCGGGACCGGACCACCAGTTAGCGCCGCGCCAGCTTGTGCTGCGCGGCAGCGGCACTCGCCGCAGACATTAGCCGCAGACACTAAGGGGGTCGCAGCCGCCGACCCTAGGGGGCGGTCGGCGAGAACGGGAACAGGTCCTCGCCGGCGCCGTGCACCACCACACAGGTAGCCTCAGGTACTTCCCGCCACGCCCCGCGGAGATCCCCCAGCGGTTCGGAGACGACCAGGCGCGCGTTGTCCGCCAGGTCATGAAGCAACGGGTTGTCCGGGTACTGGACGCGAAGGGTCGCAACGTCGGTGCTGTGGAACAGCGACCGGGACTGCCGTTCACTCGAGTAGCGGAACGCCCAGGTGGTCTCGCCGTCGGTCGTGGCGACTGTCATCTGGATTGGCTGCTCGATCCCGTGGCGCCGGCCGACGTCTTCGATCAGTCCAACCGCGGCAGCTACGGCCGCCCTCGGGTCCTGCTCCAGCCCGAAGGTCAGGGCGAGGAAGAAGAAGAGCTCTGAGTCCGTGGCTCCCTCGATCAGCGGAAAGAGCGATGGCTCAACGGCTATGGCCAAGTCGCGCTTCACAGTCGGGAACTCCCGGATGAGTCCGTTGTGCATCCATAGCCAGCTGCCGTGGCGGAATGGATGGCAGTTGGTCTGTTGGACTGCCGATCCGGTCGAGGCCCGAATATGCGCGAAGACCCGGCCGGCCGACGCCTGGGCCGACAACTCGCGAAGGTTGCGGTCATTCCACGCGGGCTCCGTGCTGTGGAACAACCCGGGATACGGCGCGGATCCGTACCAGCCCACGCCGAAGCCGTCCCCGTTGGTGGTTTCAACGCCCATTCGGGCGTGCTTGCTTTGCATCACGAGCGAGTTGGTGGGTTTGTACAACAGCTCCTCCAGTTGCACCGGCGAACCCGAATACGCTAGCCAACGACACATGGCATCCTCCCTCAGTTGTGGACAGCAGTCCATCACGGCGACGGAGCGGGCACATCATCACCCCGGGGTGATTCGGGCCGCGGGGTGGGAGGTAATGGGGTCCCACCCGCGTTCGATAGTTCCGTCGTCGCGTCCCCGCTGGTCAGCGGCGCGCCCGGCACGGAGAGCCGCGCGAAAGGATCACCCGCGGCGGGTGACGCGCAAGCCGGCCCCTCACCCAACACTGGTGGTACCTGCCAGTGATTGGGCTGCCAGGCGAAAGCCCATGGAGAGGTGAGTCCAATGTCGAAACCAAAACCAGTCCTCGCGCGAATCTCTGCGCTCGGGGCGGCGGTTGCGCTGCTCGCCGGCTGCGCCACCTCGGGACCCAGCAGCAGCCCCAGCGCGAGCCCGACGGCGAGCGTTTCACCGGTTTGCGCTGCCGCCACTGACTTTTCAACAGCCCTGACGAATTTCAAGGACTCCCTCAAGCCAGGCGCCACGATCGGCCAGATCCAGGCGGCCCGGGATCAAGTTCGGAAGAGCTACGACGATCTGGTCAACGCGGCCAGCGACGCGGCCAAAGATCGGGTGGATGCCGTCAAAGCTGCCCAACAGAAGTTCACCTCCGCTGTGAACTCCGTTCCCGACGACGCCACCCTGACGCAGGCGGCCAACTCGCTCAAGGACGAAGCCGCGAACGTGCAGGCCGCCATCAGCGATCTCTCAAATGACGCCACGTGCTAGTCCGGGCCTCCTGGAATGCCCGCGGTGAAACCCATTCCCATCCAAGGCTGCGTTCGTAGGCGACGCCGCACCAAGCGAAAGTAGGGAAGCCAAAATGAATTTCTTCGAGAACTTTTGGGATATTCTCTGGTGGCTGTTTATCTTCTATGCAATTATCGCCTTCCTGTATGCAGTGTTCATGGTGATCGGCGACCTCTTCCGCGACGACGAGCTCAGCGGCTGGTGGAAAGCCGTCTGGATCGTTCTTCTGGTCTTCATTCCATTCCTGACTGTTCTGGCATACATGATTGCCCGCGGCAAGGGCATGGCGGAGCGGTCAATGGCGCGGGCCCGCAAGTCCCAACAGGAAACCGATGCCTACATCCGCAGTGTCGCCACGGCCAGCCCCACCGAGGAGATCGCCAAAGCCAAAGCACTTATGGACGCGGGAACCATCAGTGCGGAGGAGTTTGCCCAGATCAAGAGCAAGACCGTCGTCTGACTCCTGGTTGAGGCGCGAGGAGCAGGCCTGGCCAACTCGCTATTCATGAGGCCATGAGGCTTCTAAGATATGGCTAGGCTGAACCAAGGAGGGCTCATGGAGCCGGAACCATCGGAATCCAATCCACGTTCGGCCCTCCCCCGCACCCTCATAATCCTGCTCGCCCTGGCCAGCGCGACGATTTCAGCGTTCGGCCTCGGCGCGATCCAGGGAATAGTCACCCCCGTCTTTTTTGCCTTCGTGCTGACGCTTTGTGTCCATCCGCTGCGCCGCTGGATGCAGGCACGGGGAATTTCCCGGGGCATCGCCACCGGGACCACTATCGCGGCTGTCTTCGGGTTGCTGACCGCCTTCGCCGCAGTCCTGATTGCCTCGCTCGCCCAGTTCTCCGCGTTGCTGCCGCAATACGCCCCCCAAATGGCCGAGATCGGCGCCAGGATCTCCGCACTGCTGGAATCTGTTGGATTTGGCCCGGAGCAAGCCCAGGCAGTCCTGAACGGGTTTACGCCGGGCCGCATCATCGGGTTCCTCGGCGGCCTCCTGGGAAACGTCGCGAGCCTGGTGACCAGCCTCGTGATCATCCTGACGATGCTCATTCTTATGGCGATTGACGGCTCGCGCGTGCCGGCGCTCCTGATTCATCTGAACTATCACCGGCCGGCACTGGTTTCAGCGCTCAACGGCTTCGGAACCGGTGTGCGCCGCTACATGGTCGCCACCACGGTCCTCGGAATCGCGCAGGGGTTGTTCAACTGGCTGGTTCTGGTCATCCTGCAGATCCCCGGCGCCCTGCTCTGGGGGCTGCTGTCTTTCATCTGCAGCTTCATCCCCAACATCGGGTATTTCATCGCCATCATCCCGCCCTTGTTCTTCGGCTACCTCACCGGGGGCTGGCCGACCGTCGTGGCAGTCATCATCATCTATGGCGGAATCAACAGCATCATCCAGTCGATCATCCAGCCGAAATATGTGGGCAACGCGGTGTCGCTGAGTGAGACGTTGACCTTCTTCTCCGTCCTCTTCTGGGCAGTGGTCCTGGGTCCTGTCGGCGCCGTCCTCGCCGTCCCCCTGACGCTCTTGTTCCGGACCATCCTGCTCGATTCCGACCCGACACTTGCATGGTGGCGGCCGTTGACGGGCGACAAGAAGGACCTCGAACTGCTCATCAAGGAAGAAGACAAGGCGATCCGGGCCCGCCGCGGACGACTGAAGACGGGCCGTCCGGACACCGGAAGCGGGCCGAAGGCATGACATGCCGTCGGGGTGCTGCCGGGGGACGGTGAGGGGAGCATGCTGAGCACTCTCAGCAGCCTGGCTCTCTTTGCCCTGGCCGGGGCCCTCAGCACAGTGCCTGTCAGCGTGACGATCATGATTCTGCTCTCGCCAACTCCGCGCCGCGGCGCCCTTCCCTTCCTGATCGGCAGCCTCGCGGGATCGATCGTGGTCGTGGGCCTGGCAGCGGTCGGGCTGCAATTCCTGCCCGTCAAGCCGCCGCGCCTGCGTAGGGACGAATGGGTGGCACAAATTGCCATTGTGATCGGTGCTCTTCTGGTTGCGTACGCCGTGTACCTCCTCGTGAGCAAGGGCGGCCGGGACAACGCCATGCTTGGCAAGATGAAGTCGCGGTTCCGCTCCGCCCGGCCTTGGGAATTCGTCGTTCTGGGCCTGGGCTTTAACCTTCGTCCGAAGGCGCTCCTGCTGGCCGTCACCGCCGGCGCCGTGATCGGTGTCCAGGAACTGCCGCCGCTGCCAAGCAGCCTGCTTGTCCTCGCCTACGCCGCCGTGGTCCAGTCAGCCGTCATCATTCCGGTCGCTGTGTGGCTGCGCTCCCCCGAACGGGCCCAAGTGCCCTTGACCGCCCTATACAACTGGCTGCAGCGCAATGGCCGAAGGATTGCGGCGATCGCGACGCTGACGATCGGGATCTTCCTCGTCGGCTACAGCCTTCTCCAGCTCTGATCGGACTACCCCGAAACCACGCACCCCGCCGGATCCCGGGGAACTCCGCTGTCAGGGGGTGCAGCCTGGACGCTCGCCGCTGTGAACTTCAGCCCAGGACGCTCCCCTCGCCGGTGCCGGCGGGCTTGGGGTCAGGGATCCGAATCATGCGGAACGAGGTGCCGAGCCCGGCGAGGCCGGCAAGGATCGGGACGAACAGTGCAATCTGGAGGGCCAGGGGCCGTGCCTCCGTGTTGATGCGGATGATTTCGTTCTGGATGTCCTCCGGCTGGCCGGCGATCTGTTCCTGGAGTTGCGCGTCGCTCATCACCTGGGCGTCGTCTTCCAGTACCGTCGCGACCTGCTGCTTGTCGTCGGGCGGGAGGACCGTGCTGGCATCCGACAAGCCGATGAAGATGGTCGAGAGCGATGCCAGCATGATGCCGCCGGCGAACGCGAGTCCGAAGGACAAGCCGAACGATCCCGCGGCCGAGTTCACGCTGGCGGCCTCGCTGACCCGCTCGTCCGAAATCGGGGACAAGGTGTAGTTGTTGAGCTGGGATACCAGCAGCCCCAGGCCAAAGCCTGAAATGATCAGCGGAATCAGCAGCCACCAGCCGGAGTCAGCTCGCGGCACGATGGGGACCAGCACCACCAGACCCGCGATCAGAAACAGAAAGCCCCACCGTATGAGGCTGGCCGGGCGCCGCCTCCCGGACCTCTTCCCGACGATCATGGCGACAGCGAACATGGTCAGCGAGAGCGGGGCGATGGACAGACCTGACTGCATCGCGTTGTATCCGAGCACCATCTGAAGGTAGATGGGCAGCACGATCATGGTGCCGCCCAGAGCGATCTGCTGGAGCATTTGTCCCGTGGCACCAAAGCGGAAGGCTTTTGCCTGGAACAGGTCCGGATCCAGCAGTGTCGGCTTGTTGCGGCGTTTGCGCTGAAGGAGCCAGTAGACCAGGCCGCCCAGTCCGACGGCGCCCACAGCCAGGAGTGCGCCCACTGCCTCGCCGCCTTCCTGCCAGACCAGGATTCCGAGCACGACGCCGCCCATGCCGACGATGGACAGAAGTGATCCGAAGAGATCCAGTTCCCGGGGCCCGGTGTACGGCACGTCTTTGACGAGCTTGATTCCGGACAGGACGACCGCGATGATGAGGGCCTCGAGCAGGAAGGCGACGCGCCAGGACAGGAACGTGGTCAGGAAGCCGCCGAGTAGAGGCCCGACGGCGGCGGCGATCGCGGCCGACGCACCGACCAGGGCGTAGACCCGGTGCTGGGCATCTCCCTCGAAATTTCCGTGGATGAGGGACTGCATGGCGGGAAGCAGCAGCGAGGCGCCAAGGCCGCCGATCAGGGCCCAGCAGATGATCACCGGGAGGAGGGTCTGGGCCAGGGTCATCGCCACGGCGCCGACGGCGTAGCAGGAAAGCCCAATGACGTAGGCGCGCTTGCGCCCGATCAGGTCGCCGATCTTGCCGCCGATCAGGATAAAGGCCGCGGATACCAGCGCCTCGAGGGCGATTGTCGACTGGAGTCCGCTGACGGTCGCACCTATGTCGTCCACCACCGCGGAGATCGAGACGTTCATGATCGACGTGTCGACAACCAGCACGAACATCGCCATCGCGAGCAGCAGCGCCAGCCTTTGGTTGAACTGCACCGGCGGGGTCGCGGCGTCCTTCGGAGAGTTCATCGCGGTCCGCCTCCCACACTCGATGGCTCGCTCGGGTCCACCACACAACCGGACATGTCGCCTCCTCTGGAGCAGACCGGGCAGTTCACGCATGAGCATGGTCCTGCAGGCACATCCCACCAGCGCCCACCGCAATGCGATGCTGATGCAAAGCTAGCGGTCCGGCGTCCTGACCGAATCATGCCCAGCGGGTGAGGTTGCTGCCCCCTTCCGCCGGCAACGAGGCGGGGCTGCGCTCCGGTGGTGCCCGCGATGGCCTAACGTAGAAGGCTGCCCGGGTTTCGTTCCCGGGCGAAATTCACCACCCACCGCTACAGACTGACGCCCGGAGGAAATCCCAGATGCTGGAACAACTGGCAGCCTTCGTGCTGACCTGCCTGGTCGTAGTGGTGGTGCCCGGACCCGACTTTGCGCTTGTCCTCAGGAATGCCCCCCGCGGCACACGGGCGGCAACCACAGCCGCCGCCGGCATCATGGTTGGCAACACGATCCTTGCCGTACTGGCGGTGCTCGGTGTCACGGCGCTGCTGGGGGCCTCGGAAGTTGTCGGGACCGGGATCAGAATTGCCGGGGCCGCCTACCTGCTCTACCTGGGCCTGCGCGCCTTCGCTGAGGCGTTCGCCGGAAAACCCAAACCCAGCCAACCCCCGTCACCGGCAGCAGAACGCCAACGCGGCGGCAGCTCACCTTTCGTGCAAGGAATGGTAAGCAACTTGCTCAACCCTAAAGTCGCCGTCTTCTACTTGTCGCTGTTCCCGCAGTTCACTGTCGCCCCGTTGCCGCCCCTCGCCCAGCACGCATTGATGGCGGGCATCTTCCTGCTGATCGCGTTGGCCTGGTACGTGCTGCTGCTCAGCGCGCTCAATAAAGTGACCGGAGTCCTCGCCCGGCCCCGGACCGGCCGGATCGTCGTCGGGAGTTCAGGCGCCGTCCTGGTCGGGGTTGGCGGCACCATCCTGACTCAGACGCTGGCCTCCGCCTAGCCGCCCGGGCACGCTCCCGCGCAGCGTCCCCGGGTGTCTAAACTCCGGATCAACCCCGGGGGCGTTGATAAGCGCCCCACACGGCGGGATGATCAGCACATGCCCGGCAACCGTCACCGAAGGAGCCCGACCGTGAGCGCCGCCATCAAGACAACCGAGAAGCTGATCATCATCGGGTCCGGTCCCGCGGGCTACACCGCGGCGATCTACGCCGCCCGGGCCGGGCTCAAGCCTCTCGTCATCGCCGGTGCGGTCACTGCCGGGGGCGCTCTGATGAACACCACCGAGGTGGAAAACTTCCCCGGTTTCCCGGGCGGCATCCAGGGCCCCGAACTGATGGACGGCCTGCAGCAGCAGGCCGAAAAGTTTGGCGCGCAGGTGGTGTTCGACGACGTCACCGAGGTCCGGCTCGCCGGGCACCTGAAGCGTGTGGTCACCGGCGCCGGGGAGAGACATGAAGCGCCCGCCGTCATCCTCGCCACTGGCTCGGCGTATAAGGAACTGGGCCTGCCGGAGGAGAAGAAGTTCAGCGGCCACGGACTGTCCTGGTGCGCCACTTGCGACGGCTTCTTCTTCCGCGACCAGGACATCATCGTGGTCGGCGGCGGCGACTCGGCGATGGAGGAGGCCGCGTTCCTGACCCGCTTCGGCAAATCGGTGACCCTGGTGGTCCGCAAGGGCGAACTGCGCGCCTCCCGGATCATGGCCCAGCGGGCCAAGGACAACCCGAAGATCAGGTTCGCCTGGAACTCCGCCGTCACCGCGATCCACGGCAACGGCAAGGTCACCGGAGTGACCCTGACCGACACCCGCACCGGCGACACCCGGCAGCAGGCCGCCACGGGCATCTTCGTCGCGATCGGGCACGTGCCCCGGACCGAGCTTTTGGCTGGCCAGATAGACCTCGATGCGGACGGCTACATCCAGGTCGGCTCCCCCACGACGGTCACCAACCTGACCGGGGTCTTCGCCTGCGGCGACGCCGTGGACCACCGCTACCGCCAGGCCATCACCGCCGCCGGCACCGGCTGCGCCGCGGCCCTGGACGCCGAACGCTTCCTGTCCGCGCTCGAGGACGCCGACAGCATCGCCACCGCGCTGGTCGAAGAACCCACGCACTCCTAGGCGAGCTTTGAAGCGGCCCATCCCGACGGCACTCCCCGGCGTCGGCACTTCCGTCGTCGGCAGACCCCGCGGTACTTACGGGTCGGTCGCCGCGCTGTCTGTTGCGGAAACTGGCCGGTCCGCAGGCTCAGCCGGCGCTGACAGCGGGGGGACAAGCAGGCTAGCCTCAAGCTGGTCGGCATCGACGGCTGCGAGGTTACGGATCAGGATGATGAGCCAGGCGAAGATCAGCGAGGCGGCGATCAGCTCCACTGCGGTCAGGTTGTAGTAGCCGACCGGGAACCACAGCACCGCGGCGGCCACGATGACCGCCAGGAAGAGCCACCCCAGCGCAGCGAAGGTGGCCGAGACGGACGGAACCAGCGTGCGGATGCGGACAATGAGGGACGCGAAGACCACCACCATGCCGGACGCGACCAGGGTGTGGAGCCCGAAGCGCTCATCGACGGGGAACAATCCCACGCAGGCGAGGAAGACGCCGATCAGGGCGATCCCGCCTTCGAGCAGCCTCACCCGATGCAGCGCGGACGGGGACTTAGCGGTCACCGCGAGGGTCGCCGTCGCATATCCCGCCAGCGTGGAAATGACGACTCCGGCGACGATCAGGGTGAAGTTGAACGCCACTCCGGAGACGTCGGAGCTCATGCCGAGGGCACTGAGGTTCTCCTGCCACCACAGTGGATCCTGTGCGGTGAGCATGCTCGTGAGCAGGCCGGTGACCAGGAAGCCGGCGAGGAGGGCGGCGAGCCGGTAGGCGGTCATGCTGAGCGCGGACAGGTAGGCGATATAGGCGCTGATGGCTCCCGTGGTCCCGACCAGGACAGCGGCCGCGAACGGGTAGACGACCGCACCGATGAACGCCTGCTGAAACAGCGAAAAGAGCGCCAGCCAGCCGAGCAGGAAGATGCATGCGTGCGCCAGCGCGAGTGCGGCGATATCGATGGACGTGCGGATCCGGCCTCCCCCGCGGGCCTCCGGTGCCACAGCCGGACGACGTTGCAGGCAACCGGCCACCACCGCCCCGGCGCCCACCACTGCCGTGCTGATCGAGGCAATGTCACCGATTGAACCCCGTCCGGACAACGGGACCGGTTCCCGCCCGATCAGCAGAATAGCGATGCCGCCCAGGACGAGGAAGGCGGCGCTGCCGACGAAGAGCGCCCGGGCCTCTGACGTGACGGCTGCTGGCTTGTTCGGGTTTACCATCACTCACTTCGATTCGCTGGCGTTGACGGCTCGTGCAGTTCCGCCGTCAGCGTCAGCCCCTCGTGCTCCAGCAATCTTTCGCATCCCGGGCGCTCGCACACCGGCGGTACTCCAACGCTATGGCCGCGGCGGCCCGGGGCCGTCACCCGGAACGGATGAACCCGCGCCGCCGGCCTTCGGTTTGTTGGCGCGCTGCTGGCCCGCTGTTGGCCCGCTGTTGGCCCGCCTTCGGTGGACGGAACGCACGGCCGGCGCGTGCGTCACTGACCCGCGTGCGGAACGACCAGTACGGGCCGGCCCTGCAGACGGGTCAGGGAAACGCTGACCGAGCCCTCCAGGAGCCGGCCCATCTGGGCAATCCGCCCAGGCCGCTGCCCGCCGACAATCAGCGCAGCCGCGTCCGCGCTCTGCGCCAGCCGGTCCAGGGCGTGGGCAACTTCGCCGTTCAGCACCCGGAAGGACCATGCCCCGCCGGGAGGACCGAGAATGCCCTCAAGGCAGCTGAGCAGCTGTGAGGCCGGGTATTCGGCTTCGACATTCGGGGCGGGATCCAGTGAGGTGCCATCCAGGACTCCGGCGGGCTCCCACTCCGTGAGGTAGCTCGCCGGGTCCACGAACGCGCAAATCAGGTGCACTCCCATGATCGCGGCGAGCCCGGCGGCGGCCCGTACCAGGCGCCCGTCGAATTCCCACGGCACACCGACAACCAGCGGGCCGTCCGACCATTCGCCGGCCCCGGCCTGCTGAAAATCACCGGGAGTTTCCATGGGTCCTGTCAGTCGAGGCGCGCACCCGCAGGATGTCTATGCCTTGCGGGCGCAGCGGGAATCCACGCCTTCATTATGCCCACTCCCGGCCTTCCGGTCTCGCGGCCTCCCTGGGGAGTGCGGATTAGCTCGCGGCGGCGGACGTCAGAGCCTGCAACAGCGGCGTCGTCGGCCGCCCGATCAGCCGGGACAGCTCGCCCGTGACGGTGGCCAGCAGGCCCGCCTCGGTGTCCGCGTCCAGGGCTGCGAGGAATCCCGCGGTGCCCGCGTCGAGGCCGGCCGCGGTCAGGACCTCAACCAGTTCCGGGGCGGAGACGGGCTGGTAGACAACTTCCCGGCCCGTGATCCGGGTGATCGCCGTCGCCAGTTCCTTGAAGTTCCAGGCGTAGTCGCCGGAGAGTTCGTACGTGCGGCCCTCGTGCCCGGCGGAGCTGAGCACCGCCGCGGCCGCGGCCGCGTAGTCAGCCCGCGTCGCGCTGGCCACCCTGCCGTCACCGGCAGCGGCCACGACGGCGCCCGTCTGCTTGGCCGTCGCCACGGTCTGGGCGTAGTTTTCGGTGTACCAGCCGTTGCGCAGGATGGTGTTGTCGAGTCCCGACGCGCGGATGAGCTCCTCTGTTGCCTTGTGCTCGGGCGCCAGGATCAGTTCGGTGGTGTCCGCGGCCAGGACGGACGTGTAGGCGATGAACCCGACGCCGGCGGCCCTGGCCGCGTCGATGACGTTGCCGTGCTGCGCCACCCGGGAGCCCACCTCGCTTCCGGAAACCAGCAGGAGCCTGTCAACGCCCCTGAGCGCAGCCTCGAGGGCCGCGGGATCGGAATAGTCCGCGACGCGCACCTGGACGCCACGTGCAACCAGCTCCCGGGCTTTCGCGGCGTCGCGCACGATGGCCACCAGCGAATCCGGTTCCTGGCTGGGGAGCAGTTCATCGAGGACCAGCCTGCCCAGCTGTCCTGTCGCACCCGTTACTGCAATCGTCATGTTGCGCTCCTCATCAGTGGTCAAGCCACGTCACGTTATGGTTGGCCGGCGATCCGGCACTGGCGGACATAACCGGACCCCGGTCCGGTTCATTCCCCTTGTTACGTTGTGCGACCGCTACGTCAGGGTCCACGACCGCTTGGACAACCCGAACCAGAACCCGTCGATTGCTGTCCTGGCCTGGATGTCTCCCGAGCCGCACGCAGCCCCGAGGGCAACATAGAGCGGAGCCCAATGCTCGCTGCGGGGGTGCGCTTCCCGGGCGGCGGGTGCCTTGTTCAGGAAGTCGAGGATGGAGTCGACATCGCCGCGGGCCATGGCCTCCTCCGCCCAGTGGTCGAATTCGCTGGAGGCCGCGGGAGGGGCGGAGTCCGGCCCCCCGGCGGGATTAAACCAGCGCAGGTTGTGCGTCGTGAATCCCGATCCGACAATCAGCGTGCCCCGCTCCCGCAAGGGCCCCAGCGACATGCCGAGGTCGAACAACCCCTGAGGATCAAGCGTCGGCATGGACATCTGCACGACCGGCACGTCGGCGTCGGGGTACATCTCCTTCAGCGGAACGTAGGCGCCATGGTCCAGCCCGCGGCTTTCATCGCGCTCCACGTGGTGGCCGTGGCCGGCGACGAGCTTCTCGACTTCGGCAGCCAGCTCGGGCGCCTGCGGGGCGTCATAGGCCACCTCGTAGTACTTTTGCGGGAAACCGCCGAAGTCGTAGACCAGGCCCGGATCCCGCCCGGTTGCACTGAGCGTCACGGGGGCGTTTTCCCAGTGGGCGGAGACCATGAGGATGTCCCGGGGCTTGCCGAAGGTGCCGGACCAGTCGTGGAGTTCGCGGGTCCACGTGGAGTCGTCGGCCAGCGGCGGTGCGCCATGGCTGAGGAAGAGAACCGGGGGGCGGTCAGTGGTCTGAGTCATGGGATCATCCTAATCCATTTTGATTGAAGCTTCAAGCTTTCGGTCAGAACGAGGGCACACTGAACCCAAGACCCAGAAGGCCCCGGCCCGCCTGCTCGAGAACCGGATCCCTCGTCAGCGCCGCATGGTTCATCAGGACATTGACGTCGCGCTGGATCCGCTGGAGCGGATGCGACAGCCGGTGCACGCCCCCGCCGGATCCCAGCATGATCACCCGAACCGCCTCGGCCGACGCCTCGCCGCTCAGGGCGAGGGACAGCCGGTACTGCCCGCGGTCCGGCTCCGTCATGGTCGAAGGCCCGCGCGCATGGGCGGCACAGACCACCCGGACCGCCTCCTGCCAGTGCAGCCGCGCGGTGGCCACCAGCCCGAAGGCGTGCGCATACCGGACTTGCGCGAGCGGGGAGTCCGCCTGGCGGTTCTCCACGGTGTGCTTGACCTTCCGGACCAGAATCAGCTCGCGGAACAGGTCGAGCGCGTATTCGGCAGACCCCAGGGCAGCGGCCGGGGCCACCATGTTCAGCAGCGCGCCCATGGGGGTATGGATCAGCGGATCCGCGTGGAGCAGGCTCCCCGGATTGGTTTCCGCGCCCAGGAGTTCCCAGTCCAGAGTTCGATGCTCCGGGACGAACAGGTTCCCTGCCCGAATGTCGTTGCTCCCGGTACCCCTCAGGCCGGCCGTCTGCCACACGTCGAGGAGCTCGACGTCGGCCAGCGGCACCAGGCACTGGAGGCGCACGTCGCCGTGCTGCGCGGCGAGCAGCGCCCACTGGGCATGCATGACCCCGGAGGCAAAGGTCCACCGGCCCGAGATGGAATAGCCTCCCGGCACTTTCCTGGCCACTCCAGCCGGCGCCCCGGTAGCGGCCGCCAACGGAGCCGGTCCGTTCGCAAAGACCTCGTCCTGCGCCTCCCGCGGCCACCGCGCGAGCATCCAGACATGTTCGATCAGATGGCCGGCACTCCACGCCGTGGAGGCGCACCCCCGGGCAAGCCGGCGCACCACCTCCACATAGGTTTCCAGGCCCATGCCGAATCCGCCGACCCCCTTCGGGGAGAGTATGTGGAAGATTTCGGCCGCGTGCAGCTCCTCCATGGTGGCGTCCGGAATGCGCCGGAGCTCCTCGGTTTCCGCGGCCCGCTCGCGCAGGCCGGGCACGAGCTCCTGGACCCGGGCGAGCATGTCGTCATGGGTCGGGACGGCCGCCGCCGCCCGGGCACCGGCCCGGGACGCAGCCCCGACGTCGCCAGGGGCACCGCCGGGCGCACCGGCGACGGGTCCGGCGTCGGACGGGAGCACGAGCGTGTGGCCGGTATGGTCGCGTTTTGCGGCCAGGTACCGAAGATTGGCCGCCGAGGCATGGACGCCGGTGGCGACCTGCCCGGACACTTCGAGGCCGAGGCCGGTCAGCTGGGCTGCCTTGTCCGGGTTGTTGCTGAGCAGCCGCAGCGTGCCGGTACCCATTGCCCCCAGCATCTGGGCCGCCGCCGTGTAGTCCCGCTCGTCTTCGCCGTGGCCCAGGGCCAGATTCGCGGCGTAGGTGTCCAGGCCGCCATCCTGCAGTGCGTAGGCGTCAAGCTTCGAATACAGGCCGATGCCGCGGCCTTCCTGGCGGAGGTAGAGCAGGAAGCCCCCCTCGGCGGCAATCCGCTCCACGGCCTCCCGCAGCTGCGGGCCACAATCGCACCTCTGGCTCCCGAATACGTCCCCGGTAAGGCACTCGCTGTGCAGCCGCACCAGCGGTCCGGCACCGCCTCGCGCCGCGCCCTGCAGTGCAGCCTCCCACTCGCCGAGGGCCAGCAGCAGGTGCTCCTTGCCGTCGGTGAGCCCGCTGAAGCTCAGCACTTCGGCAACGGCTTCGAACCCGTCCGGGAAGCGCAGCGGCACGACGACGCGGCTGCGCACGGCGGCCGAAGGTGCTGCGGCCTTCGGGGTTGCAGTGGTTTCTGGCGCAAGGGTCATCTCGGATCCTCAGGTATTGGGCAACAGGTGCTGATGTTGGCGGGGCGGAGCCGTCATGCCAGTCGGCTTCGAGCGACACGGTCCTTCCGGCCACATTTACTTGAACCTTAAAGTTATAGGACCGGGTGGCAGGTGATGCAAGCGATGACCCCGCATGACGGCCGGGCGGGCGCGTCGGCGCGCACCGGCCCGGATTGGCAACCAGCCGGTGCCATCATGAGGGCGTGACTATCCCGAAAACCATCCTGTTGTTCGTCCTCGCCGCCGTTGCCGAAATAGGTGGGGCCTGGCTCGTCTGGCAGTCCGTCCGCGAGGGCCGGGCCTGGTGGTGGGCCGGGCTGGGTGTCGTGGCGCTGGGCATCTACGGCTTTGCCGCGACTTTGCAGCCGGACGCACACTTCGGGCGTATTCTCGCCGCGTACGGCGGCGTGTTCGTGGCCGGTTCACTGGCCTGGGGCATGATCTTCGACGGCTTCCGGCCCGACCGGTGGGACGTCCTGGGTTCGGTGATCTGCCTGTTCGGGGTCGCCGTTATCATGTTCGCGCCCCGCGAGGCCGGATGACCGCTGCTGTCCCTAGGAAAGGATCCAGTAACCATGACCCGATTCGTGATTGGCCCGGACGTTGCCCTTCATCTTGCCCTCGAAAGGTCGGCGGTTTCAGACGATCACCAGCTCGTGGCCCCGACGCTCCTCCGCTCGCAGGTGCTCTCGCTCCTGTACCAGTCAGTCCGGCGCGGCGACGTGACGCGGGCCGATGCCAATCGTCAGCTCGACTACATCCGGGGCCTTCGCATCCGGCTCCTCGGCGACCGCGTCCTGCAACGCACCGCGTGGAGCCTCGCCGAGGAACTTGGCTGGGATGACACCCTCGACGCCGAATACGTGGCCCTGGCCCGGCTTCAGGCAGACGCCTTTGTGACGCTCGACGCCGGGCTCGCCCGCTCCGTGCAGGGCCTCGTGACGCTCGCGGCACCTGAGGCGCTGCTCACTCCGCCATAGGGCGGCGGCGGCCGACTACCGCCCGGCGGTGCGTTCGAGCACCTGGCCGAGGATCCGCGCGCCTTCCCTGAAAGCACCCGGATTGGGTCCGGCGAAGTTCAGCCGGATGAACGGTCCGGCCGGTTCGGCCGGGAACCACTCGGTACCGGCCGCGATGATGACCCCCGCGGCCTCGCAGTCCCCGACGAACTGGTCGACGTCGGTCCCGTCGGGAAGGCGGGCCCAGAGATTGAGTCCGCCCGTGGGCACGTGCTCCACGTGGGCCAGCGGGGCAAGTTCCCGCAGGCTGCTGAGCATGAGATCACGGCGGGACTGGAGCTGCAGCCGCAGTCCGCGCAGGTGCGTCTGCCATCCCGGCTGCGTCACGACGTCGAGGGCGGCCGCCTGGAGAACGCCGCTGACATACATGGACTCGGCGCCCCGGTCGGCCAGGATGCGATCACGTGCCGGGCCGCGGGCGATCACCGCGGCAATGCGTAGGGCCGGGGACACGCTCTTGGTCAGCGAACGGAGATAAACAACATGGCCGGAATCGTCGAGGCTGGCGACGGGCACGGAATCCGTGGTGATGCCGAAGTCATGGGCCCAGTCATCCTCCACCAGGAATGCACCGTGTTCGCGCACCACGTCGAGCACCTGCTCGCGCAGGCGGGCAGGCCATTGCGCGCCAGTGGGATTGGCATAGTTCGGCTGTGCGTAGAACAGCCGCGCGCCGGTCTCGCCAAAGGCGCGGGCCAGGTCCTCGGGGTCCGGGCCTTCGGGACCGCTGGGTACCGGAACAACCCGGACACCGGACTGCGCCGCAGCCTGGAGCGCCCCCCAGTAGGTCGGGGATTCCACCAGCAGCGGCTGCCCGCTGCCGACCAGCGCCCGGAACACGGAACTGAGCCCGCCCTGGCTCCCCGGGAGTACGATCACGTCGCGCGGCGTTGGCGGGGCGACGCCGGCCCCAGTGGCAGCCCGGAGCTCGTGCGCGAACCAGGATTGCAGGTCGGGCAGGCCCGCTGCAGGCGGACGTGACAGGGCAGCCTCACCCCGGGCAGCCCGGGTCAGGGCCGCCCTGACCAGCCGCTCGGGCAGCAGTTCCCGGTCCGGATAGCCTGAATGGAAGGCGATGACATCATTTGGGGCGCTGCGCATCGCAGTGGAGCCGGGGCGGAGCGGCGCCCGGGGCGATCCCAGCGCCGTCGTCTGCCAGCCGTAGTCCGCGGGCCGGGCTGTTCGAACGGCCCGCACGAACGTCCCGACGCCGGGGCGGCTCTCGATCAGGCCCTGCGCGGAGAGGGTCCGCAGGACCTTTTGCACGGTCACGGGGCTGGCCTGGTACTCGGCGACCAGGGAACGCGTGGAAGGCAGCCGCGCGCCCGGCGCGGCGGCCGCAATCCATTCCCGGAGCCGCGCCGCCATCTGCGAAGTGCTATCGTAAGACATGAAAGACAATAGTAGCGCTACTCAGGGAATCGATCAACCGTTATCGTCCCGGCCGGCAGCCGGACTGTGGTGGGGATTCGTCGGCGTCGCCGCATTCTCCTTCACTCTGCCGTTCACCCGGGTGGCGGTTGCGGGGTTGTCTCCGTTGTTCATCGGATCGGGCCGGGCTGTTGTTGCGACCGTTCTCGCCGCGTTCGCCCTCACTTTGACCCGGCAGCGCCTGCCCCGGGGCGCCCAGTGGGCGCGTATTGCGGTGGTCGCCGGCGGGGTGGTGGTCGGATTCCCGCTGCTGACCTCCTTCGCCCTCACCTCGGTTCCCGCCAGCCACGGCGCGGTTGTTATTGCGCTACTCCCCGCGGCGACCGCAACGATGGCGGTCATCCGCGGCCATGAACGGCCGCCCAGGCCTTTCTGGGTGATCACCGGCGCGGGCGCAGTGGCGGCGATTGGTTTCGCCTCTGCGCAGTCCGGCGGCATCGGGCAACTGCAATTGGCCGACCTGCTGCTGTTCGGCGCCGTCCTCTCGGCGGCAATCGGCTACGCCGAAGGCGGCCTGCTGGCCCGCGAACTCGGGTCGTGGCAGACCGTCTCCTGGGCCCTCGTTCTGTCCTCGCCGCTCATGGCCGGCATCGCGGCGTTCTCTATGGCCAGCCAGCCTCCCTCCGCTACTCCGGTGCAGTGGGCGGCCTTCGCATACTTGGGCGTCGTGAGCATGTTTTTCGGCTTCTTCGCCTGGTACCGCGGCCTGGCCATCGGACCCATGGCGCAGGTCAGCCAGATCCAACTCGTCCAGCCGGTCTTGAGCATCTGCTGGGCCGGGCTCATACTGGGCGAAGACTTGACCTGGGCGACCATCATCGGCGGCACGGCGGTCATCCTCTGTGCCGGCCTGGCCGTCCGCTCCCGGCCAAGTGCGGCGAGGGCGGCGGGAAGCAATCCGTTCGTGCTGGACAGCCCGAAGGACAACGCGAGGGCACTGTGACAGTGAAACAATCCGGCTGATCTGATCACCTGCCCCGCCCCCGAAGCCTCCCAGCCCCAGACCGATCCGCGATCCGAATGGAAGTTCCGTGTACATCCCCGCACATTTCGCCGCCGGCCCCGATGCAGTCCGTCATCTGCTCACGCGCCCGTCCGCGGCCAACCTGGTCACCGCCACCGCGAAGGGCATGCTTGCAACGCTGCTGCCCTTCGTCTTCGACCCCTCGGCCGGTGAGCACGGCGCCCTGCACGCGCATCTGGCCCGCAACAACCCCCAATGGTCTGAACCCGCCCTCGGCGAATCGCTCGCCATTATCCAGGGCGCGGACGCCTACATCTCGCCGCGGTGGTACGCGTCCAAGGCGGAGCACGGACGCGTGGTTCCCACCTGGAACTACTCCACGGCCCACGTGTACGGCACCCTGGTCATCCACGACGATCCCGCCTGGCTCGCCAGCCATGTGAGGCGGCTGAGCAACCACAACGAGGCCGGCTCCGAGCGGCCCTGGACTGTCGAGGATGCCCCGGAGCGCTACATTGCCGGCCAGCTGCGCGCGATCGTCGGCGTCGAGCTTCTCATCACGCGGATCGAGGCGAAGCACAAACTCAGCCAGAACCGGCCCGACGCCGATGTTGACGGTGTGGTGGCCGGGCTGCGGGCCCGCGGTGACCTGGCAAGCGCCGCGGACGTCGAGAACGCACGTGAGGGCCGCGAGCAGATTCGCTGCCCGCACTCCGACTCCCAAGCCGGTCCTGCTTCCTGATCCTGGCACCGGCTGCGCCTGCATCCTGATGGCCGAAGGCTGACCCCGGCACCTGGCCCCGGCCCGGCCGTTTTGCTAGGATTTCGCTACGAATTCGGGCCGGCGCCGCAGAAAAGGTCAGGCGCTACGGGGATCCCCGTAGCGCCTGACCTGTGGCGTGTCACGTGTCCGTTTCCGTAGCGGAATCCTGTGCCATCTCGTGGCCGAGGTTCATCACCCGGCGCGCCAACTCTCCCGGGTCCGGTTCCCCGGCGCCCAGTTCACCCGTGCCCAGTTCACCCGTGCCCAGTTCACCCGTGCCCAGTTCACCCGCTCCCAGGATCCCGGCGGCACGCAGGTCCTGCCGCTGCAGCCCCGGCCTGCCCAGCAGGACAACGGACCACAGCGCCTGCACGGTTGATACGGCCACTGTGGCTCCCGTCGGCCCCGAGACCAGCCAGCCGCCGCTGGTCGCGGCCACTTTCGGGGCTCCCGGCCAGGATTGGCTGGCACCATTGATCGTTTGGGCGACAATCAGGTGCTGCCGCAGCGTTCTGACCGGACCCAGGACAGGATCGCTTACCACATTTCGTCCACAGGCACCGCACATATAGGCCTCCCTCCTAGGGCATGACGTCACCGGAATTTGGCCCGAGTGTCTGCCCCACGTACAAGTTGCCGCCGGGATCGCTGGCCAAAAGTAGCGCCGTCGGCGCCACCTCGTCCGCCAGCCCGAAGCGCAGCAGCGGCAGCCCGGCACGCTTCGCCGCCTTCCACTCCTCCGAGATGCCGTCAACCAGGGGCGTTTCGATGGGGCCCGGGGCAATGTTGTTGACCAGCACGTTGTCGGCGGCCGTTTCCAGGGCCAGGGCCTTGGTCAGCGCCACGACTCCAGCTTTGGCGGCACTGTAGTGGCTGAGCCCGGTGCCGCCCTTGATGGCCAGCTGGGAGGCGATGTTGATGATCCGGCCCCACTTCTGCTGCCGCATCTCCCCCACCACCTCCCGGCAGCAGAGGAAGACACCGGTCAGGTCAACGGCAATCGTCTCGTTCCACATGGCAAGTGTCATGTCTTCCAGCGGCGATTCCGTCAGAAGGCCGGCACTGTTCACAAGAATGTCGATGCTGCCGAGCCGGGACCGTGCTGCGGCAAAGGCCGCCTTCACGCTCGCCTCGTCCGAGACGTCGACGGCGATGCTTTCCGCCGCGCCCGACCGGTCCAGGATGGCGACTCTGTCGCCGTTGGCGGTGAAGGCCTCGGCGATGGCCTTGCCGATGCCGCTGGCTCCGCCCGTGACCACAACGGCGCGGCCCTCCGTGTTTCGGGAGGCGTCAGGGTTGTTCATGTTTGTCCTTCCGGGGCATTTCAGGCACGCATCTTGATGGTGAGGCCGCCGTCAACAATCAGGGACTGGCCCGTGACGTAGACAGCATCATCAGAGGTCAGGAAGCCGATCACGCTGGCAACTTCCTGGGGCCGTCCGACGCGGCCCCAGGGGATTTCCAGACCGGCGCGCTGCAGGCCCTCGGGCCCGAGGGAATTCACCGGATCCAGGGACTGGGGAGTTTCGATCAGTCCGGGGATAACGGCGTTGGCGCGGATGCCGCGCGGCCCCAACTCGGCGGCCACACTGCGGATCAGGCCGAGCACGCCGGCCTTGGCGGCCGCGTAGTGGGCATGTTCCTCCCAGCCGTAGACGCCGCCGGCAATGGAGGATACGGCAACCAGCGATCCGCCGTCGGTCATCTTCGCGGAACCGGCGCGCAGGGTCCGCATCACGCCGGTGAGGTCGACGTCGAGCATGTCGTGCCAGCGCTGGTCGGTCATCTCCGCCAGGGGCGAGTTGCGCAGGATTCCGGCGTTGGCCACGGCGTAGTCCAGGCGGCCGTATTCCTGTATGGCGCGGTCGGCGAAGGCATCGACTGACGGGGTACTGCGGACGTCCACTTCGTGGATGACCCCCTGGCCGCCCGCGTCCTTCACGAGGCGAAGGGTTTCCTCCGGGTCGTGCGGGTCGCCGGGAAAGGTTCCGATGACAGAATGCACGCCGCGGTGGGCGTAGTGGACCGCGAGGGCCCGTCCAATGCCGCTGGCCGCTCCGGTGATCACGGCCACCCTGTTCTCAGGCGTCATGGGGGTGGTCCTCGAGCAGGGCTTCGACCGGCGGCTTCGCGGCGATCATCAGCAGGCCGGAGAAAAGGGTTCCGGCCGCGCCGACCCACAAGGCTGCAGCACCGGTTCCTACGCTGGCGGCCGCTAGCGTGAACAGGAAACCACCGAGAATGGTGCCGGGCTGGCTCATTGCGCCGATAAAGGCTGTGCCGGTGGCACGGCAGCTGACAGGGTAGCACTCCGCCATGAAGTACTGGATCGCGGCGTACGGTCCGACCAGGAAGAACAGTCCGGCGCCGTAGGTGACGATGATCATGAAGGGGTCCGTGGCAAGGGGGCTGAGCATGATGGCGAAGGAGATGCCGGAGATAATCCAGCCTCCGATGATGGTCCGCTTGCGGCCGATCTTGTCACCGAGCCACCCATGGAAGACATAGCCGAAGTATGCCAGCCCGTTGATGACGATCAGCATCCAGAAGGCGTCAGAAAGTTCCACACCCTTGGCGTTCTTCAGGACAGAACTGCCGAGAATGCTGAAAATGAGGATGCCGAAGAAGTTGAAGATCCAGGCCAGCGACAAGACGATCGTATTCCGGCGCAGGTGCGGCTCCCAGATGCGCTTGAGCGGGGCCGCGGAGGAGTGCTCGACGCCGAAGGCGTGGGCCAGGGAATGGGCTTCCTCGGTCTTGCCGCTCTTCTCGAGTTGGGTCAGCTTGTGGTGCAGTTCGAACTGCGGCGTCTCCTTCAGTTTCTTTGCGATGACCCACACGATGATCGCGGCCGGAACGGTCGCCATCAGGTACAGGGCGCGCCAGCCGAGGGACGGGAGGAAGACGAGGGCGAGGGCGCTCGCAAGCAGGAAGCCCAGCGGCCAGCCACCCTGGATGAAGGAGTAGTGGAAGCCGGGGCGCTTGCGCTTATCCGCGACTTCGGTGACCTGGTAGACCTCGTTCATGTAGGTGGCGTTGACGGCCTGCTCCGAGAACCCGAGCCCGCCGAAGGAACGGACCAGCACCAGCAGACCGTTGCTGAGGAACGGGATCCCGGTCGGAATCAGGGCCGTCAGGCCCGAGACAATGGCGGTCCCGCCGATAGTGGTCATCATGCCCTTGCGGCGGCCGAGCCGGTCAATGACCGGGCCGATTCCGAAGCAGACGATCGCGGTGCCGACGGCGATCCAGGTGTTGATTGCGTACGCTTCGGTCGCGGTCCAGCCGAACTCCTGCTGCATGGCCGGCAGGAGGGTGCCGAAAAGTCCGAAGTCGAACACGGCGACCGTCCAGGCACAGAGCGCCAGGACGGTGGCGACGGTTGTGTGGTGCTTGGAGAATACCGGGAAGCGGCGTTTTTCGTCCGGTCCGGGTTGCGTCAGATCGACGGCGGGCTGCTGGATGGTCATTACTGGTTTTCCTTTCGGGGGCTGCGGGCGAGGAAGGAGTCCGCGATCTGGTCGAACTTCAGCCAGCTGACGCCTTCGTGGGAATTGATGTGTTCGATGAGGCGCTCGAGCATGAGCAGCACTTGGGGGCGGCCCGAGACATCCGGATGGATGGTCATGGTGAAGACGGCCTGATCCATTTCCCGGTACACCCAGTCGAACTGGTCGCGCCACATTTGTTCGATGTCCCGGGGACTGACGAATCCGTGGGAGTTCGGGGCCGCCTTGATGAACATCATGGGAGGCAGGTCGTCCAGGTACCAGTTGGCCGGGATCTCGACGAGGTCGGTTTCGGTGCCCCTGACCAGCGGCTCCATCCAGGTTTCCGCGGCCTTGGTGTAGTCGATCTTCTTCCAGCTGTCGCCGACCCGGACGTAGTAGGGCTCGAAGTCCTTGTGCATCAGGGAGTGGTCGTATTTGATCCCGCGTTCGAGCAGGATCTCGTTGGTGACCGGGGAAAATTCCCACCAGGGAGCAACGTAGCCCGTGGGCCGACGGCCGGAGACTTTCTCGATGAGTTCGATCGACCGGTCCAGGATGGCCGTCTCCTGCTCGCGGGTCATGGCGATGGGGTTTTCATGCGAGTACCCGTGCACGCCGATTTCGTGCCCGGCGTCGACGATCATCCGCGTCAGGTCCGGGAAGGTCTCGATCGAGTGGCCCGGCACGAACCAGGTGGCGGGCAGGCTGTACTTCTCGAAAAGCCGGATGAGCCGAGGGCCGCCGACCTCGCCGCTGAACAAGCCGCGGGAGATATCGCAGGGCGAGTCCTCGCCCCCGTAGGAGCCGAGCATTCCGGCAACTGCGTCCACGTCCACGCCGAACGCGACTTGGATGTCCTTAGTCATGAGATCAACCTTTCACTGCGCTTTTGTTGAGGTTTGGCTTCTTGTTGAGGTTTGTCTTTGGGCTGTGGATTGTTGGTGAGGCTCGGATGTTGGGCGGCAACTAGTCAGGAAGCGTGCCCCTCAGGGCGAAGGCCTCCGCGATCCCGGCGGCGGGAGTGCCGAGCCTGAGCAGAAGGCTCAGCAGGACAAGCGATTGGGATGGCTTGAGCAGCCCGGCGGGGATGGCACCGGCAGCGCGCAGGTCCTCGCCGCCGCCGTCGCCGTACCGGGGCACCACGGCACCGGCATCCACCCGGGTGCTCGTCACCACCACGACGCCGGCAGCGGTGGCGCGCGCGACTTCCTGGCACAGCACGCGGTTAGCGTTGCCCGTTCCCGTCCCCTGGAGCACGATCCCTGCCGCCCCGGCCTGGAGGGCAGCCCGCAGGAGGGTGGCGTCGGCTCCGGGGTAGGCAGCAATGAGGTCCACGCGCGGCGAACCGGCGTCCGCGCCCGGCAGGGGCAACGGGGGAAGGCCTGGTCGTACCGGCTGGATCTCGACCTCGCCGGAGTCGGACACCGATCCGACGGTTCCGAAGTCCGGGTTGGCGAAGGCATCGAGGCTGGTTGTGTGGCGCTTGCGCACTCCGGCCGCAGGGAAGATGGTCCCGGCAAAGGCCAACAACACACCGGTTCCGCGCGCCCGCGGAGAACCGGCGACGGCGATGGCACGGGACAGATTGCCGGGTCCGTCCGGGGAGTCGGCGTCGGCAGCCTGCTGCGCTCCGGTGAATACGACCGGGCGGGGATCATCGTGGGTGAGGTCAACGAGATAGGCCGTTTCCTCCATCGTGTCCGTCCCGTGGGTGACCACGACGCCCAGAACCTGCGGGTCGGCCAAGGCCTCCCGAATCGTGGCGCAGATGGCGAACATGTCCTCGACTGTCAGCAGGTACGAGCCCTTCCGGAAAACGTCGAACACGCGGACCGGATGGGCCGCTGGCACGCCCATGCTGGCAAACACCTGCTCCCCCGTGTCGGACGCCACCGCGGCTCCGCCGGCCTCGGACGCACGTGAAGAAATCGTTCCTCCCGTGGCCAGCAGGACCACGTGGGGGCCAACTAAATCTGTGACGGTCATGTCCACTCCGTTTGTTCTGTAACTGTTTCCGCACACTTACCCAATCGATTGGGTTGGTGGTTAAAAGTTATTCCTGCCATGTTTCCTGCAGATGCTCCCGGAAGTTTCAGGGGGGTAAATACTTCGCCGCCGGCTCCCGGGATTCCGTCTACCCAATCGATTGGGTACGCCGTTTGATTGACTATAGAATGTGAGGTGGGACACGTCAAGCGTGCCTGGACCAGAGATCCGGGCATTATCAGGCACTCTTGGTGATGACGACCTTTTGAGCTGAGGCAGGGGACTGAATGGAAGAGAGCACGGCCGATGGCCGCACCATCACGCTGAAGGATCTCGCGAGCGAGCTCGGAATCCACCCCTCGACCGTATCCAGGATCCTGCACTCGGGCTCCGAAGTGGCGCGCGGGGCAGCCTCTGTAGCTACCGCCGAACGCGTGCGCGAGCTCGCGCGGAAGCGCGGCTACTCCCCCGACCCGCAGGCCGCCGGCCTGCGGACGCGGCGCACGCATCTCATGGGCGTGATAGTTCCCCGGCTTTCGGACCTCGTTCTGGCGATTATGTACGAGGGCATCGACGAAGCCGCGGCGGAGCTCGGCTATTCCACGTTTGTTATGAACTCGCGCGATGAGCCCGAGGAACAGCGCCGCAAGACGGACTCCATGCTGGCCCGGCGCGTGGACGGGCTGATCATCGGCGACGCACACCTGGACAGCGGCCTGTTGCGGGAGCTTGCCTCCCGGAAGGTGCCGTTCGTGCTCATGAACCGGCGCGTCCCGGGCTTCCCGTCGGCCACCTGCGACGACGTCCTTGGCGGCGAGCTTGTGGCCGACCACCTGTGGGGCATGGGGCACCGGGACGTCGCCGTGATCGCCGGCGAGCCCTATGCCAGCACGGCCGTCGACCGGACGGCCGGTTTCGTGGACCGCTGGCGCGCGCTGGGCGGGAAGATTCCCCCTGACGCCGTTGTGTGGTCCCGATTCGATACCGGCGGAGGACGGGAAGCGGCCGAGACCATCCTTGCTCACGGCAACTCCCACCCGACTGCACTGTTCGCCGTCAACGACTTCGCGGCCATCGGCGCCATGGGAGCCCTGCGGTCCCATGGCCTCGGCGTCGGCCGCGACGTGGCGGTGGTTGGCTTCAATGACACCTCGCTGGCCGCGGAACTGCCCATCCCACTCTCTTCGGTCCGCTCGCCCATGCTTGATATCGGGCGGACGGCGGTGCAGCTCCTCAAGGGCGTCCTGGACGGCCGGGAGGTCGAATCGGTCAGGCTGGAGCCGGTCCTGTGCGTGCGGGAAAGCAGCGGCTTCGGCATCGCGGTGTGACACTGCAAGAGAATCCTCCAGTCAGTCGAATCAGTGAGTGGAATCGGGAGGCCATGCGGGCACGCGCCGTCCGTCAATCCGTAGCCCAACCGTGCAGGCTCCACGCCCATGAGTTGAGGAGCCCATGACTTGAGAGTAGTGACCCGGGTCACAGCGTCCTATCGGAGGTTCGCCCAAGATTGGGGCGACTTTTAGTGCAAACTGCCCAGTCCCTTTAGCGGGCGGCCGCAACGATGCCGAGGGCGAGCATGCACGTGGCGCGGACTTCGCCATCGGACAGGTCCAGTTTCAGCAGCTCCTCGATTTTCCGCAGCCGGTAGCTGAGCGTATTCCGGTGGATGAAGAGTTCATCGCAGATCTTCGCGGAGTTCCCGCTGTGGCGCAGGTACGCGCCGAAGGTCTCCCGCAGCGAGCTGCCGCCGTCGGAGGCCAGGGGCGCCAGCAGTCGTTGGCACATCGCAACCAGACCCGGACTGGGCAGTCCCTGCACAATGCCGGCGAGATCTGCCAGCGGCGCCTGGTGCACCCCGGGCCGTCCCACATGACGGCGGGCAAGCTGAAGCGCCAGCGGCAGTTCGCTGAGGCCCGCGGATTCCGAGACGATGACGGACAGTTCCGGGGCGTCCGTAAAGAATCCGCGCGCAGCATCCAGTAAGTCGGCCGCCGAGTGCCGGTGCTGCAACAAGAGAGTCGTGAGTCCGGCCTCTTCCATGAACCGCACAGTGCCGAACCCGGCCTGTAGACCCACCCGGGCGCGCCATGCGATGGCGCGCAGCTTTGCGGGGGCCACCTCTTCTGAGCTGCCGATCAGCACCGCACCCCAGTCGCTGTCAGGATCGAAGCCGGACTCGAGGGCGTAGCGGCGCAGCGGCGTGGACGGCTCGCCGCGGTCCTCATAAAGGGCCTCCATGAAGCGTGCGGCTTCCCGGGAATGCAAGGGCGAATGGGACCCGAGGGTATAGCTAAGCTGCATAGCGATGACGGCGGCCACGGGGCCCAGAATGGGCTGCAGCACAATGTTGCTCCCGATCCCCTCAATGGCAAGCCTGAACTGCTCGGACTCGCCGCTGGGAAGGCGCAACGCGGTCCGCGCGGTCCCGCCGTGAGCCGCTCCCGCGGAAACAAGCTCGAAGGCGTTCTGGTCGATCACGGCCACCCTCGCATCGATGGCATCCGCCACCCTCTCCAGGACCTCCGCCAGGGAATGCCCGTCGGCCGCCAACCGGGTGCATTGGTCCGCCAGTTCCCAGCCCTTCCGCAACTCCTCATAGCGCTCGGCA
Organism: Arthrobacter sp. 10N44_2; assembly: GCF_056394385.1. Taxonomy (NCBI): domain Bacteria; kingdom Bacillati; phylum Actinomycetota; class Actinomycetes; order Micrococcales; family Micrococcaceae; genus Arthrobacter; species Arthrobacter sp. 10N44_2. The sequence continues at coordinate 20,194 of NZ_JBFTHT010000008.1, read as the reverse complement.
GCGATGACCCGCTCCACGTGCCGCATGACCAACACAAAGGGCACCTGCGGCGCGAGCTCCAGCAGCGGCAGGCCGTGCACCTCGCAGGCACGGAGCAGGCCGGCCGGCAGCTCGCTGTGCGCCGCGCCCAAGCCGAACGCCAGCCCTGAGACGGGGACGGAAACCAGCCGTTCCACGTAGGCGTCCCAGGTCCTGAAGTCCTTGACGTTCAAGCCCATGCCGTTGGTCAGCACCAGGGCGTTCACGCTGAGGAAGGGCGTGGGGTCCATGTGTTCGGTGGGAGCGCACCAGGTGATGGGCCGGGCCAGTCGGCCCTCGCCGCCCGCAACCCGAAGCCGGATGTTGAGATCGGCGTTGTCTGCTAAATCAGAAATTCGCACGGGGCCCTCCCACTACGGCGGGCGTCCCCCACCGGACAGTGCAATAACCATAATTGATGCCCGCAGATTCAGCGACCTGCACAATATCGGGCACGTGAATTGCTGAGTAGCGTTGCACCCATGCGACCCAATGTGACTCCCGACACTTCTTCAGGCACCTCAGCCCACGCCTCTCCCTTCAGCGCTCCCCCCGCCTCTCCTTTCAGCGCTCCCCCCGCACAACGGAGGGTGCTCTTGAACTCCGATATGGGCGAAGGCCTTGGCCTCCACGAGTTCGGCAACGACGAAGAACTCATGCGCATCATCGACGTCGCCAACGTGGCCTGTGGGTATCACGCCGGCGATCCCGACGTCATGGAACGGACCGTGGCGTTGGCTGCTGAGCACGGCGTGGCGGTCGGAGCGCACCCCGGCCTGCCGGACATTGTGGGGTTCGGACGCCGCCGAATGGTTCTCACCCCGGCCGAGGTCGAATCGATCATCTTGTATCAAACCGGAGCCCTGACGGCGTTCCTCGCAAAGTACGGGCTGGAACTGAACCACATCAAACCCCACGGTTCCCTCTACGGCATGCTGGCCGGCGACGAGGAACTGATGCAGGCTGCCGCCGGCACAGCCTTGCAGTTCGGCGTTCCGTTTTTCGGGCTCGCGGGGACCGCCCACGAAAGCGTGTGCCGGTCCATGGGGGTGGATTTCGTGCCCGAACTCTATGTTGACCTCAACTACGGCCCGGCCGGTGAGCTGCTGATCCAGCGCCGCCCGGCGCCCACCGATCCCGACGCCGCCGCCGAGCGTGTCAGCAGGGCGCTGGCCGGCAAGCCCGTCCTCGCCGTTGACGGCACCGAGCTGGACATCCGGTTCCAAAGCATCTGCGTCCACTCCGACGCACCCAATTCTGTCGCAGTGGCCACCGCAGTGCGTGCGGTCCTGGGCTGAACCGATCTATCCAAACCATCTGAAAGAGAGCATCCCGTGGCAACCATCGTTTCCCCGCTCCCCGGCGTCTTTTATCGCAAGCCCGGCCCCGGCAAGCCGCCTTTCGCCAATGAAGGCGACGCCATCGAGGTCGGACAGACCCTCGGCATTATCGAAATCATGAAGCAGTTCACCGAAATCCAGTCCGATGTGGCCGGCACCCTGGAGTCGTTTGAGGTCAACGAGGGCGACATGGTCAACCCAGGCGACGCAATCGTCGTCGTCCGGGAAGGATAGCCATGAAGAAACTGCTCATCGCCAACCGCGGCGAGATTGCCGTTCGCATCGCCCGGACCGCCCGTGAAATGGGCATCGAAACATTCGTGGTGGCCAGCGAAGCCGACGTCGAATCCTTGGCTGCCCGGTCCGCTGACCACGTCGTCGTGGTGGGTCCGGCGCCTGCCACCGCCAGCTACCTGAACCAGGACGCCATCGTCGCCGCGGCCGTGGACAACGGCTGCGATGCCGTCCACCCGGGCTACGGGTTCCTCTCCGAGAATGCGGACTTCGCCCGGAAGGTCGCTGATGCGGGCCTGATCTGGGTGGGGCCGCGTGCGGACGCCATCGCCATGATGGGCAATAAGTCCTTGGCGAGGGAATCGGCCCGGAAGGCTGGCGTCCCCGTGCTCCGTGGCTCGGACGGCCCCCTCGATCCGGCGGCCGACGCCGTAGAAATCGCCCGCGGCATCGGCTACCCGCTCGTGATCAAGGCCTCCGCCGGCGGCGGCGGCCGGGGCATCCGCTTTGTGCACAGCGAAGGCAAGCTTTTGGAATCCATTGAGCAGACACGCGGCGAAGCGGCTGCTGTCTTCGGCGATCCCACCGTTTACCTGGAACGCTTTGTCCAGCATGCCCGTCACGTGGAGGTACAGGTCCTCGGCGATGGAACAAACTTCATCCATCTCGGCGACCGCGACTGCTCCATGCAACGGCGCTCCCAGAAGGTCATTGAAGAAGCACCGGCGCCGGACCTCCCGGACCACGTCCGCCAGAGGATCCGGGATTCCTCCGTGGAACTCGCCCGCGAGTGCGGCTACAGCGGCGCCGGAACGGTCGAATTCCTCTATGACCCGGTCAACCATGAAGCGGCGTTCATCGAAATGAACACCCGTATCCAGGTTGAGCACCCGATCACCGAGCAAATCACGGGCGTCGATCTGATCCGCGAACAGCTGCAGATCGCGTTCACCGGGGCGATGTCCCTCCGCCAGGACGACATCGCATTCAATGGCCACTCCATCGAATGCCGTATAAATGCCGAGGACCCCGACCACCACTTCTTCCCCAGCCCGGGCCTCATCACGGCAATGGACTGGCCCGCCGGCGCAGGCGTCAGGGTGGACACCGGGGTGGAGACCGGTTCCACGGTCACTCCGTACTACGACTCCCTGATGGCCAAGCTGATTGTGCATGCGGACACCCGCGAAGCGGCCATTGAGGCGATGCTGACGGCCCTGGATGAGACCCGCATCGAAGGCGTCAAAACCACCATCCCGGTGCACAAGAAGCTGCTGAGCCGGCCCGAATTTGCGGCCGTCACGCACCACTCGAAATTCCTTGAAACCGTCCCCGATCTGATGGAGGCACAATGAGCAGCCCGGAACCCGCCGTGTTGGAGGCCCGTTACACCTGGGGCGGAGACGAATTCCTGTTCGTTGAGGTCGCAGAGTCCATGAGCCTGGCCGCCAACTTCCGGGTGATGTCCATAGCAGCGAAGCTTTCGGCCATGCAGCTGCCCGGCATCGTGGACATCTGTCCCGCCAACGCCTCGCTGCTGGTGCGGTTCGATCCCGATGTCCTGCCGCCGTCGACCCTTGAAGAGACCGTCCGGACCATTGAAGGGGATCTGGCGCACCATCACGACCATTCGCTGGAAACCCGGATCGTCGAGGTCCCGGTCTGGTACGAAGACCCGTTCACGGCGGAAGTGGCCGAGCGATTCCGCGAAGGATTCCATCAGGAGCCCGGCGGCACCGACATTGACTACGCAGCCAAGGTCAACAACCTCAAGGACGCCGCCGAATTCATCCAGCGCCACCATGAGCAACCATGGCTTGTCTCCATGGTTGGCTTCGTCGCAGGCCTCCCGTTCCTCTTCCAGCTGGTGGAGCAGGAAAAGCAACTCGAAGTACCCAAGTATCTGAGTCCGCGCACCGACACCCCCAAACTGACCGTGGGCCACGGCGGCTGCTTCGGCTGCATTTACTCCGTGCGCGGTGCCGGCGGCTACCAGATGTTCGGGGTCGCTGCCGCGCCCATCTTCGATCCTGCCCAGTCCCTGGCCGATTTCAAGGACTTCATGGTGTTCTTCAAGCCGGGCGACATCGTGAAGTTCAAGCCCGTCACCGAGGCCGAATACAACACCATCCAGGCTGAGATCTCCGCCGGGACGTTCCGCTACCGGCAGGTGCCCGTGACATTTGATCTGCCCAAGGCGCTGGCGGATCCCGCAGGCTACAACCAGGAGCTCATGGAGGCCCTCAATGGCGTTTGACATCAAGAACCCCGGCCTGGCCACCACAGTCCAGGACCAGGGACGCACCGGCCACTACAACGTGGGCATCCCGCAGAGCGGTTCCCTGGACCAATACTCGGCCGAACTCGGCAATGCCCTGGTGGGCAACACCGCCAAGGAAGCCGTCCTCGAATGCACGTACCTGGGCCCGGTACTGACCACCGACCAGGATGCCGTCGTCGCCGTTACCGGGGCACCGGTTGAGGTCAAGGTCAACGGCGACGCCCGGCCCCAGTGGACCCGGCTCCAGCTGAAAGCCGGCGACGAACTCAGCTTCGGGGTCATCCGGGGAGGCACGCGCTACTACATCGCCGTTCAGGGCGGCATCGATGTTCCTGAGGTGCTCGGCAGCCGGTCCACCTACAGCCTGGGCGCGATCGGCGGGTTCCAGGGCCGCAAGCTGGAGGCCGGTGACCAGATTCCGGTGGGCGCCCCGCTCAACGCCGGAGCCCTGCCCGACGCCGATACAGTTCCGGAGGAATTCCGTCCCCTATTCGCCAAGGAACAGGCCGTCCGGATCGTCCTGGGCCTTTACGACCACCGGCTCACCGACGAAGGACTGGACAATCTCCTCCACAGCGAGTGGAAGGTGACCCCGGTGGCTGACCGGATGGGGCTGAGGTACTCAGGTCCCGGGGTGCAGTGGAAGGAGCGGGAGCAGCCATTCGGCGCCGGTTCCGACCCGTCCAACATTGTTGATGCCGGATACGCTGTCGGCTCCATCCAGATTCCCGGCGGCACCCAACCGATCATCCTGCACCGCGATGCCGTCTCCGGCGGCGGTTACGCCATGGTGGGCACGGTCATCAGCGCCGACATGGATCTGGTGGCCCGGGCCGCCCCCGGCACATCCACCAGGTTCGTGGCAATCAGCCTGGACGAGGCCCTTGTGGCGCGCAAGGAACTCGCCGAGCTCAAGAGGAACGCCCGTGCGGCCATCGGCGCCGGCGGCTGAGTAGCGGCCGGCGGCTGAGTAGCGGCCGGCGGCTGAGTAGCGGCCGGCGGCTGAGTAGCGGACCGGCGGACTAGGGCGAACGGACCGGCACACGAACCTTGTGCTTCTGTGCCCGCGGGTCCTTACTGGTGGGAGGAGACCAGGCCGCCCGCCACCAGGGCGCGACATCGCAAGGATCCAGCTCCCGGTTCAACGGTTGGGGCGGCAGGCGCTCCAACCGTCGAACCTGGATCTAGGAGGATGGACATGTTCGCTCGCGTCAGCACGTATCAGCCCGGCCCGGACAGCTCCGGGGCACCCACAGACGACACCGTCAACCGGGTGCTCCAGCTGCCGGGATGCCTGGGCATCTATTACCTGCTGGGGAAGGACAGCAAGTCACTGTCAATCACGCTGTGGGAGGACGAGGCGGCTCTCGCCGGCAGCGAACAGGCCGCCGCCAAGATCCGCGCCGAGACCAGTGCGGAGCAGCACATGGAGATCCTGGGCGTGGAGGAATTCCAAGTGCTGACCCGGCAGCTCAAGGATTGAGCGTCAGGACGGGGCGTAGCCAAGGGCCAGGGACGACCGGCGGAAGTCGGTCTGCCACACGTCCGTGTCCTGCCCGTCGGCGTCGGTGAGGACGTAGTCGGGCCAGCGGTCAAACGCGGAACAAGGATGGGATATCCCGAAATCCACGGTATCGGTGACATCCACTCCGGACACCCCGGTGAGCACCGCGTGATGGTCGAAGAGATTGCGCACCACTGCGGTTGCGCCGGGCTTAAGGGCTCCCTCCGCGGTCCGGACCGAGAGAACGCTGGGCAGTCCGGCGTCGTAGGGAAGGTCCCTTTTGCCGGCTCCGACGACGGCCATCCCGTCTTCGGGGGTGGACAGGACCATCGCGCGAACGGACAGCGCCGGAATCAGTCCCGGAACGGGGCTGACGGCGGCATAGGTGCCGTGGTCGTGGGTGACGTAGCAGCCCGATCGGAGAAGAATTCGCGTTCCGGGCACCTGGCCGCGATCGGGAAGGAACTCAACCACGCGGTCCGGGAACGCGGAACCACCCATGGAGTAGATGGGAGTGGCTGTCTCAAAGAACTCCGCCGCTTCCAGATAGATGTCCCGCACCAGCCGGCAGTGCCGGTCAACCGCTGTGACGTTATCCTCGGCCCTGCTGTTGGGCACGACGCCTTCATACCCGGCAACACCCACCAGCCTCAGTCCCGGCGTGGCACGGACCAGCCCGGCCAGCCGCAGACCCTCGGACAGGCTGCGGATGCCGGTGCGCCCGCCGGGAGTTCCGACGTCGATCAGCACCTCCAGGTCGGCCGCCGCGCCGTCGAAGATCTCGGCAGCCACCTTCACGCCTGCTGCCGAATCGACGAAGCAGCGGATTTCCCGGGCGGGATCTTCCTCCAGCCACGCACGGACACGCGTTAGCCCGGACCTGTCGACGATCTCGTTGGCGACGAGGACGCGCTGATGACCCCAGCGCAGTGCCGAGGCGACTTGATCCACGGTGGCGACGGTGACACCGACGGCGCCGGCCGCCAACTGCCGCTCGATGATTGGTGCCGACATCGTTGTCTTGACGTGCGGCGCGAGATCCACGCCCCGCTCCCGGCACCACGCCGCCATGACCCGGATGTTGTTCTCGAGGGCAGCGCTGTTGAGCCGCAGTTGCGGATACGCCGGCGCCGTGAGGGGCGTTGCCGCGAAGTCCGCATCGGTTCCGTCCGATCTTCCGCTCAGCCTGCTCACACGTATCCCCTGTTCTTCGATCCCAAAATTCTGCCTCGACTCCGACAAATCTACTGGACTGACGTGTCTACTGGAGTGACGTGCCTCTGGCGGCACGCCCTGGCCCGGGCCGCCTAGACGTCCAGCGCCGGGTTCCGGTCGAAGAAGCCGGCCGGCTTAAGCCAGAACGCGACTGTGTCCACCGGCATGACCGGCCACTCCTCCGGCCGTGGGATGTGGTGAATGCCGAAAACGTACCAAAGGACGACGTCGGTGTTTTCAACGGACCGCCCCTGCCGCACCCATTCGGGCATTCCCAGCCCGCCTGTGCCCTGGTTCACGAATTCGCCGGCGGGCCAGCGTTCCGCGGCATCGTTGGGCGTCACCCATACCGTGTGCCCGATGACCTCCGCACGCTGGAAAACCGGAGATGCCGGGTCAAAGAACGACGGGAAAGCTGCGCCGGGCACCAGCTTGTACGACACCGGGGTCCCGAGCCCGTTGACCGAGTTGTCGTTCGTCACCGTCCAGGCCCGCTGGGTCTCCCAGGAGTAGTCGTCGTGCCCCTCGGTCGTGATGGGGGTCTTGTTCTGATGCAGGGCGAGCCCGTACGGATTGTCCGGACCCATCGGGACCATCGCGGTTTCCGAACGGTAAACGGTATTTGCGGTGCCGTCGATGTCCAGGTCGAGCCGGGCCACGAGGAAGTGCTGGTGGAAGGGTGCATAGGTCCGGTTGTCCACCAGCGTTCCGCTCGGATGCTGCTGGCCCTCGCCGAAATGGCTGACCACCATGATGCCGGTGGCCCTCACCTCGCACTCAATGTTCCCGTCCTGGTAGAAGCGCCAGTACACCAGGTATTCATAGTTGGCCACGGTGACATGGAAAGAAATCACCAGTCGACGTATCCGGCGCACTTCCATGCCGCCGTCGTGGTCGATGTGCTTCCATAACACCGCCCCATCCTCTTCGTGGATGCAGATGGCGTTCCTGATGGTGTAGGGCTCCCCCGCAGAATTGTGCATGACCGCATCCAAATACCGGATTTCCCCGAGGCAGTCGCAGCCCAGTTCCAGCGACGTCGTCATGAATCCCAGACCCCATTCGCCGACGTCGAACGCGGTGCGCCGGTAGTGGTCATCGCTGGGATCCCGGTAGGGAACGGCCATTTCGGCGAAGGACAGGCGGTTCGCGATCGGCCGTTCGCGGCCGCCGTCGCGATAGCTGACCCGGTGCAGCGTCAGCCCTTCGCGGTAGTTGAACCCGACGCGCAGGGACCAGTTCTGCCAGCTGATCCTGTTGCCGTCCATCTGAAAGGAAACGCCTTCGGGCTGGACAATGTCCAGCGGCTTGAGCGGTTCGCGGGTGCTTGCGTCGCGGAGCCGGTCCGGGATCAGCGCCGGGATATATTCGCCCATGATCTCGGGACGGTCCACCGCAAAAGTGTCCTCGATGTCCAGCAGCTCCATGGACGCCAGGTCAATGACGCAGTGGAACCCGTTGACCGGCCCCGCATACGGGTTGGCGCCCGCACGGGCACGGACCCACGTGTCGGACCAGCCGATCCGGCGCCCCTGGTGCTTCTCCGGGATCATTGACAGGCCATAGGTCCACACGTCCATGAAGACCAGGGACAGATCAGTGATGCCGCGCTTGGCAAGCGCAGCGATCACCTGCGGGTGGCTGCGCAGCGCTGCGTCAGCTTCTTCCCACTCGTCGACGGTCATGTTCGCCTGAACGCCAGGGATATGGGTGAAGGAGAGGACAACCCCGTGGGTCAGCGATAACCGCGCCCGGTAGGTCTTGTTGGAGGACCGTTCGAAGCAGTTCACGCCGACGATCCGTTCCGGAGCCGGCGCGTCGGCAGCGGCTTCGAAGGCGGCGACGGCAGCCTTTTCCGGTTCGATCAGCTCGATTGCGGCAAGCCGCCACGCCGGAAACGTGACGCCTTGTGCGCTGGCGAGCAGCTCCGCCGCGGCACGGAACTCGTCCGCGCTCAGCGGATCCAGCGGATGAGACGGTGCGGCCCTTCTCACGGCGCTCTCCTTCTGCGGGTCACGTTCACGGCCCGCTACGGCTTATCTTCCTCGGCGGCCTCGGTGAAGAGGGCACCCTGCGCGGCTCCCGAGCCCGACCTCCCGCCGCCCGCTCCGCGCAGGATGAATGCGATACCGACGGCGGCCGCCGCGCCGACCAGCGGCCCGGCGACATACACCCAGTAATCGCTGAAATTTCCGCTGGCGAGATCCGGCCCGAACGTTCGTGCCGGATTCATCGACGTGCCGGAGATGGGGCTGCCCCACAGGCCTGCCAAGGCAATGTATGCGCCGACACCGAACGCCCCAAACAGCCCGACGTTCTGGGCCCCGGAGGCGGTTCCCAGGATGACGCTGACCAACACCATCGTCAGCAGTGCCTCCATCAGGAACGCGGCGCCGGCCGAATAACCAGCCGCCGGATAGTTTGAACCGTAGGTGGCGGAGACCCCGATCACGCCCTGCAGCAGCAGGCAGGCGAGCGTCGCGCCAATGAGCTGAACGACGATGTAGGCCGGCACCCGGCGCCACGGGAAGTCACCGCGGAGCGCGAACGCAATGCTGACCGCAGGGTTCAGATGCGCGCCCGAGATCTTGCCCATGAACAAGATGATGCCCATCACCATCAGGCCCGGAGCCACCACTGCCGCCGTGCGGCTGATGACGCCGGGGAACGCCTGGCCCATCATGCCGCCGCCGGCCGCGACGACCACGAGCAGGAACGTGCCGTATAACTCCGAGAACAGGCGCCGCCATTCCTGGCGCGGATCATTAAAGTCCTCAATACGCTGCAGGACGCTTTGCTCCACTATTTCAAGTATGTTGGGTATGACGTCGTGATGCGCGTGGTCCCGGCGAGCGCCGTCTTTGTCCTGATTTGCCGCCATGGCTGTCCGCCTCCGCAGGTTCTGGCCATGTGGTCTGCCGTGCCCAGCCTCGGTCTGCCACCTCAGAAGGCCAATGTACCGCTGACGGCGACAGTTGTCAGCGCTCCGCGGGTGGCTCGCTGCCAGCGGGTGGCTCGCTTAGGGTCAGTGTGGCAATTTCGTAAGGACATCCGAGGGACAAAGTCCTAGCATTCAGCCATGAGGCAAGAAACCTGGCAAAAGTATTCCGAGTGGCCCCTCGTCGGTGCGGCTTTTGTTTTTCTGGCGGCCTACTCCATCCTCGTCATTGCAGAACCGCCGCAGCCCTACGCCGACCTTCTCGGAATCGTCGTGGGGTCAACGTGGGTCGCCTTCGGCGCCGACTACATTGTGAAGTTGCTCCTGGCGCCCCAACGGGGCCGGTGGTTCGTCCGCCACCCCTTGGACCTGCTCATGGTGGTGCTCCCCGTTGCGCGGCCGTTGCGGCTCCTGCGTCCGTTCACCTTGCGCCGGGTCATGGAACGGGCCCCGGGCACCGCCATCAGGACCCGCGTCCTGGCCTACGTCATTGTCTCCGCGGTCCTCCTGCTCTACACGGTCGCCTTGAGCGTCTTCAATTTCGAAAAGGGCGCACCGAACGCGAATATCACCTCGATGGGCGACTCGTTGTGGTGGGCAATTGTCACCATCACAACGATCGGCTATGGCGACTACTACCCCGTAACCGTTCCGGGCCGGTGGGCTGCGGCCACGCTGATGGTCGGCGGGTTTGCAGTCCTGAGCATGGTCACGGCGGTGGTGTCCTCCTGGCTAGTTGAAAGTGTGACGGCAGCAACCAATCTGCGGAGGCGGTCGGACGAAGGCATCGGCAGCGAAGAACGTGCCCGCCTCGTGGCCCAGATCAGCAGGCTCCATGACCAGCTGGCCCAGGGACCGGGCGATTCCGGCAGTACCCCGGCCCTCGGAGGGACACCCAAGGAACCGCCTCAGGGGCATTGACGCTGCCTGCGTACGCTTGGACTTTCCTGACGCCATGGCCGCAGCCGGCCGGAGCAGGTACAACTGATTCATGACCACCCCTTCCCTGGTGCTCGGCCCTATGGTGCGGTACGTGGATGAGACGTCGGCGAGTGTCTGGGTGGAGACCCAAACCGCTGCCCGGGTTTCCATCCGTGCCGGCGGCCGGGGCTGGGAGGCCCGCACATTCGCAGTTCACGGCCACCACTACGCGCTGGTGGAATTGGACGGGCTGGAGTCCGGCACGGTGACGCCGTACGCCCTCGATATCAACGGAACGCAGGCCTGGCCCGACCCCTCATCCGGGTTTCCGCCGTCCATGATCGCCACACTGGCCACCGGTAAGCCGCTGCGGATGGCATACGGCTCCTGCAGGACCAGTGTCCCGCACGATGCATCCGGCAACCGGACCCATGGCGTCGACTCTCTGCGCGCCTATGCGCTGAAGATGGCCTCCGGCGGAGACTTGCCGTGGCCGGATCTTCTGGCCTTCCTCGGAGATCAGGTGTACGCGGACCTGACCAGTGAACAAATGCAGGAGTTCATCCGCGGCCGGCGAGACATCAAGGCACCCCCCGGCGAAGAGCTCAAGGACTACGAGGAATACGCCCACCTGTACTTTCTGGCCTGGTCAGACCCGGCGAACCGATGGCTGCTGTCGACCCTGCCCAGCGCCATGATCTTCGATGACCACGACATCCGCGACGACTGGAATACGTCGCTGAGCTGGAAGAAGAAGATGGAGGCCACCTCGTGGTGGCGTGGGCGGATCGTCGCGGGACTGGCCTCGTACTGGGTCTACCAGCATCTGGGGAACCTGTCACCGCAGGAACGGGCTGAGGATGCCGTGTGGCAGCGGATCATCGGGCACACAGGCGGGGATGAGCTCGATGTGGGCGCCGAGCTGGACAGCTTCGCGGAGCGGGCTGATCGTGACCCGAAATCCTATCGGTGGAGCTACTGCCGCGACTTCGGCGACACCCGGCTCATCGTGGTTGACTCCCGCGCAGCCCGGGACCTGACGCCGGACGATCGGGCACTGGTCGATGCGGTGGAAATGGCCTGGCTGGACGACCGGATGCAAGGCGGCTTCCGCCACCTGCTCGTGGCGACGTCCCTGCCTTTCCTGTTGCCGATGGGCCTGCACTACGTCGAGTCGTGGAATGAGGCCGTCTCTGAAGGTGCGTGGGGCAACCGTGCCGCCTGGGCCGGCGAGAAGCTGCGCCAGGCGCTGGACCTGGAACACTGGGGCGCATTCCAAAACAGCTTCAGGGAACTGGCGAACATGGCCAGCGAAGTCGCCGACGGCAAGCGCGGCCCGGCACCGGAAACAATCACCTTCCTCTCCGGGGACGTCCACTACTCCTACGTTGCGGAGGTGGAGCGTGCCTCTGGCAGCCGGATCCTGCAGGCCGTCTGCTCCCCCATCCGCAACCCGTTGCCCCGCCTGATGAGGTCCTTCGCGGCCATCATGTCCTACGGCTTGGCCACCCCGGTGGGCGCCTTGGTCGCGCGCTCCGCCAAGGTGCCGGACCCGCCGTTCCACTGGTCCGGCATCCGGGGGCCCTGGTTCCAAAACAACGTGGCCTATCTGGAGGTGGTACCGGAAGGGCTGAAATTGTGGTGGCAGACCGGGGTGGTGGACGACGGCGACCACCTGCATCCGAGGCTGGAACGCGTCGCCACCCTCACGGTGTCTCCGCGGAGCGCGCAGGACCCCGTCCAGGGACAGCAGGGGCAACAGCGAAACGCATGACGCGAGTTTCTTGTGATCCCCGCGTCGGCGCAGACGTTCTACCGAAGGTCGCGGTCAGCGGCTGCCACGTTCTCGACGGCGACCGTTTCGATGATTCTGGTCGATGGCTCACCAACCAGCGCCGGCGCCGTCACACCCGTTTTCCACGTATCGTTCTGCAGCCGGCCCAGGAAGTCCACCGCCGCCGCCTGCGTATCGAAGTCCATCTCCAGCATTACGTAATCCTGCTGGTCAAGCGGGCGCGAGATCCGGAATGACCGCACGCCCGACGCAGCGCGGTCCAGCGGATCGCTGTCGAAAGCCCTCCGCCACATGTCAAAATCCCGGACCTGGTGTTCGATCTGCAGGGTAATCACTGGGGCGCTCCTGTCGACGGTTCTACACGCCCACTGTAGGCCCCGAAGGCCCCGCCAAGTAAGGAGCATGGCCGAAGTGTTATTCCGGCTGGCGTCTTACGCCGGCTGGGATCCGGTGTTGGTGCTGGTCGGGGCGTTGGACTGATCGGCCTGGTGGCGTTGCCGGCGGCTCGCCAGCAGGAACGGCACCGCGATCAACTCGATCACGCCGCCGATGGCCAGCGACGCGGCATAGCCGTACACATCTGCCGCCCGTCCGAGCAGCGGCTGGACCACGACGCCACCGCTTGAGCCCATGAGTGAATCGAAGCTGAGCACTGTGGCGCGCTGCTTCGAGGCGATCATGTCGTTCAGGTACGCCTGCCGCACCGGTATGCCCGCCGAGGACACCACTGCCCAGAGCGCCAACAGCACCAGGGCCAACCAGAATACGTGGGTGAACCCGAGCACCACCAAGATCACCGTGTCCACGACGCTGCTCAGGATCAACACGGTGGTGCGCCGGCGGACAAGGCGCCGGATGCGCGGAGCCATCCAGCCGCCGAGCACCTGCGCCGCGGCCACGATGGCCGCCGCCAGGCCCGCGACAGAATACGCGTGGGGGTCCCCATAGAGCTCGAGCAGGTACGGCTGCAGGGCGTAAAACACATAGATCCCGACGCCGAAAGTGAACGGCGCGGCCAGCATCACGTAACGTACGGGCGGATTCTTCAAGCCGTTCTCGATCGAGGCGGCGAGTACAGCACGGGTCGCCTGGAGGGGATGGGTCGAGCGTTCGGGGGTGAACCCGACGTCGCGCATGAGCCCAAACGCCACCGCGAACATGGCCAGCAACACGCCCACGCGCATCAGGAACGGCACGCCCAGATTGGTGGCCTGCGCGATCACGCCGCCGGCAACAGAGCCGGCGAGCATCGCGACTCCGGCGACCATCTGGCCTCGACCGAGCACCGCTTCCATCCCGCCCTCGAACCCAGAGAAGCGCAGTGCATCGACGAGCCAGGCCTCCACCGCTCCGGAGAAGAAGGTGAAGCCCAGGCCGAGCAGGACCGACACCACCGCCCACCACCAGAACGGGGCGGAGAACTGCCAGAGCAGGTAGTAGAAGTAGGTCGAGACGGCAAGGGTCACGGTTCCGAGCAGGAACGAGACGCGCCGGCCCCAACCGTCGGCAACCACCCCGGTGGGCACCTCGAACAGCACCATGCCGGCCGTGAAGAAGGCATTCGCGGCAAACGCCTCGAAGTTGCTGAGACCGGCGTCGAGCAGGAAAAGGGTGTTGATCCCCCAGATGAACGAGGCCGCAAGGGTATTGCCCAGCGTCAACGTCAAATAGATGCGCTGAATCTTTCGGGCGGCGGCGTTCATCGCGTCGCCGTCCCCGCCAGGGCGAGGAGGGAGCACGAGCCCATTCTCGTCTCCGCTGCCGGCACGCGCCAGTGCACACCAGGCGCAGGGCAGGACGCGAACGGTCGAGCCGACGATGCCCGGTCTGCTCAGCTGCCCTGGTTCGTGTAGAACGACCGCCGGCGGGCGTACTCATGGACCCGGTCCAGGGTGGCGATCTGGTCGCGTGCCTTGGTGGCCAGTCCGTCGAACCTGGAACCGTCCAGTCCCAGATCGCCGGAGAGATCCTGCAGCGTCTGCCACAGCCCTAGTTTTCCCATCACCGCCGACCGCATGACCTCGGACTCCAGCACCAGCGTCATCGGCGAGCGGCTCACCACCCGCCCGTTGAGCTTGAGTCGGCCGGCACGCTCCGCAACCCACGCCGCCACCCGCCGCGGAGTTCGCCGTGGCAGGCCAAAATCCCCCACTAGTCCGCGCAGGTACTCCCGCTCCTGCCTGATTTGGGTGGCAAGTGCCGCAAGTTCGGCGTGGAAGGGGGTGTCCGTGAAGTCGCGCGCCATGCGCTCTATGCGGCCCTGCCCCGCTGTGGCTCCCGCGAGGTGGTCCGAGAGGTAGAGCCCGAACAATTTCTTATCGATTTTTCCGGAAATCTGCGGTGCCATGAATGCTCCACTCTGATCGAAGGGTTGCTTCGGGAAACATCACCCTACCGGAGGGCATGGCGGGCCCAGAAGTTCTATCGGGGCGCGGAATCGTCGTGCGCCGGCCGCACTGACCCGGCGTCGGGATCCATCGCCACGAGCCCGGCGTCGTCCTTCACCTCTGTCAGTTCCTGCGCCACGTCAGGCTTGAGCCAGGACGCCACCACGCTGACTCCGCCTCCGTCGTCGCGGTCGATCACGACGTCGATCTCGGAGGCGGCCGCCCCCATGCGCGACAGCTGCTCGCGATATGACGCGACGAGCATCTCCAGGCTTTCCTCGGTCCACTCCCCCGGCCGCATCCTCGTTGAGATTTCGACCGGTTCAGGCTGATACAGCGTCATGAAAGTCCTTCCCGTGGGGTTCGATCAGGGTGAGCACGACCCCATTCTCGCCCCCTGCGCCGGTGTGCGCCAGAGCAGGGACATCGGGCCGCCATGGCGCCAGGGCGTTCCGAAGTGAACTACGGCTATTCCCAAGTACTCCCCGCACTCGATCACCTGGGCGCGATGCACAGCGACGTCGTCGTTCATCTCCTGCAGGCCTGGCTGGGAAAAGTGGGCCGGCAGCAATAGGAACATCTCCCCGGGACTGTCGCGGCGCCGGTTCCTATGTGCTGAGGCGGAAAACGTCGGCTTTGATCGCGTGGCGTCCGGTCTTGCGCTTCCCCGACGGCGTCCCATACAACACCAAGGCCGACCGGTCATCGTCGAGAACGGTGATCCCCTCGGCATGGTCCTCGTCCTCACCGAACGGCGCGTCAAATTCGCAATGCAAGTCGTCTTTCGGCAGGACGGCCTCGGCCTGCGACGTCAGCGCGCCCCGCCAGCGAAACACGGCCGCGCGCCCGTCGAGTTCCATGGTGGGTCCTGCCAGGACGAGCAGGTCCCGTCCGTGACGGCACAGATCCCGCACGCCCAAACCATGCAGGCGAAGGAAGTGCTTGCGGTAGCGACGATTCCCGGGACCGATCGGCTGCGGCTCCAAGCCGGGCCCGCCACCAACCTGGAGCTCTATGATCATCGCCCACCCACGCAGCACCGGCCCGCGCAGACCGATGAACACCCGGTCGCCCGCTACGGCGAGGCCCTCGCAGTCAATGCCGTTGTCCTTGCCCGGGATCGGGCGACCGGTCGTCGAGGACTGGATGAAGCTTCCAAGATGTGGGTCATCAGCCAGCAGATCCACCAGGTCCGTGCCCCGGCCGAGGCCCAGCACGGCGGGGCGCTGCTGCTGCCCCGTCCGGCCGCCGTCCGGATCGAGGAGGACCTTAGTCGAAAGCCGGGCCAACACCCGACGGCGCTGGCTGACCTCCACTGTCGCCAGGGAATCCTGCGCTTCTGCGGGTGTGGCGTTGTTCTTGACCTGTTTGCGGGCCGAGCTGTGCGATCCAAGCAGCCACAGCGTGTCATCCTCGACATCGAGGCCCTCGATGTCCATCTCACCCCTGTCCCCGGGCAGCTCAAGGAGGTGGGTGAGGTCGAAGCTGCGGTGGGTGCGGGCCTGGCCGCCGGCCTCCAGGGTGAGCCGTTCGAGGCTGGTCGTCTCGTCATTGGCGACCCAAAGGTGGGAACCCTGCCGGGCGGCCGCGGACAACCCGTCGCGCAGGTCAGCCTTCGGATCCAGGGTGCTGCGCTGGTCGAGTACGAGGCTGATTTCGCCGGAGGGCTCGTCCGGCCGCGGCCATCCGCTCACCGCGGCACACCCATCCTCGTCAGCGGTGATCGGCAGCTCATTCCCGCGCTCTCCGTTCGCGCAGCCAAGGGATGAGGCCACCTGCCAGGAGCATGTCCACCTGACGGCTGGAGAGACTGTGCCGCACAGGGTAGACCTCGTCTCGGGTCCGGTTCTCCACGAGGATCTCCTTGCCTGTGAGCAGGGCGTCGTGTATCCCTGTCAGCGCGAGCACATCGTCCTGTTCGATGCGGTCATGATCGGCCGCATTTGTGAACTCGACTGCGAGGACGCCGAAATTGGCCAGGTTCTGCCAGTGGATCCGCGCGAACGAGACGGCCACCACTGCGCGCAGCCCGAGGAAGCGCGGGGTGATAGCTGCGTGTTCCCGTGAGGATCCCTGGCCGTAGTTCGTGCCCCCGACCAGGATGTGCCCGGTGGAGTCGCGGGTTTGGGCGGCGCGGGCGGCGTAGGTGGGGTCGAGCTGGTCGAAGGTGAATTCGGCGAGTTTGGGGATGTTGCTGCGGTAGGGCAGAACGCGCGCACCGGCTGGCAGAATCTCGTCCGTCGAGACATCGTTGCCCACCACCAAGGCCACTGGTGCCTCGATGCGGTCGGCGAGTGGGCCGAAGACCGGAAGCGAGGAGATGTTTTCGCCCTTGACCAGCGCTACTTTGCCGGCTTCCTCCGGCGCCAACGGCTCCTCCAGCATTGCCACGTTCACGCTCGACACCGCGGGAAGTTCGATCTCGGGATACTCAAGGTCGAAAAGCTCCGTCAGGTCCCGCGGGTCGGTGATAATTCCGGTGAGCGCAGCAGCCGCAGCCGTCTCCGGCGAGCACAGGTAGACCGAGTCCTCCTTCGTGCCCGAACGGCCGGGAAAGTTGCGGGGCATCGTGCGCAGGCTGTTGCTTCCGTTCGCGGGGGCCTGTCCCATCCCGATACAGCCCATGCATCCGGTCTGATGCAGTCGGGCTCCGGCGCTGATCAGATCAAACGTGGCCCCCATCCTGGTGAGGTCCTGCAGGATCTGCCGGGAACTCGGGTTGACGTCGAAAGACAGTCCAGGGTGGCACTGCCGTCCCTTCGTGATGGCGGCGACAATTGCGAAGTCGCGCAGGCCCGGGTTCGCTGAGGACCCAATCACGACCTGCGCCACCGGCCTCCCAGTGACCTCCCGCACCGGAACGACGTTCCCGGGCGAGCTGGGCAGGGCGATGAGCGGCTCGATCGAGGCCAGGTCGATCTCGTCGGTCACGTCGTAGGTGGCACCGGAATCGGCGAGGAGTTCGGTGAAATCGTCCTCGCGCTGTTCGGAGCGCAGGAAGGCCCGCACCTGGTCGTCGGCCGGGAAGACCGTGCTCGTCGCACCGAGTTCGGCGCCCATATTGGCAATCACGTGCCGGTCCATCGCGCTCAGTGTGGCGAGGCCGGGACCGTAGTACTCGATGATCCGGTCCTTGCCGCCCTTCACGCCGTGCCGGCGAAGCATTTCGAGGATGACGTCCTTGGCACTGGTCCACGGTGGCAGCTTGCCGGTAAGCCGCACGCCCCAGATCTCCGGCATCTTCAGGTAGAGCGGCTCGCCCGCGATGGCCAGGGCCACCTCGGTGCCGCCGACCCCGATTGCCAGCATCCCCAGCGACCCAGCGGCCGGGGTGTGACTGTCGGAACCGACCATGGTCGTGCCCGGACGGCCAAACCGCTGCATATGGGTCGGATGGGACACCCCGTTTCCGGCCTTCGAGAACCACAGACCAAACCGGCGGCAGGCCGAGCGGAGAAAATCATGGTCCTCAGCGTTCCTGCTGTCGGCCTGCAACAAGTTGTGGTCCACGTACTGCACGGCTACTTCAGTTTGTGCCCGGTCCAGCCCGATGGCCTCCAGCTCGAGCATGACCAGCGTCCCGGTCGCGTCCTGGGTGAGGGTCTGATCGATACGCAGGCCAATCTCACGGCCGGGAATCATCTCCCCGGCCACCAGATGGGATGCGATGAGCTTTTGGGCCACGTTGTAGGCCACGGTGTGTTCCTTACTCGATGGCGAGGCCGGATGCCTCCGCCGTCAACGAACCGGGCACCGGGCACTCCCCTTTATCCCCAAATTAGCCCACTCCGGGCGCCGGGAACAGTGGGGATTTGACGCTCATCGTGGCCCTGCCGGAAACGGTGCGCTCCTGGTGTTCAACGAGCTGAGGAAGGCCAGTGCCGCGGCCAATCCCGCACTCAGCACAACGGCTCCCAGCCACATCGACACTGGCCATTGAATCGATGCCGCCAGGGCGATCCCAGCCAGTTGGCCGGTCCAGATGAGTGCCGCCAGCACGGCGGTGACCGCCGGCAACGTGCGCCTCAGCCACGGGCCCGGCCGTCGGGCAAGCAGCAGATCCGCCGCTACCGCGATGATCGTGGCTCCGGCAGCACCGGCGACCGCGGCCGGGCGCAGCCCCGACATGGCCAGCGGCAGCCACGCCACCACGGCGACCAGGATGGTGGCAATACCGAAAGGCGGCCTTCGGGCTCCGGAGAAGGTGTAGAGGAAGGGGGCGATAATCAGCGCTGTGGTCACCAAATAGCTGGCCAGTCCGAGGGCCGGAGGCAGCTCCGCCTGGGTGTGCCCGGGGCTCCCGATCGGCGTCTGCAGATAGGGGACGGCCGGCGGGGTCCGGACGAACGCCGAGCAGTAGATGAGGAAGAAGGCTCCCAAGCCCGTCATCAGGGCGAGAGACAACAATGCAGCCGGCGTCCATGAGAAGGCTTCTGCGCCGCCGGCGGCCCGTGCACTGCGGATACCGGTGCCGAGGATGAGGAAGAGGCTGAACCCCAGCAGCAAGTGGGTGGGGCTCACCAGCGCATCGAGGGAGACTTCGATGCCCAGGATCTCGTGCCAGGCCAGATCCAGGACGCCCGCGACGGCGAACAGGACCAGTCCGATGACAGTGCCCCGGTAGCCGGCCGGCACCGACCGGGTCAAGGGCCGCCCGGGCTGGCGGTTCCTCCAGATCACGCTTGCCGTCCACGCGGCGGTGGCCACGAGGCCCGAATAGAGTGCCGCGTGCCAGGGGGTGAAGAAGGTTTCCAACCCGGGAACGTGCAGGTGGGCCCAGCCGTCCAGGAACACAGCCAGGAGGAGCCAGATGCCCAGCAGTTGCGTCACAAGGTCGTTGCGCGCCCCGGCCCGAAGAGTCTGCGCTGCCGTGTCAACCATCGTCGCTCTCCTCGCACCCGCCGTGCCGTCACACTCGCCGCGCAGTCCAGGGAGGCCGGGATGCCCACACTTGGCCCGCGTCGAATGGTTAAAGCTTGGACGTCCCGGTGTCCGACCGCCAGTGCTGCATTCCCTCAGTCCGTCGCTGGTTGTGCCGACAGGTTATGCCTGCGGGTTAAGCCTGCGGGTTATGCCTGCCCGGTGGTGACGTTTTCGAGCACGACGGCGAGGCCCTGGCCGACGCCGATGCAGATCGCGGCGACGCCCCAGCGCTGCCCGGAGGCCTGCAGGGAACGGGCCAGGGTGCCCAGGATCCGCCCACCGGAGGCGCCAAGCGGGTGGCCCATGGCGATCGCGCCGCCGTGCCGGTTCACGATTCCCGCGTCGATGTCCCAGGCGTTGATGCAGGCCAGGGACTGCGCGGCGAACGCCTCGTTCAGTTCGACGGCGCCGACCTGGTCCCAGCCGATCCCGGCCTTGGCGAGGGCCTTGTTCGCGGCCTCGACCGGGGCGTAGCCGAAGTACTGCGGGTCGTTGGCGTGCGCGCCGCGCCCGGCGATCCGGGCCAAAGGCTCCAGGCCCAGGATCCCGGCGGCCTTTTCACTGCCCAGCCACGCCGCGGACGCGCCGTCGGAGAGCGGGGACGCGTTCCCGGCCGTGACGGTGCCGTTCCCGGTCCG
>NZ_JBFTHT010000007.1:0-200221 GCF_056394385.1 Arthrobacter sp. 10N44_2 | reverse complement strand
ACCGACATCTCCCCGGTCGGGTTCGCCGCGCAGCTGCACGTGGGCCTGGCGATCCACAACTACGGCATCCAGGAATACATGCAGCACTCGGATGCGACCAACGAGGTCTTCGAACAATCCATGACCTTCGTCGACGGCTACCTCCACCCCGGCGAGGCGCCCGGCATCGGCGTCGAATTCAACGAAGAAGCCGCCGCCGCGTTCCCCTACCAGCAGGCCTACCTGCCCTACAACCGCCTCGTCGACGGCACCGTCCATGACTGGTAACCCGACCACGACGGGTAACTGGCACTGACGGATGGCAGTGCCTTAAGCACCAAAAAGGTCCCGGGCGGCGAGTCGATGCTCAGCCGCCCGGGACCTGGCTCTTTTGAGTCCGGCTCTCAGCGTCCGGTTTGCTGGTTGCTTAGTGAACCTGTTCCCGGGTCATGCCGAAGGGGACCTGGTCGGAGAGGGCCGCGGTGTAGTGGCCCGGCTTGTGCCGCGTGAGCAAAATGCCGTGCGTCCCGGTTGTCATGGCGAGCTGCTGCAGCCCGCGGACGGCGTCGTTGAGTCGGTCGTCGAGCACGCGCCGGTTGTCGACCTGGATCTCAATGGGCTCGGTAATGGTGGTCATCGCTCTGTCTTTCTTGGAGTACTTCTAGTCGGCCCCAATGGATTCAGGAACAGTAACGTCATATTTATTGGCCCGTCAAATCACCACGCCGCATGTGCGCGTGGCCCGTGCGGACGCCAAATGCCCGCAGATTGCGGCCCGGGCGGCTGACCTGCAGATCCACCCAGGCCCGGGTGGTCCCAGTGAGTCTAATCACCCGGCATCACTGCGGGCAGGCCGAAAGATGCTCGTGGACGCAAACAATGCCGCCGTCGGAGGCGCGGGAGAAGATGATGGTCTCCCGTTCATCGCTCGTATCGCGGCCACCGTCCCGGTCAACCCGGACCGTCGTGGCCACGCGGTGCGAAAACACCGCGGTAGCCCCGAGGAGCTGGATATCCTGCTCGCTGCTCCGGCATTCGAGCACACGCCAACCACCGGCGAGCCAGCTGTCCCAAAGGGTGCGGTAGGCGGAGCGGGACCCAATGCGCCGGGCTTCCGGATGGAAGATGAAGGTCGCCTCCGGGCTGAAGGCCGCAAAGTAGGCCTCGGTGTCCGTGGCGGCGAAGGCGGCGACCAGGCGGTCGGCTGCCTCCTGGACCTCTTCGCGGCTGAGGTCGCGGGGCGCTGCCGGCTGCAGCGCCGCAGCCGGCAGCGGCCGGGCCACGGCCCGGATCGGGGCGCCGTCGGCCCCGGGGATATTGAGGGGAAAGAGGAAGAGCTCGACGTCGGATCCTGCGTCTGTGGCCCGCTGGACCTGCTCCAGTCCGGTGAGGTTTTCCACGATGATGCAGCCGTTTCCGGCCAGGATGGCGTGGGCGGGGAAGCTGCCGCCGGCCGGGTCGCCGTGCTGGTTGCCCTGCTGGTCGCCGTGCGTGGCGCCGGGGGAGGTTGGATCCACGCTGA
This sequence comes from Arthrobacter sp. 10N44_2, assembly GCF_056394385.1. NCBI lineage: Bacteria > Bacillati > Actinomycetota > Actinomycetes > Micrococcales > Micrococcaceae > Arthrobacter > Arthrobacter sp. 10N44_2. The sequence continues at coordinate 198,720 of NZ_JBFTHT010000007.1, read as the reverse complement.
GGGCATCCAGGCCTACGGCGCGGTAGCCGCGGTCCACGATCAGTTGCGCCGCCGCAGCCTCCAGCCATGGGTGCTTGAGGTACTCCTCCGTTCCCCACGCCGCTGCGCAGCCGGTGTGCAGCAGGAGGATCTTCTCGGGATTGTCCGGATTTCCAGGTTCCGCAGGATTTTCGGCGGAGCCCGCCGGGGCGATCCCCGCCAGGTGCGCGGCGGTGATGGCGCCGCCGCGGGCCACGTCCCGGACATCCACGATTTCGGCGACGCCGCCGAAAAGGGACAGCGGCAATTCGTCCAAAGCTGCCCAGCCGTCGCCCACATGCAGGGGTGCGTCGGCGTGGGTACCCGAATGGGAGCCCAGCCCGAGCGAGAGCACGTTGGCGCCGTGGGCCTCCACGGTCAGTGCCGATGCGATCCGGACCTCCGGGTCGCCGGGATAGACAGGCATTCCGGTGCGCAGCGGAACGCTGAGATCGAACCACGTCACCGTTGGCCCACCAGTTCCGTGTCGAAGTCGCCGTGCAAGCCCGGCGCGGCTGCCTCCGGTGTTCCGGCAGCGACGGTGTTTCCAGCCGCATCGATGACCGGCGGCACCGGGGTGTCCTTCGAGGGGATCCAGCGCGGCCCGGCCGCCGGGAACACTCCGCGCGGCTCCGGGAAGATCCACAGCAGCCCGAGGTAGAGGACAGCGGCAAGCCCCAGCGATGCCGGCAGACTGATGTCCACACCGCCGGCCAGGTTGCCCAGGGGCCCCTGGAACTGGCCGGGCATGTTCACCATGCTCAACCCGGCGGCGGCGCTGACCAGCCAGGCCGTCATGCCGCGCAGGTTCCAGCCGTGGTTGAACCAGTACCGTCCGCCGGTCTGGCGCCGGTTGAACACCTGGAGGGCATCGGCGTCGTACCAGCCGCGGCGGGTGATGAAACCGATGATCATCACCACCATCCAGGGCGCGGTGCAGGTCACGATCAGGGTGGCGAACGTGGAAATGCTCTGGACGAGGTTGAAGGCGAAGCGGCCGGCGAAGATGAAGGCGATCGCCAGGACCCCGATGAACAGGGTGGCCTGGACCCGGTTGAACCTCGGGAAGACGCTGCTGAAGTCAAGGCCGGTCCCGTACAGCGAGGACGCCCCGGTGGACATGCCGCCGATCAGGGCGATGGCGCAGAGCGGGATGAAGTACCAGGCCGGGGAGACCGCCAGCAGGCCGCCGACGTAGTTCGGCGCCGCCGGGTCCATGAATTCCGGCGCCTTGGTGGCGATGATGGACGCCGTGGCCAGGCCAAAGACGAACGGAATAAGGGTGGCCAGCTGGGCCAGCAGCGCCGCGCCCATGACTTTGCGCTTCGGGGTGGCGGTGGGGATGTAGCGCGCCCAGTCGCCCAGGAACGCGCCGAAGGAGATGGGGTTGGACATGACGATCAGTGCCGCGCCGATGAACGCCGGGATGAACCCTGCGACGCCGACGCCGTCGAATCCGGTGCCGAAGGCACCCTCGAAGTTCAGGTTGAGGTCGCCCGCGAAGGCGATGAACCCGACAACGAACAGCAGGGTGGCCGCGGTGACGGCAATCTTGTTCACGAGCAGCATGAACTTGAACCCGTAGACGCAGACCACCAGAACGAGTCCACCGAAGAGGCCGTAGGCGACGGCGAACGAGCCCATGTCCTGCGGCAGGCCAACGAGCCGGTTCAACCCGCCGACCAGGGCATCGCCGGAGCTCCAGACCGAGATGGAGAAAAATGCCAGCGCGGTCAGCAGTGACAGGAATGATCCGACCACCCGGCCGTGCACGCCCAGGTGGGCGGAGGAGGACACCGCGTTGTTGGTTCCGTTCGTGGGGCCGAAGACGGCCATGGGCGCCAGCAGGAGGGCGCCGACAACCAGGCCCGTCACCGTAGCGGCGAGCCCCTGCCAGAACGACAGGCCGAACAGGATCGGAAATGCGCCCAGGAAGGCGGTGGCAAAGGTGTTGGCTCCGCCGAACGAAACCCTGAACAAGTCAAAGGCGCTGGCATTGCGGTCCTTTTCGGGGATCCGCTCAATGCCGTAGGTCTCCACGTCGGTGACCTTGCCGCGGTTCCGCCCTGCGCGGGCGCCGTCAGGCTTTTCCTCGACCATGTTGTTCTCCGTCCAGCTCATCATTGATTCCTAAGAGTTGCTTTATAAGCATCACAAGTTGTGTTGGAGGCTACACTGTGAACCGGCTCACAGCAAGGCGCTGCCCTGTCCGGCCGGCGGGTTACGCAACCGGCCGCCGGCCTTGGACCCTCCCGCGGGAAGCCCGGGCGGCCCATGTGCCCGCCGCCCGGTAAATAACAGGGATAATCTTCAACGGGGACCATCCACAACACGGCGCAAAGGCGGCACAGCGACATGGCACAGGCTCAAGCAGGCAAACCCCAGGGGCGGTGGCGGACCTTCCACGAAAAGTTCGTCGTGGAGGAGCGCTTCATGAGCGTGACGGCGCGCCGGAATCTCTACCGGACCGCCGTCGTGCTGATGATCGCGGGCGCCGTGCTGTTCGTGGTAATCCTCGCCGGAGTCCTGCAGCACGCCGGCATCTCGGCGGCGGATGAGCCCGTGCGGACCTGGCTCCTGACCCTGCGCGCGGAACCCACCACCATCATCATGATCATCCTGGCGATCATCTTCGGCCCCATCGGCCTGCCAATCATCGTCCTGATCGTGACGGTGGCCTGGGGCCTGATCGCCAAGCATGCCTGGCGGCCGATGCTCCTGGCCGGTGCCATGCTGACCGGCGTCATTCTGGCGCAGATTATCGGCCACATCGTCGAACGCCACCGGCCTCCGATCGACCTCATGCTCTTCGGTGCAGACTCCACGTTCTCGTTTCCGTCCGGCCACGTCCTCGGCGCGTGCGACTTCCTGCTGGTGACCACGTACCTGGTCTTTTCGCGCCGGAAGAACCCCATGTCCGCTGTTATCGCCTTCATCGTGGCGGGGATCGGCATCTTCTTCGCCGCCGTCAGCCGCCTGTACCTCGGCTACCACTGGATGACCGATGCCCTGGGCGCCTTCTCGATCTCGCTCGTGATCCTGGGCGGCGTCATTGCGCTGGACACCTGGCGGACGGCGCGGATTCCGGGCGAACAGGTCACCGGGACGCTCTCCACCGCCGACACCAGCCAGGACTGAGCGCCGTCAGCGGCTGCGCGCCCGCTTGAGTTCGGCCCGCAGCCGGGCGTTGGCGGCCTCGAGTTCCATCACCTTGGCCACGCCGGCCAGGTTAAGCCCTTCTGCCAGGAGTTGGCCGATCCGCCGCAGCACCACAAGGTCTGCGTCGCTGTACTGCCGGGTGCCACCCGCGGTGCGGTCCGGCGCAAGGAGCCCCCGGCGCTCGTAGAGCCGGATATTCTGCGGCCCCGTGCCCACCAGCTGCGCCACGACCGAGATGGCGTACAGGCCTGAATTCGCGCCTCGGTCCGCCATGGTCTTCCTCCCGTTCCGGAAATTCCCTTGCATCAGTGTTTCACCGGTGCTATAAAAAATCTATACCCATCACCACAGAAAACTTGAGGTGGGTTGTAGAAGGAATGGAGATCAAGTCTCGCTGAAGGAGTGGGAAATGATGTTGATTCGGACGGACCCGTTCCGTGACTTCGACCGGCTTGCCCAGCAGGTGTTCGGGACGGTGGCACGCCCCGCGCCCATGCCCATGGACGCATGGCAGGAAGACGGCGTATTCGTCGTCGCCTTCGATCTTCCGGGGGTCAATGTCGACTCGATCGGGCTCGACATTGAGCGCAATGTCCTGACGGTCCGGGCGGAACGGCGCGATCCGGCGCAGCCCGACGTGGAACTGATGGTCTCGGAGCGTCCCCGTGGAGTGTTCAGCCGCCAGCTGATCCTCGGCGACACCCTGGATACGGAGAACGTCAAGGCGAACTACGCCGACGGCGTCCTGACGCTCCGAATCCCGGTGGCGGAGGCGGCCAAGCCGCGGAAGATTGAAGTCACCCGTTCGCAGGACAAGATGCAGGAGATCGGGAAGTAGCCCCCGGGCCGGCGCGGCGCCCGCAGCGTCGCTCCGGCTCCGGCTGCATGCAACGGAGGCCGATCATGCCCGGCAGGAACCCTGATCCCCGAGGCTACTACGCGCTATTGCACGTCTCGCCGGAGGCGGGCCGGCAGGAGATTGGCCGCGCCTTCCGGGCGCTGATGCGCCGGCACCATCCCGATGTCGGCCAGTCTGACGTCGATCCTCCCGATGTCGGCGCCATTCTGCACGCTTTCGCCGTGCTGCGGGACGCCAGGAGCCGGGCGGAGTACGACGCCGGCGGCTGGCGTCCCGCCGTCGAGGACGACACCTTCCAGCACCGGAACGACCATGCCGGCCAAGGCAGCCGCGACATCCCGGTGCGCATCATCCGGCGTCGGGATCCCCTTGTGCGCGTGCTCCCCGTCCGCTGGGAACCCGGGCCGTGACGGGGAAACTCTCCTGGCCAGGCCGCTGACCCGGGCAGGAACCCACCCAGCAGTTACATCCAGCAGCCCCATCCACTGAGGAGGAGACCAGCCATGAGCGCATGGCGCCGCTACGATTCGCACCTTATGCCGGTGTTCCACGAGCGCTTCGAAGCGCGCTGGGGCGAGGGAACGGCGCCGTTCCTGGACCCGGAGGCGCATGAGGCCCCGTTGCCCCGTGCGCAATGGATCAACATCGACACGGGTGCGGCGCTGGCGGTGGTCCCGGTCTGGACAGATGAAGACAGCCAGCACCGATCCTTCGGCGTGTTCTACTTGCCGCCCGCGGGTGATATCTGGGTGCTGAGGCCCGGCTTCACGGAGTATCTGGAACCCTCGCTGGATGAGGCTGAGCAGCTCGTGACGCTGCGGAACGATGCCTTCCGCAAGGCCGTGGAGCACGCCAAAGTATTCCTGTTCGGGCCGGAGACGTCGCTGTTCTGAACGGCAGGGACCAGCAGATGCCAGGGGTCAGTTGCTGGCGGCGGCATAGGCGTTCAGGCTCAGCGAGAACACGATCCAGGAGAGGTACGGCAGCATGAGCAGGCCCGCTGCCCGGCTGATCAGGCCGAACCGGACCACCGTGACGGCGGCGGCCACCGCATGGACGGCGATGAGCAGCAGGGCCAGCCAGAGCGCGGCCCCGCCGGCCATGGGGTACATGCCGAAGAACAGGGGCGCCCAGGCGAGGTTGACGAGCAGCAGGATGGCGTAGACCGTCATGGCCCCCCGCCCGCGCCCGGAGCGAAGTCCTGTTTCCCGGCGCCAGACGAGCCACGCCGCCACTGCCATTGTCGTGTAGAGCACCGTCCAGACCGCTCCGAAGGCCCAGCCCGGCGGAGTCCACGGAGCCTTCTCTGCCGCCGCGTACCAGCCGCCGGCGTTGCCGATAATGACCAGCGACGCCACGAAGGACACCCCATGGGAGACCGCCAGGAAGCAAAGGAGGGCTGCCGTCTGCCGGCCGGGGCTGGGCGGCGCCGATGGCGGCCGGCGGTTGACGCCTTGTTCAATTTTCACGTGCACCGATCAACAGTGGCCGTTGGCATCGCGTCCGTCAAACGGCCAGGGTCGTGGCGCTCACCCCCGGGGGAGCCTAAAATCAGTCAACCAACCACCGAAACTACATAGAGGTCCCCGTCGATGAACGCTTCCGCCAAGGATCTGGCTTCCCTTCTTCCGCCCGGCTTCACCCTGGGTGTGGCGACCTCCGCCTTCCAGATCGAGGGTGCACTCGATGAAGACGGCCGCGGCCCTTCCGGATGGGATGTCTTCGCCGCGAAGCCGGGTTCGATCGTGGAGGACCAGAGTCCGGCCGTTTCCTGCGACCACTACCACCGGATGCCCGAGGACGTGGCTCTGATGAAGGAGCTGGGGATCGACTCGTACCGGTTTTCGCTGTCCTGGTCCAGGATCCAGCCCGGCGGGAGCGGGCCCGCGAACCCTGCCGGGCTGGACTTCTACGACCGGCTGATCGACCTGTTGCTCGCCAACGGCATTTCCCCCATGGCCACGCTCTACCACTGGGACACCCCATTGCCCCTGGATGAGGCCGGCGGCTGGATGAACCGTGACACGGCCTACCGGCTGGGGGACTTCGCCGCCATCGCCGCGGCTGCCTTCGGGGACCGCGTGAGGCGCTGGGTGACTGTCAACGAGCCCGCCACAGTCACCACCAACGGCTACGCCCTGGGCATGCACGCGCCCGGGGAGGCCCTCATGCTCAAGGCCCTCCCCAGCGTGCACCACCAACTGCTGGGCCACGGCCTGGCGCTCCAGGCGCTGCGTGCCGCCAAGGTGCCGGGCGACATCGGCATCACCAACGTTTACTCACCGATGGTCCCGGCCACCGCGAACCCGCTGGACAAGGTCAGTGCCGGACTCATGGATGTGGCGCAGAACCGGCTCTACGCCGATCCGGTGCTGCTCGGCAAATACCCGGATGTCATCCGGGCCGCCACCTTCTTTTCGTCGTCCTTCAGCCCGTCCAGTGAAGACATGGAGCTGATTTCCCAGCCCCTGGATTTCTACGGCCTGAACTACTACATGCCCACCCTTGTCGGGGCGGGTCCGGGTGAGGGGGCCGTGCCGCCCGGCATGGCCGAGGCCATGGGGGACGACCTCAGTGGGACACCCGGTGCCCCCTTCCACATCGCGCAGTTCCCGGACACCGAGACCACGGCCTACGGCTGGCCGGTCAAGCCCGAATACATGTCCGTCGCCCTGGCCGAGATGGCCGACCGCTACCCGGATCTGCCCCCGGTCTTCATCACCGAGGGCGGGGCCAGTTTCGAGGACGTCGTGGTCCAGCCTGTCGGGGCGGACCAACGGATAATCCCGGACGAACGGCGCCTGCGTTACCTTGCAGACCACATCGGCACGGCCCTGGAAGCGACACGTCCCGGCGGCGCCGCCGAGGCCATCGACCTTCGCGGCTACTATGTGTGGTCCTTCATGGACAACTTCGAGTGGTCCGCCGGCTACAAGCAGCCGTTCGGTCTGGTGCACGTCGATTTCGATACCCAGGTCCGCACGCCGAAGGCCTCCTACTACTGGCTCCAGGAGGTCATTGCGGCCCGAAGCGCGGCGTCCGCCGGAGAGCCCGGCGGCGCCGGCGGGCAGGACGAAACCGCCGACGTCGGAGAGCCGCACCCGGCGAGCTGACGCCCCTCAAGCCGGGTCAACCTAGAGCAGATCCAGGTCCTGCAGGCCCTTGGCGAGCCCCGCGCCGTCGGGCGAATAGAACCACGGGACGGAGGACTCCGAGTGGTCTCCGGTGTCGGAGTGGCCGCCGGCGAAGACGGCCTCGCTGGCCGAGAGCTGCCGGATGCCGATCGCGGCCACCTGGTCCGGGTGCTTCTGCGCGAAGCCGGAGTAAATCTCTTCATCGTGCTGGCCGTTGTCGCCGAACAGCAGCCAGCGTATGTTCGGGAACTCCTGGGCCAGCAGCTCAAGGTTCCGCCGTTTGTGTTCCTGGCCGCTGCGGAACCAGCGGTCGTGCGTCAGTCCCCAGTCCGTGAGCAGCAGCGCGCCCGAGGGATAGAGGTTCCGGGCGATGAAACGGGCCAGGGTGGGAGCTGCGTTCCACGGCCCGGTGGACAGGTAGATCACCGGCGCCTCCGGGTGCTCCACCTTGAGCCGATCCAGCAGGACGGCCATGCCGGGTGTCGCCATCCGGGCCCGTTCGTTCAGGACGAAGGTGTTCCACAGCGCCAGGAAGGGCCGGGGGAGGGCGGTGACCATGATGGTGTCGTCAATGTCCGAGACGATGCCGAGCCTGGTGTCCGGCGAGATCACGAAAATTCTGGCCTCGGCCGGTTCCGTTCCCTCGGCGCGCAGCACGGCCGTATGCCAGCCCGGGGTCAACGCCACGTGAACCAGGGTGTCCACCAGGCCGCCGCGGTCCGCATGCACGCGGGTGGTGACGCCGCCGATCTGGATCTCCACCTCGGTGAACTGGACCGGGACGCTCGTGAACGCCCGCCAGCCGCGGAAGTTCTGGTTGCCGTTCAGGGCCAGCCGCTCCGCCTTGCCGCCGGGCACCGGCCGGCTGGTGAGGACCACGCGGCCCAGTACCCTGACCCACTCGGTCGAGCCGTAGCCCTGATAGGCGACTGTCTGCGGGCTGAACTTCCAGCGCCGGGCCGTCTTGAGCCGGAACCCGTTGACGGTGTCCGACACCCAGTGGGCGAGCCGGAAGGCCCTGTTGCCGGACACGGGCAGCTGCTGCGCTGGTTGCGAGGCCAATTCCATGCCTCCACTCTCCCACAGTGCCGGGCTCCGGCTGTGCCGGCGGGGTCCCCGGACGCGGGCCCCCGCCACGCCGGATTACCAGCGTGGCGGCTAACCCAGCAGCCCGCGCAGTGTGGCGGCGTTGCGGACGGCGTTGCCGCCGCCGTCGTTGTTGAAGTACGCGTAGACGTCTTTCCCGCCGGCCTGCCACTCGCGGATCCGGTCCGCCCACCAGCGCAGGTCGTCATCGGAATAGGATCCGCCGTACAGGACGTCGTGGTCGGGGCCGTGCAGCCGGATATAGACGAACGCCGCGGTGGCGTGCAGGACGCACGGGAGCCCGGCGCCGCTCATGATGCAGTAGGCCGCGCCGTGACGTTCCAGCAGGGCGTACACGGCGTCGTCGTCCCAGCTGGGGTGGCGGAACTCCACACAGACACGGATCCAGCCGGGCAGAGCCGCCAGGAAGTAGTCCAGCCGGGCGTCGTCGCGCGCTAAGCCCGGGGGCAGCTGGACGAGCAGCACGGCCCGCTTGTCGCCGAGTTCGTGCCAGCACCGGGTGATCCGGTCCGCCCAGACCTCGGGGGCGTAAAGCTTCTTGGCGTGCGTCAGGCCGCGGGGCGCCTTGACGGACAGGGCGAAACCGTCGGGCAGGCGGCGGCGCCAGCTGGCGAATGAGCCCTCTTTCGGCCAGCGGTAGAAGCTGGCATTCAATTCCACGGTGTCGAAGCGGGCCGCGTAATATGCCAGCCTGTCCCGGGCCGGCAGGCCCGGCGGATAGAGGACCCCGTCCCAGTGGTCATAGCTCCAGCCGGATGTGCCGATCCGCACAGCGGCCACGTGCCCTGCCATGCCCCTTCCCCTTCCCCTTCCGCCATGCTCCCTCTACCGTGCCGGGGGCGACGGCGGTGTGGCACTGTAAGTGTCATGGTACGCATCGAGGATTACGCAATGGTCGGCGATCTGCACACCGCTGCCCTGATCAGCACCGAAGGCTCCATCGACTGGCTGTGCCTGCCGCGCTTCGACTCGCCGGCCTGTTTCAGCGCCCTCCTCGATTCCCCCGCGGCCGGCCGGTGGCTCCTGGCGCCGGCGGGCGGCGGGGAATGCACGCGCCGCCGCTACCGCAAGGGCACGCTGATCCTGGAAACCGAGTGGGATTTGCCCGAGGGCAAGGTCAGGATCATTGACTTCATGCCGCCCCGCGACGAGGTGGCGGATATCGTGCGGATCGTGGTCGGTGTCCGCGGCACGGTGCGGATGCGCGGCGAACTGGCGCTCCGGTTCGACTACGGCCATATTGTGCCGTGGGTCCGCCACGACGAGCTCGGGATCCACGCCGTCGCCGGGCCTGATGCCGCCTACCTGGTGACCGAGGCGCCCCTGCGCGGTGAGCGGATGCATACCGTCAGCGACTTCACGGTCAAGGCCGGGGAGCGTGTGCCCTTCGTGCTGACCTGGAGCCCCAGCCACCTCGGCCGGCCGCGGTCGGTGAACCCGGAAACGGTCCTGGCGTCGACCGAGGAGTTCTGGCTTCGATGGTCGGCGAAGTGCACGGTCACCGGGCGCTACCGCGACGCCGTCCAGCGCTCGCTGATCACGCTCAAGGCCCTGACGTTTGCCCCCACCGGCGGGATCGTGGCCGCCGTCACGACGTCCCTGCCGGAGGAGATCGGCGGTACCCGGAACTGGGACTACCGCTTCTGCTGGCTCCGCGACGCCACGCTCACGCTGCAGGCGCTGCTGGCCGCGGGCTACACGGAAGAGGCCGGCGCGTGGCGCGACTGGCTGCTCCGCGCCATCGCCGGGGACCCGGCGGATCTGCAGATCATGTACGGGCTCCACGGCGAACGCCGGATGCCGGAGCTCGAACTGTCGTGGCTGAAGGGCTACGAAAACTCCGCTCCGGTGCGGACCGGTAACGGTGCGGCCGGCCAGCTGCAGCTCGACGTCTGGGGCGAGGTCCTCGATTGCCTGTCCCTGACCCGGAACTCCCTGCTCAAACACACCGACGACGCCTGGGACGTCCAGGTGGCCCTCATGGAACATCTGGAGACGGCCTGGCGCCAGCCGGACAACGGGCTGTGGGAAATGCGCGGCCCGCAACGCCATTTCACGCACTCCAAGGTAATGGCCTGGGTGGCGGCGGACCGCATGGTCAAGGGCGTCCGGGACTTCGGCCTGACCGGCCCGGCGGACCGTTGGGAGGAGCTGCGTGACGCCATCCACGCCGAGGTCATGGCCAACGGGTTCGACGCCGACCGCAACACATTCGTGCAGTCCTACGGGCGGCCGGAGCTGGATGCGAGCCTCCTGCTGCTGCCCCGGGTGGGGTTCCTCCCGCCGGATGATCCGCGCATCATCGGAACCATCGATGCGGTCCAGCGCGAGTTGACGCACGACGGCTTCCTGCGCCGCTACCTGCCGGCACAGAGCGATGACGGGCTGCCCGGCGAGGAGGGTGTGTTCCTGGCATGCTCCTTCTGGCTGGTCGAGGCACTGATCGGGGCTGGCCGGCGCCATGAGGCCCGGGAGCTGTTCGAGCGCCTGCTGGCGCTGCGCAACGACGTCGGACTCCTCAGCGAGGAGTGGGGCGTCGAGACCGGCCGGCAGCTGGGCAACACGCCGCAGGCCTTTAGCCACTTCGCCCTCGTCATGAGCGCGCTGGAACTGCATGAAGACGGCGTCCGCCGCAGCGACACCCCGCTTCCGTGATCCGCGCCCGCGGCCCCGCCGCGGCGACCGCCGGCGGACGAAGGGCGGGACCTTCAGCACTTTCCCCGCACCGTAAAATAAGTACACTTACTAATATCCCGGCGGGGGATACGAGGGAACTAGGAGTGTTGCAAATGGCGGGATATTTTGAGCTCGTGGACGCGCCCGAGGGCGGCTACCGCATTCGGATGATGGACGGGGCAGGGCAACTGATGGCAGTCTCAGTGACGTTTCCCACCAAGAAAGCCGCCGTTGCCGGCGTCGCCCAGGCAAGGGAAATCGCCGGAACCGGCCTGATCAGGGACCGCAGCGCCGATGGCCGGGCCGCCGTGCCCGGATCGTCCGCCCGGGTGATCAGGGGGCGGCGCGGCGGTGCCGGGCGCTCAAACTCCACCCTGGGGGGCTCGCTGGCGGGCAAGAGGGCGCAGGCCCGTACCTGACCTGATCATCGAGTGGGCCGTTTCCCCAGCCGGTTCGCCGCGCCGAACGGTTACAGTATGGCCATGGAGCAGCGGGGGAATCGGAACACCGGCCGTGCCCGGAAGAATCTGCTGGGCCGTGTGGCGGTGCCGCTCACTGCCGCGGCCATGCTGCTCGCCGGGCTGGCCCTTGTTGCCCAGCCGGTGACGCAGGAGGACTTTGGCTGGGTAGCGTATGCTCCTGTGGCCAGGGGGCCCGTCGTGCTGCAGGGGCTCATGGTCATGGGCCCGTGGATCTGGGCAGGGGTCGCGCTGATCAGCATCGGGTTGCTCCTGCTGGCGTTCTGGTCCGGCTACCGCACGGGCCGGCAGGCCCGGGACCGCGGCGACGACTCCCGCTAGGCGGCTGCCGCGCGGCCGTCCGCCCCGCAGTCGGGCTGAAGCGCCGCCAGCCGCCAGCCTCCGCCCCCGAAGAGACAGTTCGCGGCGTTCCGGGCGCGAAACACTGCCGTGATGTGCCGTCTCGGCGGTACGCTGGCCGGGCAGCGCCTAACCGTCGAGGAGGACCTCATGAGCCAGCACCACACCCCGGGAAGGGTCGCCGTTGTCACCGGAGCCGGTTCCGGCATCGGCCGCGCAGTGGCCAGGCTCATGCTGGCCGAGGGCTACCGGGTGGTCCTGGCGGGGCGGCGGGAAGAACCGCTCCGCGAGACCGCGGCCGGCCACCGCCAGGCGCTTGCGGTCCCGTGTGATGTCACCGTCCCCGCCGACGTCGAACGGCTTTTCGCCGCCGCGCTGGGGCAGTGGGAGCGCGTGGACGTGCTCTTCAACAACGCCGGCGTGTTCGGCCCCGCCGCCGCGGTGGACGAGATCACCGTGGAGGACTGGGACGCGACCGTCGCCGTGAACCTCACGGGGTCCCTCCTTTGCGCCGGTGCCGCCGTCCGGGCCATGAAGGCCCAGTCGCCCCAGGGCGGACGGATCATCAACAACGGTTCGGTCGCGGCGCATTCGCCCCGGCCGCGGACGGTGGCCTACACGGTGACCAAGCACGCCATCACCGGGCTGACTAAAAGCATTGACCTGGACGGCCGGGGCTTCGGCATCAGCTGCGGACAAATCGATATCGGAAACGCGGCGACGGAGCTCATGGAGGAGATCGGCGTCGGTTCCGGGACCGCCCAGGCAGACGGCAGCCTGCGGGCCGAGCCGACCTTTGCGGTGCAGGACGCCGCCCGGGCCGTGCTGCTGATGGCCGGGATGCCGGCGTCGGCCAACGTGGGATCCCTCGTGGTGACAGCTGCGGGCATGCCGTTCATCGGGCGCGGCTGAGGCGCGGCTGGGGGCACGGCTGCGGGCGCGGGCCCCGGCTGGTGGGTCCTGAGGGACGCCGCCGGGGGGCCTAGAGGGGCAGGAGGGCGGACAGGTCCGCGCGCAGTCCCGAGGCGGCAACACGGCCGGCGGCGACGGCGTCGGCCCAGCTCAATCGTCCGCTGACCATCGCCAGCCAGGTGTCGGCGTCGCACTCGATGACGTTTGGCGGGGTGCCGCGCGTGTGCCGCGGGCCCTCCACACACTGGGTGACGCCGAACGGCGGGACGCGCACCTCCACGGAGTTCCCGGGCGCCCGCGCGGTGACTTCTTCCAGGCAGTATCGCACCGCCGTCGCGATCGTGGTGCGCGGGACGGCGCCGGGTCCTCCAGAGCCCGGGACCCCGGCCGGCACGTTCGGGCCCGGAGCGGGCGCGGTGGCTTCCTGCCACGCGGCGAGGGCCGCGCGGCCCTCGTCCACGGCGATTCGACGGCGCGATACAGCCACTTTCCCGAGTCTCCTAGTCCAGCAGTGCCGCGACGGCCCGCCCGAGCCGGATCTTGCCTACCGGGCGTCCCCCGCCCAGTACCGGGTCCACCACCTTGTCCAGGACGCTGGACACTTCAGGGATTTCGACGGCGCCGGAGGCCGCGAGGAGCGTCAGCCCGACCAGTGTGGTGGCCCGGATGTTGCCGTCGAGCATCTTGATGGCAACCGAGACGCCCTGGCGGGTGGCCATGACCAGGACGCCCTCGGCGCCGATCTTGGCCAGGATGCCGAGTTCGTCCATGACGATCGTGTTGGCCTGCCCGCGCCCCTGGACGGCCCACGGGTAGTCCAGCATGGACGTGGCAATGGTGGCTGCCCGCGCGTTCGAGTTCTTGTCGCCCGGGGCCTTGGCCAGCTTCGAGTAGGCCCGGGCCAGGCCGATCAGGGAGACGGCGGCAACCGGCGCGCCGCAGCCGTCGATGCCCAGGTGGGTGATGCGTTCGCCGCAGTACTCCTCGATCACGGAGCGGATGCGCTGCTGCAGCGGGTGGTTGGGTTCGAGGTAGCTGTTCTTGTCCCAGCCGTTCTCCGTGCACGCCCAAAGGAACGCGGCGTGTTTGCCCGAACAGTTGAAGGCCAGCCGGGACTTGCCCCGCTCGGTCTGGACGAGCCAGTTCCGGGCGGTCTCATCCTGGGGCCAGTCGGCCGGGCACTGCAGCTGGTCTTCCTTGGCCCCGGCCGCCTTGAGCATGCCCTCGACCACGTCCATGTGATCCAGGGATCCGACGTGGCTGCCGCACGCGATGGCCACCTGGGCGCCCCGCAGGGGTACGCCGGACTGCATCGAGGCCAGGGCCTGCAACGGTTTGAGCGTGGACCGGGCAAGGATCGGGGCGTTCACATCGCCGAGCTCGATCACTGCCGTCCCGTCCGCGGCCAGCACCACGGCCGAGCCGATGTGGCGGGACTCCACGAAGCCGCTGCGTTCGATGACTGCCAGTTCGACGGCGGAGTCGACTGTGAATGTTGCATGCGGGTTCAAAGCCATGCTGCAAGTCTATGGTGCCCGGTGCTGATACCCCGGTTATTCCACGGTCACCATCACCGACTGCCAGCCGGAGGCGCCGTCCGGAACCGGATCCGCCCGCTTGTCCGTCTGGACCTCGCCCTTGCCGTCCGTGGCGCGTACCTTGATGTAGTGCGGGCCCGGCGTGGCATCCCAGTCCAGGGACCACTGCCGCCACGTGATGAGGGAGGCCTCGTCGGAGAGTACCGCCTCGGTCCAGGGCCCGCTGTCGATCTGCACCTCGACCTTGGTGATCCCGCGGGTCTGGGCCCACGCGGTGCCGCCGATGGCGATCTTTCCGGCGGGGACCTTGGCGAAGGACTTGGGCACCTCGACCCGCGCCATGGTCTTGATCGGGCCGCGTTCGGACCAGCCGCGCTGGGTCCAGTACGCCTTGCTGTCCGCGAACCGGGTCACCTCCAGGTCCACCACCCACTTGGTGGCGGAGACGAAGCCGTACAGGCCGGGAACCACCATCCGCACCGGGTAGCCGTGCTCGAGCGGGAGCGCCTCGCCGTTCATGCCGATCGCCAGCATCGCGTCGCGGTCGTCCTGGAGGACTTCCAGGGGCGTCGAGGCGCTGAAGCCGTCAGCCGAGGTGGAGAGCACCATGTCCGCGCCCTGCGTGGGGCGGGCGAGCTTCAGGGCGTCGCGGATGGGCATGCCCAGCCATTTGGCGTTGCCGGCCAGGTTGCCGCCGACCGGGTTGGACACGCAGGTCAGGGACACATGGGATTCGATGAGCTGGGCGTCGAGCAGGTCCTGGAAGGTAAGCCGGACCTCCTGTTCCACGAGGCCGTGGATGCGCAGTTCCCAGTCCTGGACGTTGATCTCCGGCACGCTCAGCGCCGTGTCGATCCGGTAGAAGTCCTTGTTCGGGGTCAGCCACGGCGTGACGCCGGGCGCCTTGGACTGGACCCCGGCCGGGACCGCGGCGGCGGCCTTGGCGGGCGCGGGCAGCTGCAGCGACTCGCGGGCCGCGGCCACGTTGCTGCGGGCCGCGCTCAGCAGGCGTCCGCCGGTGGCGGCGACGGCCGAGGCGGCCGCGGTGATGCCGGCGGCGGCGAAGAACCCGCGCCGCGTGGTTGCCGGACGCTCGGGTTCCTTCGCGGCGACGTCCGCGGCCCGGTCCGGCCATTCCTGCATCCGCCACAGCCGGGTGATCAGGAGCCGCAGCACCACCAGCCCGGCGACGGTGCCGATCAGGGAGGGAATGGCATCGATCGGCTTGACGCTGGCCCGAGTCACCACGCTGCCGACGATCACGGCGCCCATCAGCACCACCCCTGCCACCCCCAGGGCCCATTTCCGGTACGCCACGATGCCGAGCACGCACGCCAGGAGCAGGATCGTGACCGCCATGCCGACGAACAGCGCGGCCTTGTCGTTGGTGCCGAACGTTTCGACGGCGAAGTTCTTCATCCACAGCGGCGTGAAGTCGATGAACGTCGATCCCAGCGCAATCAGGGGCGTCGCCCGTGTGGTGAAGAACGCCCCGATCAGTTCCGCGACGGACAGGACGACGGCGGCCGCAGCCACTCCGGCCACCGCGGCCAGGGCTGTGGCGCCGCGGGACCGCTTGCTGGGCTTCATGCTGGGTTTGTTCATACATGCCATTCGTAGCCGCGCGCCCCGCGGATTGTCCGGCGCCGGGCCTGGTTACGGCGGGTGCGCATGCCCTCCTGCCGGACCCTGGCGTGGGCATGCCCGCGGTCCCGGGACATGTCCAGTCTTGGGACCCGGGCGTGGGCATGTTTTCCGGTACCACGGGACATGTCCAGTCTTGGGACCCGGGCGTGGGCATGGTGGCATTGTGCCCATTGGCCGCGGCCGGGGCAGGACATGTCCCCCGGATTGCCCGGCGCCCGTCGGAGCCGCGCTGCGGACTCAGATGCAGTCCCGCGGCTGGTGCCTGGGTCTGTGACAGGCGGCCGGGGACATGTCCGGCCGTAACTTGGCGCGTGCAACATGCTCCCCGGACCCAGTAGGACATGTCCAGCCTTGGCACCCCGGCAGGGACATGCTCTCCGGCACCACGGGACATGTCCAGCCTCGGGAGCCAGGCATGGGCATGGTGGCATTATGCCCAGTGGCCGCGGCCGGGACTGGGCATGTCCCGCGGGTTGCCCCCGGTCCCCGGCGCTGCTGAGCTCAGGATTGCCTGGTGCCCGGGACTGCCGGACTCAGGATTGCCGCCCTGCGCCGGGGGCGCCGCGCTCAGGATTGCCCGGCGCCCGCGAGGCGCCGCCGCGAAAATTGAGCATGTCCGGCGGCCGACACAGCTTAGGAGCCTGCGGGGTGCACCACGTACCCTTGGAGACTGTGAAGGTACTTGTCATCGGCCCCGGCGGCCGCGAACACGCCATTGTCCGATCCTTGCTTGCAGACCCGAACGTTTCCGAGGTCCACGCGGCCCCGGGCAACGCCGGCATCAGCGCGCTGGTCCCCACATATGCGATCGACGCGAACGATCCCGACGCCGTCGCGGCGTTGGCCCTCAAGCTCACCGTTGACCTGGTGGTGGTCGGTCCGGAGGCGCCCCTCGCCGCCGGCGTGTCCGACGCCGTCCGCGCCGCCGGCGTCCCGGTCTTCGGCCCCAGCAAGGCCGCGGCCCAGCTGGAAGCGTCCAAGGCATTCGCCAAGGAAGTCATGGCCGAGGCCGGCGTGCCCACCGCAATGGCCCGCGTTGCCTCCAACGCCGGGGAAGCCGCCGACGCCCTCGATACCTTCGGCGCCCCGTACGTCGTCAAGGACGACGGGCTCGCGGCCGGCAAGGGCGTCGTGGTCACCTCCAACCGGGACGAGGCCCTCGCGCATGCCCAGACCTGCTTCGACGCGGGCGGCACCGTGGTGATCGAGGAGTTCCTGGACGGACCCGAGGTCTCCGTGTTCGTCCTTTGCGACGGCACCAACACCGTGGCCCTGTCCCCGGCGCAGGACTTCAAGCGCATCTTCGACAACGACGAGGGCCCCAACACCGGCGGCATGGGCGCGTACACACCGCTGGAGTGGGCCCCCGAAGGCCTCGTGCAGGAAGTGATCGACCGCGTCGCCCAGCCCACGGTCAACCAGATGGCGCACCGCGGCACCCCGTTTGTCGGCGTCCTCTTCGTCGGCCTCGCCCTGACCTCGCGCGGCACGCGGGTCATCGAATTCAACGTCCGGTTCGGCGATCCCGAAACCCAGGCCGTCCTCGCCCGGCTCAAGACGCCCCTCGGCGGGCTGCTCATGGCAGCGGCCAAGGGCGAGCTGGACAAGGTGCAGCCGCTGCGCTGGTCCAAGGACACGGCCGTCGCCGTCGTCGTGGCCGCCGAAAACTACCCCGACACCCCGCGGACGGGCGACCGCATCCGGGGCCTGAAGAAGGTCGACGCCCTGGACGGCGTCCACGTGATCCACGCCGGGACCAAGCTCGACGGCGAAGGCAAGGTCGTCTCCGCCGGCGGCCGCGTCCTGGCCGTGGTGGCGCTGGGCACGGACCTCGTGGAGGCCCGGGAGCGGGCGTACGACGGCGTCGAGCTCGTCCAGCTGGACGGCAGCCAGTTCCGCACCGACATCGGCGGCAAGGCCGCCCGCGGCCAGATCCGGGTAGCCGGGCCGGGAACCGCGGCCGCGTCGAAAGCGAAGGCATGAACGTGACCGAATCCGCAGCGCCGACGCCCGGCACCCAGCCCGAGACCACGCCTGAGACCCCGCCTGAGACCACGCCTGAGACCCCGCCCAAGGGCGGGCTCGACACCGCCACGCAGGACCTGCCCGGCTGGCGGCACGTCTACTCCGGCAAGGTCCGCGACCTCTACGTCCCCGCGGATCCGGCCGTCGCGGAACGCTTCGGCCAGGATTGTGTCCTAGTGGTGGCCAGCGACCGGATCAGTGCGTTCGACCACGTACTGGCCAGCGAGATCCCGGACAAGGGCCGCATCCTGACCCAGCTGAGCCTGTGGTGGTTCGACCAGCTCGGCGTCGCGCACCACGTCCTCGCCTCCACGGCCGACGACGGTGTCCCCGCCGCCGTCGAGGGCCGGGCAATGATCTGCAAGAAGCTGGACATGTTCCCGGTCGAATGCATCGCGCGCGGCTACCTCACCGGCACCGGGCTCGCGGAGTACCGCGCGTCGGGCACAGTGTGCAGCATCCCGCTGCCCGCCGGCCTGGTTGACGGGTCACGGCTGCAGGAGGCGATCTTCACGCCGTCGGCCAAGGCCGAGGTGGGCGAGCACGACGAGAACATCACTTATGACGCCGTCGTCGGCCTCGTGGGTGCGGACGTCGCGGCGGACCTGAGCAGGCTGACCCTGGAGATCTATACCAAGGCCGAGGAAATCGCGCGCGGCCGCGGCATCATCCTGGCGGACACCAAGGTGGAGTTCGGCCTCGACGCGGCGACCGGCGTCATCACGCTCGGCGACGAGGTGCTGACCCCGGATTCCTCACGGTTTTGGGATGCGGCCACGTACCGGCCCGGCCAGGCGCAGCCGTCCTATGACAAGCAGTATGTGCGCGACTGGCTGACCTCGCCGGAGTCGGGCTGGGACAAGGCCTCGGACACGCCCCCGCCCGTCCTTCCGGCCGACGTTGTGGCGCGCACCCGCAGCCGCTACGTGGAGGCCTACGAGAAGCTCACCGGCCGGACGTTCGCCTAGCCGGGCCGTTCGCCCAGCCCGGTCCGGCCGGGGCTAGGCTTCCGCGGAAGCGGCCTCGGCCCGGCGCTGGGCGAGCTTGATCTCGAGCACGGCGTCCAGCGCCTGCTGGACCCGGTCCGAGGCGCCCGCCGCGCTGAACTCCTTCTGGGCTTCCTCAAGGTACACCAGCGCCTCCGCGGCCTCCCCGGCAGCCTTGAGCGCCTTACCCAGCAGCAGGGAGACCTCGCCGGCCGTGTGCCGGGCCAGAGCCTCCCGCTCGGCATGGATCTCGCGCAGCTTCTGGACGGCGGCCACGATGTCGCCCGTGAGGTAGAGCCAGCGGGCCCGGATGAAGGCGACCTCCAGCTGGTCGGTCTTGTTGCCGCCGACAATCGACAGGGCCAGTTCGGCGCGCTCGATCGATGAGAGCGTCTCGGGTTCGACGATTCCCGAGGACAGGCGGACGGCGGCGGAGGCCTTGTTGAACCGGGCCCACAGGTCGATGTCGTTGGCCGGGGAGAGCAGCCGGCCGGCCCGCTCGTGGTACTTGATCCCCTCGGGATAGTCGTGGCGCATGAAGGCCACGTTGCCGATCACCCAGGCCACCTCGCCGGCGAGCTGGGACATCGAGTGGTCGTCCATCTGGTCGTTCATGGCCTGGCAGTACTCCCAGGCCTCATCGAGCCGGCCGCTCTCGGCCAGGGCGCCAATCAGGGCGCGGAGGGCGCCGATGATCATGGTGGAGCCTTTGGGCAGCTGTGCGCAGAGCCGCACCGCTTCCTGCGCATGCTCGACGGCGGCGGTCAGCTGCCCCTGGCCCTGCGAGGCTGCGGCGAGCATCTGCTGGGCCCGGACGCCGAGACCGGCAGACTCCGCGGCCATCGGGTGCTCCAGGAGATTCTGGACCACGTCCTTGCACTCCTGCCAGAGCCCCTGCTTGATCAGGCACTCGGCCTGCATATAGGTCATGTTCCACCACGCGCTGGTGTTCTTGGCCTCCAGGGCGATCTTGGCGGCGGCGGCGGCGTGGGTGGCGGCCACGGGGTAGTCCCGGAGGTCCCAGGCCTGCCGGGCATACAATCCCGCGAGCACGTATTCGGCGTCGCTGACGGACACCGGCTGGCTCCAGGCCTCGAGCGCCTTGGGGGCCAGTTCAAGCCGGCGGGCAAGCTCCTCGATGACATCGGCGGTCGGCTCGCGGCGTCCGGTTTCCAGCAGAGAAATGTAGCTGGGGGAGTACAGGTCACGGCCCAACTCCGCCTGCGTCAGGCCCCGTTCGAGCCGTTCCGCGCGGAGCTTCTCCCCAAATCCGTTCCCCACGGATACCTCCTAATTCCGGACATTCTTTGTACTAAATGCTTGACAGTCTCTGTAGAAACCATTTTACAATGTGTGTCAACAAGGGTAGTGCTGACTTGGTTAAGGAACCCCAACCCATATTGAGGAAACTTATGTTGAAGAAGATTGCAGCCGGCGCCGTTTTGGCGGGCGCACTGGCATTCTCCGCCGCGGCCCCGGCCGTGCTGTCCGCTGCTTCACTTACCGATGTCTCAGACGTTGCCGCCGTCGGCAACTGGCCCGATCCCATGCGCACCGCCCAGGCGGTGGGCAACTGGCCCGACCCCATGACCCACTCGCTGAACGTCGGCAACTGGCCCGACCCGATGTAACAAGCCCGATGTAACAAGCCCGACACGGCAGGCCCGGCGCAGCAACGGCCGGCTGCCTGCGGCACGGATATCCGGCGCAGCCCCGGGAGATTTCCTCCCGGGGCTGCGTTGTGTCCGGGGGGCAGGGGCCGGGCCCTGGGCCGGGACGATCGCCGGTGCCGGTGTCATGAAATCGTGCCGGACCTACCACCGGACATACAAAAGAGGACCCTCCGTGTGGAGGGCCCTCTTTGTGTTTGGTCGGGATGACAGGATTTGAACCTGCGACCTCGTCGTCCCGAACGACGCGCGCTACCAAGCTGCGCCACATCCCGATCCGTTGCTTCAAAAGCAACTTCACAAGAGTATCCGATCATGGCCCCGGATGTGAAATCGGGCGCCGGCCGGGACGTGTCCCGCCGTCGTCCCGGCCCGGACGCCGACCGGTCCCGGCAGGCGCTGTTCAGACCAGCGAGTCTTTCCAGGCGCCGTGGAGCCGGGCGAAGGCGCCGCCGTCGCCGATCAGCTGCTCCGGGGTGCCGTCCTCCACGACCCGTCCGTCGTGCACCACCAGCACCCGGTCCGCCGTCTCCACGGTGGAGAGCCGGTGGGCAATGATCAGCGCTGTCCGCCCGGGACCGGGGGCCGAGTCCGGGCCGGGGGCCGAGTCTGCAACGGGCTGTCCGCCGCCCGCCTGTCCACCGGACGGCCGCTGGCCGGCCTCCCGGGTGCCGGCCTCCCGTGTCCCGCGCAGGAGCCCCGCGAGGCCCTGCTGGACCATGCGCTCCGACGGGATGTCCAGCGAGGACGTTGCCTCGTCCAGGATCAGCACGGCCGGGCGGGCCAGAAACGCGCGGGCGAAGCTGATCAGCTGGCGCTGCCCGGCGGAGACGCGGCCGCCGCGCTTGTTGACGTCGGTGTCGTAGCCGTCCGGCAGTTCCATGATGAAGGCGTGCGCCCCCACCGCCCGGGCCGCGTCCTCGATCTCCGCACGCGAGGCTTCGGGCCGGCCCAGGGCGATGTTGTCCGCCACGGAGCCGCTGAACAGGAAGGCCTCCTGGGTGACCATGACGACGTTCCGGCGCAGGTCCTCGGTGCTGAGCTGGCGCAGGTCCACGCCGTCGAGGGTCAGCGACCCGGCGGAGACGTCGTAGAAGCGGGCAATCAGCTTCGCGAGGGTGGATTTGCCGGCGCCGGTCTGCCCGACGAGCGCGACCGTCTGCCCGGCGGGGATGTGCAGGTCCAGCCTCGGGATGACCACCGGGCCGTCGCCGTAGCGGAATTCGACGCCGTTGAAATCGATGCTGCCCCGCGCGTCGTACAGGGCCGCGGGTGTTTTCGGCGGTCTGACAGTGGGGACCTCCTCGAGCAGGCCCGAGACCTTTTCCAGGGCCGCCTGGGCGCTTTGGAAGGAGTTGTAGAACATGGCCATCTGGTCCACCGGCTGGAAGAAGCGCTTGGCGGACAGGATCAGGGCCAGGAGCACGCCGACCTCCAGGTCGCCGCTGAGGACCCGGAAGCCGCCGGTGAGCAGCACGAGGGCCACGCACACGTTCCCGATCAGCACCAGCCCCGGCTGGAAGATGCCGTTGAGGTTGATGGAGCGGACGGTCGCGCGGCGGTAGTCCTCCGACAGTTCGGAGTAGCCCGCGGCATTCTCGCGTTCCTTTCGGAAGGCCTTCACGGCGCGGATCCCGGTCATGGTCTCCACGAAGTGCACGATCAGCCGGGCCGAGACCACCCGGGATTCGCGGAAGGCGATCTGGGAGTGCTTCTGGTACCAGCGGGCCAGGAAATACATCGGCACGCCGGCGGCCAGCACCAGCACGCCGCTGCGCCAGTCCAGGGCGAACACCGTCACGGCGGTAAACGCCATGAACAGCATTCCCGAGGCCAGCGAGCTCACGCCGGAATCCAGGAGTTCGCGCAGGGCCTCCAGGTCCGAGGTCTGCCGGGCGATGATGCGCCCCGAGGTGTATTTCTCGTGGAATTCCAGGCTAAGCCGCTGCGTGTGGCGGAAGACCCGGACGCGGAGGTCCAGCAGCATCGCCTGGCTGAGCCGCGCCGTCGAGGTCACGTACAGGGCGGTCAGGCCGGCGGCCACGACGGCCGCGGCAAGGTAGGCGGCGCCGGTCAGCACCAGGGGCAGGTTGTCGCCGGCGCGCACGGCGGGCAGGGCGTGGTCGATGCCGAAGGCGATCAGGGCCGGCCCGGCCACGCGGGCGGCCTGGGACAGCACGACGGCGCCGATCGTCAGCCAGAACCGGGCCCGGACGGGGCGGATCAGGGAGCCCAGGAGGGTCAGGGAGCGTCGCCGGACGGCCTTGCTTTCGTTCCTGCTGAGGTGCGCGTTGTCCTCATTGGCGGTGCCGAACGTTGCGCTGCTCATCGGGAAATCTCCTCGGACTGGTCCTCGAGGGCGGACAATTCTGAATCCAGGTCCCGCGGTTCCGGGTCCAGGCTGGCGATCACGTAGCGGTAATGGCTGTTCTTGGCGAGCAGTTCCGCATGGGTTCCGACGGCGGCGATCCGGCCGTCCTCGAGCAGGGCCACCCGGTCGGCCAGCGCCACCGTGGAAGGCCTGTGGGCCACGATCAGCGTGGTGGTGTCCGCGAGGACCTTGCGCAGCCGGGCCTCGACGAGGACCTCGGTGTTCACATCCAGCGCCGAGAGCGGGTCGTCCAGGACCAGCACGGCCGGTTTCGCGGCGATGGCCCGGGCCAGGGCGATGCGCTGGCGCTGGCCGCCGGAGAGGCTGAGGCCCTCCTCTCCGATCAGGGTATCGACCCCGTCCGGCAGGGAATAGGCGAAGTGGGCCTGGGCGACGTCGAGGGCTTCCTCCAGGGCCGCGTCGCGGCCCTTCGCCGATCCGGCGTCGGGCGCGCCGAGCAGGACGTTGTCCCGGACGGAGCTGGAGAACAGCGTGGTGTCCTCGAACGCCACGGAGACCACGGTGCGCAGGTCCTCCACCGCGAACTCGCGCAGGTCCACTCCGTCGATGGTGATGGCACCGCCGGTGACGTCGTAGAGGCGGGGGACCAGCTGGAGCAGGGCGCTCTTGCCGCCGCCCGTGATGCCCACGAGGGCCATGGTTTCGCCGGGGCGGATGTCCAGGGTGATGTTCTTGAGGATCGGCTTGTCCGGGGCGTCCTCGAACGCGAACGAGGCATTGCGGAAGCTGAGGGCACCCTTGAGGCCGGCCGGGCGGCGGGGCTGGTCCGGGCTGGTGATCGTGTTCTGCGCGTCCATGACCTCGAAGTGCCGGTCCACCGCGGACTTCGCGGTGAGGGCCATCGCCAGCAGCATGCCGCAGAACTCGACTGGCGCGGCGACCACGGCGGCGGTGGCGAAGAAGGCCACCAGGGACCCGATGGAGAGCTGGTCCGTGGAGGCCAGCAGGATGCCGACGACGAGGCCGGCGCCGAGCGCGAGTTCGGGCAGGAGCGTCACCACCAGGCTGAACGTGGCCAGGTGTTTGGCCTTGGCGATCTCGGTCTGCCGGAGTTCCTCGGCCTGTTCGTTGAAGTTCTCCAGGGCCTCCCGGCTGCGGCCGAAGGCCTTCAGGACGCGGATGCCGTGCACGGATTCCTCGACCGTGGTGGCGAGGTCCCCGGCCTGGTCCTGGCTGCGCCGGGCCACCTTGCTGAAGCGGGTGCGGAAGCGGAATCCGTAGATCATGATCGGCACGGCGGCGGCCAGGAAGATCAGGGCCAGCTGCCAGCTCATGGCAAACATCACCGCGACGCCGATCACCACGGTGAGCGTCGTGACCACCAGCATGATGGCGCCGAAGGCCATCCAGCGGCGCAGGAAGTTCAGGTCCGTCATGGCCCGGGACAGCAGCTGACCGGAGCCCCAGCGGTCATGGAAGGAAACTGTGAGGTCCTGCAGATGCCCGTAGAGCGAGACCCGCATCCGGGTCTCGACGGTGGTGGCGGGATTGATGACGAACTGCCGGCGCAGGGCCACGAGGCCCGCCTCGGCGATGCCCAGGACCAGGATGAGGAGCGAGGCAGTCCAGACGGCTTCCGCGCTGCCGCCGGGGGTCAGGGACTCGTTGACCAGCACGCGCAGCACCTGCGGGATGGCCAGTGCCATGACGCTGGCCAGCAGCGCGCAGAGCAGGCCCATGACCAGCCGGGGCAGGATTGGCCTGACGTGCGGGTAGAGACGGCTGATGGAGGTGAAGAATGAGCTCTGCTTGGCCATGCCTGCTTCTTAAGACGCCCGTGCATAGATCGCACCGTTGAATGTAGTTTCCTGTAGCAACTACCCTAGGCCATCGGGTGACCGGATTCACACGTTGTTCAGCGCTCCCAGCATCTCGCCCAGTCATTGCGATCCGCAATAGGTGCGGGCGGCGGGTGGCCGTGGGACATGTCCGGTGGTGCCGGGCCCGGTGGGACATGTCCGGTGGTGGCCGCAGCGGGTGGGCATTGTGGGCCTATGCCCAGTGCCCGCGACCAGGGGAGGGCATGTCCCGTGGGCTCGGGCGCCAGGGGAGGGCATGTCCACCGGCCAGGCCGGAGGGCGGGCAGCACTGGCCGCGGCCAGGCCTAGGCGCGGGAGGTCAGCGTGAGCAGAACGGCTTCGGGCCGGCAGGCAATGCGGACAGGGGCGAAGCGGGACGTGCCGATGCCGCCCGAGACGTTTACCGGCGTCGTCCTCCCGTTGCTCTCCCAGGTGTGCAGCCCCCGGGCCCGCCAGGTGGGCAGGTCGCAGTTGGTGACCAGGGCCCCGTAGCCCGGGACGCAGATCTGGCCGCCGTGGGTGTGGCCGGCCAGGAGGAGGTGGGCGCCGGCTTCGGTGAAGTGGTCGAGGACGCGCTGGTAGGGTGCGTGCGCGACGGCGATGCGCAGGTGCGGGTCGGCGTCCCGGCCCTTGGTCCCGCGCGGCCAGCCCGCGTACCGTTCGAGGCGCAGGTGCGGATCGTCGACGCCGGAGAAATCGAAGCGCATGCCCTTGAGCACGACCGACTGGCAGCGGTTGGTCAGGTCCACCCAGCCGGACATGCCGAACTCGGCACGCAGCCGGGGCCAGTCGAGCCTTTCCGGGTGCTTGCGCTCGCCCGAGGGCCCGAGCAAATATGACGCCGGGTTCTTCAGGCTCGGGCCGAAGTAGTCGTTCGAGCCGGGGACAAACACGCCGGGAAATTCCAGCAGGGGCCGCAGGGCCGCTACGAGGGGGTCCACGCCCTTGGCATGGCTGAGGTTGTCGCCCGTGTTCACCACGAGGTCCGGCCGTAACTGCGCCAGGGAGGACAGCCACTGCGCCTTCCGGTGCTGGCCCGGAACGAAGTGGATATCGGACAGGTGCAGTATCCGGAACGGGCCGAACCCGGCCGGCAGGATGGGGAGGGTTTCCTCCCTGATCACAAACTGGTTCTTCTCCCACAGCCCGTAGCCGGTAGCGGCCGCCCCCGCCGCCGTCCCGATCGCGGCGGTCACGGCAAAGCCGCGTCCGATGCTTCGAACGCGGCTCGCCAGGTCATTGCCCAGGGTCATCGGCTACTTCTTGCCGGAGGACTTCGTAGGTGCCGGAGTCGGGTCGGCGGACGGTTGTGTGGCCGGCTCGGTGCTCTTGGCGGTCGGAATGGAGGTCCGCGGCGTTGAGATCGGGTCCGGGACCGGGGCCGGGGAGTACAGCATGTCCGACGGCGGGGCCGGGAACGGATCGGTGCCGTAGGCCGGTGCCACCTGGGCCATGTAGTTCGAGAACTGCGGCCCGGCGATCATGTAACCGTCGATGCCCTTGTAGAAGTTGCCGTTGATCGTGACGTTCTGCCCGGCGCGCTGCTGGTTGCCCAGGGGATCGCCAAACCACGTGGCCGTTGCCAGGCCGCTGGTGTAGCCCGCCACCCAGGTGGAGCTGTTGTTGTCGTTGGTGCCGGTCTTCGCCGCGATGGGGAACGTGGTCCGGGTCGAAATCCGGGGCTGGATCAGCGAGCCCGAGCCGCGGTTGAGCACTTCCTGCATGGCGTACGCGACGCCGTGGGCCACCTCGGGCTTGATCGCGTCCCGGCAGTTGGGTGACTGGGCCGGCAGCTGCGCGCCGGTCGCGTCCGTCACCGACTCGATGGCCATCGGTTCGCAGTACTTGCCGTTGTTGGCGAAGGTGGCGAATGCGCTGGCCATGGTCAGCGGCGCCGTCTGGCGGGCGCCGATCAGGCTGCTCAACCGGGTCATCGGAACCTTGGGGTTGGGATCGTCGCCGTTCGGGCTCGGCAGGCCTTCGTGGATACCGACGGCATCCACGATCTTCTGGATCCCGCAGAGGTCCACCTGGGCGGCAGAGGCGAACGTGATGGTGTTGATGGAGTTCGCCAGGCCGTCAAGGACCGACATGTACTTGTAATGGTTCTCGTCCGCGTTCTGCAGGTCGTGGGTGCCGGCCGTGTCGTCGTACGAGTCGGTCGTCGGTGTGGGGCAGGTGTTCTTCCACGGGAAGCCGGGCGGGTATCGGCGCACGGCGCCGTTGAGCTGGGTGCTCATCGACTTGCCCTCGTTGAGCCACTCCGCGAACGTGAACGGCTTCATCGTGGACCCGGGCTGGAAGCCGCCGAGACCGTTGAGGTCATTGCCCTTGGCGTCCTGCACGTCCACGTTGAAGTTCTGGGTCTGGTCGAACTTGCCGTCGGCCGGGAACCAGACGGTGTTCTGGGCCATGGAGACGATCTTGCCCGAACCAGGCTGCACGGACACCAGCGAGGCGCCCCACTTGTCCGGGTTCGCGCCGGCCGATCCGTCCACCTGGGCCTGGGCCACGGACTGGGCCTTCGGGTCCAGCGTGGTCTTGATGGTCAGGCCGCCGCGGAAGATCTTCCGCTCACGCTCGGCAGCGTCGGCCCCGTACGCCGGATTGTTCAGGAGCAGGTGGAGCACGTAGTCGCAGAAGTACGGCGCCGTCTGCGAATACGCACAGCCCTGGCGGGGCTGGGTGACCTTGGTCTGCACCGGCGTCGCCACCGCGGCATCGTAGTCGGCCTGCTTGATCTTGCCCTGCGTCAGCATCGCGTGGAGCACGAGGTCGCGACGGACCTTGGCGTTCTCCGGATTGGTGATCGGGTCGTAGTAGGAGGGGCTGTTCACGACGCCGGCCAGCAGGGCCGCCTGCGGCAGGGTCAGGTCCTTGGCCGTGGTGCTGAAGAAGAACTTGGACGCGGCCTCGATGCCGTAGGCGTCCCGGTTGAAGAACACGATGTTCAGGTAGCCCTCGAGGATCTGCTCCTTGGTGAACTTCTTCTCCAGCGCGATGGCCAGCTTCATTTCACGGAGCTTGTCCCCGACGCCCTTGTTGACGCCGTTGAGCAGGACCTCGTCGCCCTTGCCTTCGGCCTCCAGCGAGGAGTTGATGACGTTGTTGACGTACTGCTGCGTGATCGTGGACGCGCCCTGCTTGTTGCCGCGGGCGGTGCTCACGAGCGCGCGCAGGATGCCGGTGGTGTCCACACCGCCGTGCTCATAGAAGCGGCTGTCCTCGATGGCGATGATCGCGTCCTTGATGTGCGGTGACATCTGGTCCAGCGAAACACGGGTGCGGTTTTCCGCGTAGAGGTTCGCGATCGGGCTGCCGTCGGACGCCAGGATCGTGGTCGACTGGCTCGGCGGATCGACCTTCAGCTCAGCGGGGAGCGTGTCAAAAAACTGGATCGAACCGCTCGCCGCACTGCCCGAGACGGCCGCCGCGGGGACCAGGAGGCCCGCCACTAGGACACCGCAAATAGCGCTCACGCCCAGGAAAAGAAAGATCTTTCCGAGGGTGGTGGCCGTGTCGAATAAAGGGTTCTTGCCAGTCGCCATGTTTTCCACTTTACCGGCAACGACTAGGCTTTATGTCATGACCAAATGGGAGTACGCCACGATTCCGCTCATTATTCACGCGACAAAGCAGATCCTGGACCAGTGGGGTGACGATGGCTGGGAGCTCGTCCAGGTTGTTCCGGGACCCGATGGAAACGGCCTGGTTGCCTACCTGAAGCGGGAGAAGCAGTAACCATGAGCACCCCCTCAGAAGCCGTTCCGGCCACGCCGGCGGGCGCGGAAAACATCTCCGAAAACACGGCCGGCGCAGCGAGCCACACGGCCGGCGCGGGCGCGTCGTCCGCCGTCGAACAGCGCCTCGCGGAGCTGGGCCTGACGCTCCCCGACGTCGCCGCTCCGGTCGCGGCGTATGTTCCGGCCGTGATTTCCGGCAACCACGTCTACACCTCCGGGCAGTTGCCGTTCATCAACGGCAAGCTCGAGGCCACCGGAAAGGTTTCCACCGGTTCGGCGGGCGCCTCCGACGAATCCACGGTGTCCCCGGAGGACGCGAAGGCCTACGCTGCCGTCTGCGCCGTCAACGCCCTGGCCGCCGTCAAGAGTGTGATCGGCGACCTCGACCGCATCACGCGGATCGTCAAGGTTGTCGGATTTGTATCCTCCGACCCTTCCTTCACCGGCCAGCCCGGTGTCATCAACGGCGCCTCGGAGCTGCTGGGCCAGGTCCTCGGCGACGCCGGCCAGCACGCACGTTCCGCCGTCGGCGTATCCGTTCTGCCGCTCGACTCGCCTGTCGAAGTCGAACTGATCGCTGAATTCGCCTAGTAGACCGGTTACTTCGTTGCCTCAGTTAGAACGCCGCCTGTTCGTCCTGCCCCCGGATCTTGAGGGAGCAGCCCGCAGCTGGATTGAACACGGTGAGCGGACGCCCCGCGCGCCCCGTTTGGCCTCCTCCGTGATCCTGCTGCGGGATTCGCCCACGGGCCTGGAGACCTGGCTCGGCTACCGGACGGGGTCCTCCCCGCTCGGTGTCCTCGCCTTCCCCGGCGGATCGCTGGAATCCACCGACGACGACGCCGTCGGCTGGCTGGGACCCTCACCCCAGCACTGGGCCGAGCAGATGGGGACGTCCGACGTCGGGCTGGCGCGCCGACATGTCGTCGGCGCCATCCGTGAACTGTTTGAGGAGACCGGCATCCTGCTGGCCGGCCCTGACCTGTCCACCACGGTGGAATTGACCTCCAGCGCCGACTGGATGCGCGCCCGCGAAGCCGTGGCCGAGCAGGAGAAATCCTTCACCGACCTGCTCGCCAAGCGCGGGCTCTCGCTGCGCACTGACCTGCTCAAACCCCTGGTGAACTGGCTGAGCCCCGACTTCGCGCACCGCCGGTTCAACACCCGGTACTTTGCCGCCACCGTGCCAGTGAACCAGCAGCCCTCGCTGCTGGCCAGCAAGGGCGCCTGGGGCCGCTGGGTGTGCGTCCGGAAAGTCGTGAGCGAGCGGGACAGCACCGTGCTGGGTGACGAGGTAGGGCAGGAGAACACCGTCGGCCGGACCCTGGGCGAACTCCTGGTCCCCGGCTCGGAGATCATGCTTGAGAAGATGGCCA
The DNA here is from genome assembly GCF_056394385.1 of Arthrobacter sp. 10N44_2. Taxonomy (NCBI): domain Bacteria; kingdom Bacillati; phylum Actinomycetota; class Actinomycetes; order Micrococcales; family Micrococcaceae; genus Arthrobacter; species Arthrobacter sp. 10N44_2. The sequence goes on along the minus strand of NZ_JBFTHT010000007.1, from coordinate 168,861 downwards.
AGGCCAACGGCTGCATCGCCTACCTCAGCTACAAGCGCAAGGCCCACGTGTACCAGCCGAAGCTGGTCGAGGAAGACGGCCGGCTCATGCTTGAAGTCGAAGCAGCCAAAACGATCGCCGGCGAACCGCAGCGGGAACGCTAGGCCCGGGGAGCGCCGACGCCACGGAAGGCTGACCCCATGCGGGCGGCCTGTTAGGGCTTGGCCCGGGCGGGGAGCCGGGCGATTCCCGGGACATGCCCCGCCCTGCTCCTGAGCACTGGACATGTTCCTTCGTGCTGCGTGCCGGCCCGGGACATGCCCTCCGGTGGACCTGACAGGTGGACATAGTGGCATTATGTCCAGTCGTTGCAGCCGGGGCTGGACATGTCCCTTGATGCCGGGTGCGGCCCGGGGACATGCTCCGCCCCGATCCGCACCAGTGGACATGTCCCGCGGACAACCAGCCCGAAACCGCCACCGCGAATTAACGGCAGAAGATTAACGGCAGAAGGCCGGTCCCGTTTCCGGGGCCGGCCTTCGTGGTTGCTGCTGGGGATCCCTAGCGGGAACGCTGGCGCAGGCGCTGCATGTCAAGGATGACGACGGCGCGCGCTTCCAGTCGCAGCCAGCCGCGCTGCACGAATTCTGCGAGGGCCTTGTTGACCGTTTCACGGGAGGCGCCAACCAGCTGTGCGAGCTCCTCCTGCGTCAGTTCGTGGGCGACCAGGACGCCGTCGGTCGCCGGGCGGCCGAAGCGGTCGGCCAGATCCAGCAGCGCCTTGGCCACACGGCCCGGCACGTCGGAGAAGACGAGGTCGGAAAGGGAATCGTTGGTGCGGCGCAGGCGGCGTGCCAAGGCCTGCAGCAGCTGGGCCGAGACCTCGGGGCGGGTGCGCAGCAGCGCGTTGAGGCTCTCGTTCTTCAGGCCGGCGAGACGCGTCTCGGAAACGGCAGTTGCCGTGGCCGTGCGCGGGCTGGGGTCGAACAGCGCCATTTCGCCGAAAAGTTCGCCCGGGCCGAGGATGGCCAGCAGTGATTCGCGGCCGTCCGGCGACGTGCGGCCGAGCTTCACCTTGCCGGAGACGATGAAGTAAAGCTGGTCACCCTGGTCGCCTTCCCGGAATACCGAGGCACCGCGTGAAAGGTCCACCTCGGTAAGTTCGTCCGTCAGCAGACGGAACGCCTCGTCGTCGAGCGTGGCGAAAAGGGGTGCGCGGCGCAATACCTCGATATCCATGAAATCTCCTGACTAGCTGTGTCGGCTGGGGCGCTTCAGCCATTCTTTCAGAATTTTGGAGCTTCTGTGACGTAGTTGGCACGGAAACGCCCGAAGGGGCCGAAAGCGAACGGCTCGGGAAGTCCGCGCAGATCCCTGTGCAGGCTGGCGGCCGGTCGGCAAACGTTCAGCTTACACCGGTAGAATCGTCGCTGAACTGTCTGTGAGGAGCCCCGGTGTTTGGCTTGACCATTTTGGACCTGCTGTTGGTTGTGGCGCTCTTGTCCTACCTGATCCACGGTCTTCGCAACGGCTTCCTTGTGACGCTCGGAGGCATCGCGGGATTCGCGGCAGGCGCCGTCGCCGCCTTCGTCTCCGTGCCCATCGTCAGCGGCCTCGTGGAGGACAGCGGCTGGCGCCTGACGGCGATCGTCGCCACGGCGGTCCTTCTGATGATCGTGGGCAACGGCCTCGGCACCATGATCGGGCGGCGAATCCGCAGCGTGGTCCCGTTCAGCCCCCTGCGGGCGGCGGACCGCCTCGTGGGCGGGGGCGTGAACGTGGTGGTGTCCGCCCTTGTGATGTCGATGCTGGCGTTCAGCATCGGGGCCCTGGGTGTGCCGTTCGTGTCCCAGCAGCTCGCGGAATCCAAAGTCATCAGGTTCATCGACGGCGTGACGCCGATGCCGGTCAAGGCATCAATGGCGCAGCTGCGTTCCGCCGTGATCGGCGAGGGAATCCCCACGCTGCTGGACGGCTTCGGCCAGAGCCAGCCCGTTGCCGTTCCGGACACCAGCACCGACACGCCGGCGCTGAACAAGGCCGCCGCGTCAGTGCTCAAGATCGCCGGAACCGCCTACCAGTGCGGCCAAAACCAGACCGGAACAGGCTTCGTGGTCGCCCCCGGGCGCGTGGTGACCAACGCCCATGTGGTCGCCGGGGTCGACGAACCAGTGGTGGAAACGCCCGGTGGCCGTGCACTGCCTGGGCGCGTTGTGTACTTTGACTCCCAGCACGACCTCGCCGTCGTGGCCGTTGACGGTCTGCGCTCGGAACCCCTGGCGCTGGCTGCCGACCTGCCGTCCGGCAGCGCTGCGGCCTTTGCCGGCTATCCGCACGGCGGGCCTTTCCAGTCCAAACCGGCCACGGTGCAGGACATCGCCACCGTGCTGGTCCCGGACATCTATGGCAAGAATGCGTCGCCCGAGGACGTCTACCGGCTGGCCGGCGACGTGCAGCCGGGCAACTCCGGGGGTCCGCTCCTGACCATGGACGGGCAGGTGGCGGGGGTGGTCTTTGCCAAGGCCACAACCGAGTCTTCGCTCGGATTTGCGATCACCATGAATGACCTGAGCCCCGTGGCGGCGCAGGCGCCGGGTCTGGGCAGCGCCGTTTCGTCCGGACAGTGCATCAAGAAATAGCAGGCTGCCGCGCAGGCACTAGCCACAGTCAGGCCCGAGCCGCACGCAGGTTAGAGCCACTCCAGGCTCTGCCCGTGCGGGCCCGTGATGGCTGCCGGCTGGCCGTCCTGCAGCAGCAGGAACCGGCCGCGAAGCCGGGCGTCATCCATTTCCGGGACCACGCTGGACCCGTCTGCCTGCACCACCACCGTGTGGCCTTCGTTCGAGAGCCAGTGGCAGCCCCGCTCCGCGGCAAGATCCGCCATGGTGCGCCGGAACCGGGAGCGGCCGCCGGCATCCAGGTACGCCATGACGGCGCTGTGGAATACCACCAGGGCGGCGTCGGCCGGGGCGCGGCCGGCGAGTTCCACAAGTTGTTCGTTGAGGTCGCCGGCCACCAGCAGCGGCGGCCGTTCCCTGGCAATGGCGATCGCCTGGCGCAGCCGTTCAAGCCGGAACTCCTGCTCCGGCCAGACGAGGGCTTCGAGCCAGGCGACGTCGGCCGGGTCGCGCACGTCCAGGGGGTTGAGGTCGATCCCGGCACGCCATGCCACCCGGGGGATTTCCGCCGGCAGCGGCACCGGGCCCGAGGTCAGGCAGCGCAAGACCGGAAACGTGGCAGGCCGGGCGCCATCCGGAACCAGCCGCGTCGTCCTTGCTTCCGCCGCCGCCGGGTCCGCCGCCGACTCATCCGGTGCCCCCGCCCCGGTGTCGACAAACTCGTAACCGTAGCGGTCAGGGAACAGTGCCAGCCCCGCCGAGGCGCCCACCTCGATGAGGGCCAGCGGCCGGCCCTCTGCCGCGGATATCTGCGCGAGTGAGGGCAGCAGGGTGGCGCAGCGGCCGGCCTCGTTCGTCTGCGTGGACCGGGACAGCACGATTTCCGAGACCGCGTCCCAGTGATGGTCCAGGAACCTCCGGAAATCGCGGTAAGGGCTGATCTGCGCGCCGAGGAACCGGGCCGCGGCGAGGATCAGCAGCGGCTGGCGCTTGTTGTGCGGCCACTGATCAATCCGCCGGATCACCTCGGCGTCCCCGGCGATCCCCACGGACCACGCGGCATAGCAGGGGGAGGAGCCGGGGGCGTCGACCGTGCCGAAGTGCCGGTACCACTGCGCTGTGTCTGTGTCTGTGTCTGTGTCTGTGTCCGTGTCCGTAGCCGTAGCCGCGCCCGGTGCTGTGTCCGAGGCGGTGCCCGTGGCAGGGGCCGGAGCTGCGGACGGTTCCCCGGATGCTTCCGCCGCCGCGGGTTCGGCGGGGGACATGCTCAGTCCCCGGCCGCGTGCAGCCCGGCGAGGTATTCCACCGCGAAGCGGTAGCCCAGGATCCCGGCGCCGGCGATCACGGCCTTGCTGATGTCCGAAAGGTAGGAATGGTGCCGGAAAGGCTCGCGGGCGTGAACATTGGTGATGTGCACCTCGACCGTCGGCAGGGCAACAGCGGAAATGGCGTCCCGGATGGCCACGGACGTGTGCGTGTAGGCGCCGGCGTTGAGCACGATTCCCACCGCCTTCCCGCGGGCGGCGTGGATGGCGTCCACGAGGGCCCCTTCATGGTTGGACTGGAAGCACTCGACGTCCAGGCCGTGCGCGGCACCGGCGTCTTTGGCGAGCTGTTCGACGTCGGCCAGCGTCGCCGTCCCGTATTTCTCGGGCTCGCGGGTGCCAAGCAGGTTCAAATTGGGTCCGTTGAGAACCAGGATGGTGCCGCGGCCGGCAACGGTGGCGGAGGTGGCTTCAGTCATGTCTGCAAATCTATCGCGCCGCGGCCCGCGCGCGCCGTTCGTTACTGCGGCATTCTTCGCTGCTGCGGATGTTCCCGCCGCGGCCGCGTCGACAGACAGGACCAACGACGACGGCGGCGCGGCCCACCACGGTGGGCGGCGCCGCCGCCGGACAAACAGGCCAGCCAAACACAGCCGACGAACCCTTATCGGAACGAGCCGGCTATTTCTTCAGCGACTGCGCGATCTGGGCCATGACGGTGTTGTCTGCCAGGGTGGTCGCGTCGCCGACTTCGCGGCCTTCGGCGACGTCCTTGAGCAGGCGGCGCATGATCTTGCCGGAGCGGGTTTTGGGCAGTTCCGGGACCACGAGGATGGTTTTGGGTTTGGCGATCGGGCCGATTTCCTTGCCCACGTGGTTGCGGAGTTCCTGGACGATCGCGTCGCCGGTGTCCACGGCGTCGGCGCGCAGGATCACGAAGGCGACGACGGCCTGTCCGGTGGTCTCGTCCGCGGCTCCGACGACGGCGGCTTCCGCCACCGCGGGGTGGGACACGAGTGCGGACTCGATTTCGGCGGTGGAGAGGCGGTGGCCGGAAATATTCATCACGTCATCGACCCGGCCCAGCAGCCAGATGTCGCCGTCCTCGTCTTTCTTGGCGCCGTCGCCGGCGAAGTACATGGTCTCGAAGCGGGACCAGTACGTTTCCTTGAACCGCTCCGGGTCGCCCCAGATCCCGCGCAGCATGGCGGGCCACGGTTCGCGGATTACGAGGAAGCCGCCGTGGCCGTTGGGTACGGATTCGCCGAGTTCGTCCACGACGTCCACGGCGATGCCCGGCAGCGGGACCTGGGCCGAGCCGGGCTTGGTGGCCGTGACGCCGGGCAGCGGGGCGATCATCTGCGCCCCGGTCTCGGTCTGCCACCAGGTGTCCACGATCGGTGCGGGGTTTTCCTTCCGCTCGCCGTTCTTGCCGGCGTTGCCGCCGATGACCTCGCGGTACCACATCCAGGCCTCGGGGTTGATGGGTTCGCCGACGGAACCGAGGACCCGGATCGAGGAGAGGTCGGACTTGGCCGGGATGTCCTTGCCCCACTTCATGAAGGTGCGGATCGCGGTGGGGGCGGTGTAGAGGATGGAGACCTTGTACTTCTCCACGATTTCCCACCAGCGGCCCTGGTGCGGGGAGTCCGGGGTGCCCTCATACATCACCTGGGTGGCGCCGTTGATCAGCGGGGCGTAGGCGACGTAGGAGTGCCCGGTGATCCAGCCGACGTCGGCGGTGCACCAGTAGACGTCGGTCTCCGGGTGGAGGTCAAAGACCGCCTTGTGCGTGTAGGCGCCCTGGGTGAGGTAGCCGCCGGTGCTGTGCAGGATGCCCTTGGGCTTGCCCGTCGTGCCGGAGGTGTAGAGGATGAAGAGCGGGTGTTCGGAGTCGTGCCCGACGGCGGTGTGTGTGGGGGACGCGGCGCCGACGGTGTCCGCCCACCAGTGGTCCCGGCCCTCGTGCCAGTCCACGTTCTGGCCGTTGCGCTTGACCACCACGACGTTCTGCACGGTGTGTCCGGTGCCGTCTCCCTCGTGGGACAACGCCTCGTCGACGGCCGGCTTCAGCGCGCTGGGCTTGCCGCGGCGGTAGGTGCCGTCGGCCGTGACCACGAGCTTGGCCTCGGCGTCGTCGATCCGGGAGCGCAGGGCTTCGGCGGAGAAGCCGCCGAAGACCACGGAGTGGATCGCGCCGATCCGGGCGCAGGCCAGCAGGGTGATGACGGCCTCGGGGATCATGGGCAGGTACACGGCGACGCGGTCGCCCTTGGCCACGCCGAGGGACTCGAACGCGTTCGCGGCCTTCTTCACCTCCTCGGTCAGCTGCGCGTAGGTGTAGGTGCGGGTGTCTCCCGGCTCACCCTCGAAGTAGATGGCCACCCGGTCCCCGTTGCCGGCCTCGACGTGCCGGTCCAGGGCGTTGTAGGCGGCGTTGACCTGCCCGCCGACGAACCACTTCGCGAACGGCGGGTCGGACCAGTCCAGCGCCTGGGTGAAGTCCTTGGACCAGCTCAGCAGCTCCCGGGCCTGCTTCGCCCAGAACGCGGGACGGTCGGCGTCGGCCTCCGCGTAATCGGCGGCGGTGACCACTGCGTTCGCGGCGAACTCGGCCGAGGGCGCGAAACGGCGGTTCTCCTGGGACAGGTTTTCGAACGCATCGCCCTGGGGTGTCTGCGTGGCCGTGGAGCCGGGTGTCTGCTGGGACATGGTGAACCTCATCATTCATCGATCCGGGCTGCGCGGCCGTGCTCGCCACCGTCGCGCCGGGCCGCATGCGCGACGTCGGGCGGCGGCAGACGGCGGCAGTGCCGCTAGCGCTGTCTGGAATCAACACTAATACTTGGGTCCGACCAAACGTGCGCCCCGTCACAAACAGCACCGTGAGCGGTGTTCGTTAAGCGCCGAGTGGTCTGTCCCCGGCGCCGGACGGCGGGCCGGGGCAAGCGTCCGGGATTCGGAAATCTGGGGAATTCTGCTGCGTCCGCCCACGGCTTGTCAGCTAGTGATCGGCCATTCACTTGGCTAGGCTGAGATGAAGTTGTGACATCCGATGGAGGCGACAGGACCGCTGGCGGTCCTGTCCTTGCCTGCCGTTAGACGGCGCTGTCCAGGGCGCCGCCATGCTAAGGAGATACGGAATGAACGAGCAAGACAACGGGCAGCTCCGGGCGCCCGCCCAGAACCAGGGTGGAACGGCGCAGCCGGGGCCCGCCGGGTTCGGGGATGCGCCACGCTTCACGGTGGACAAAAAGACCGGGAAGAAGAACGAAGCCGTCCTCGGCCCGTTCACCATCCGTGACCTCACCGTTTTCGGCTCCACGCTGCTTCTTTTCATCGCCTCACTGATTCCTATGTTTGCCTTCGCCTACAACCTCTGGAACCTGGGCAGCCTCTTCTTCCTGGGCCTGGGCATCGTGCTGCCCCTCATTGTCACCGCGTTGTTTGTGGCCCGCCGCCTCAGCCCGTCGACCAAGATCCGGATCGGATCCCTGTCGATCGACCAGTTCGCGTCCGTTGTAGCGTCCTTCACGCTGGCCTTCTTTTTCCTCGCCGCCGCCGGGGCGTTCGTGCCGAGCATGCTGATCGCGCTCCTGGGCGCTTTGGGGCTCTTCGCCGCCACGGTGCTGGGCCGCTGGATCCCGTTCTTTGCCGGCGACTTCCTGGGCCGGGAGGACGCGCCTGCCCACGTGGTTGCCCGCGAAGCTGTTGTCCCGGTGCGAAAGCCCCGGGCACCGAAGGCGCCGAAGCAACCGAAGCAACCGAAGGAATCCAAATTGACCAAGGACGCTGCGGGTGCAGGCGCAGCCGGGGCGGGCGCCTCTCTGGCGGCCGCATCCGGCCAGGTTGCGTCCGGCCCGGTTGCGTCCGGCCAGGCCGCTTCCGGGGAGGCCGCGGGCTGGGCCAAGCGTCCGGCCACCGGCAGCCAGACGGCCACGCCGGCGGCAACCACACCTGCCGGGGCATCTTCGGCGGGTGCGGCGTCCGCCGCGGCCCCCAGCGCTGCGGCCCCCGGCGCACCGGAGACCCAGATCTCGGGCGTGGTGCCAGCCGCCGGCGCGGCTGCCCCGGCATCTACGGATTCATCGGCGGCCCCGACGCAGGCCCCGGCTCCGGAGTCTGCTTCGTCCGCCGCGGACAAGACCCGGACCGCGGGCGTCCCTGCTGCAGCCGGTGCCGCCGCCGCTGGTGTCGCCGCCGCTGGTGCCGCTGGTGCGGCTGCACAGACCGCTCCCGCCGCGGAACAGACCCAGGCCGCGGAACAGACCCAGGCCGCCGGCGTGCCGGCCGCCACCGGCGGCAGTGCCCCCACTACGGTCAACCCCCAGGTCCGGCCGCAGGAACAGGCCCGGCCGCAGGAACCCATCGGCGCGACCGTTGATCCCGCCAGCCGGCCCGCGGAGGATGATGTCCACCCCGTGCACGAGGCCTTCTGGTTCGCCGTCGCGCAGCCCCGCACCGCCGTCGATGTGCGCACCGGTGCCCCGGCGTTCGTCATTGAACCCGGCGGCTGGGTCCTTGCCCTGGAGGACCGCGGCAACGAGTTCCTGGTCCAGCACACCGACGGCCGGCTCGGCGTTTTGCGGGACCTCAGCAACATCGAACGCGGTTAGTCCGCCGCCGTGACCACGGAATCCGGCGGCTCGGAACCCGGCAACCCGATCCCGGGGAGCGCCAAGCCGGGTGCGCCGCGGGCGTCGGGGGAGTCAATGCTGGCGCTCAAGCGCCGCGCGCGCCGGATCAACCGGGAACTCGCGGAGCAGTACCCCTATGCCCACGCGGAGTTGGACTTCCGCACGCCGTTCGAGCTCGTGATAGCCACGGTGCTGTCCGCGCAGACCACGGACGTGCTGGTCAACCAGATCACGCCCCTGTTGTTCGCGCGCTACCCGGATGCGCGGCGGATGGCGGAGGCGGATCCGGCCGAGCTGGAGGCCATCATCAAGCCCACCGGCTTCTTTCGCGCCAAGGCCAGAAATCTTCTGGCGCTGTGCACCCGGCTGGTGGACGAGTACGACGGCGAGGTGCCGGGCCGGCTCGCGGACCTGGTGACGCTGCCCGGCGTCGGGCGGAAAACCGCGAACGTCGTGCTGGGCAATGCCTTCGGCATCCCGGGCATTACGGTGGACACCCACTTCGGCCGGCTGGCCCGGCGCTTTGGCTGGACCGAGTCGGATGATCCGGTCCGGATCGAGTCGGACGTCGCTGAGCTGTTCGAGCCGAAGGACTGGACCATGCTCTCGCACCGCGTCGTCTTTCACGGCCGCCGTGTCTGCCATTCCCGGAAGCCGGCGTGCGGCGCCTGCGCGGTGGCCAATTGGTGCCCCAGCTACGGCATGGGGGAAACCGACCCGGAGAAGTCAAAGAAATTGCTGAAGTACGAACTCGCCCCGGGCCAGGAGCAACTGCTGGCCCGGCTGCTGGCCGAGACGCACCGCGCCGCGGAAATCCGGATGGAATCGCAGAGGAAACAGCCGTGACCGCGCGCCAGGACCTCGTCGAGCTCGTTGCCGCGGTGGAGGCGGGCACGGCGCCGGCCCCGGATCCGCGCTGGCGGGAACTCGCCGTCGAACCCGGCGAGCGGGTCCGTAGGGCGGCGGTGCTGATGCTCTTTGGTGCGCTCGACAACGTCCCCGCTGTGTCCGAGAAGTTGCTGGCTCCGGCCGATTTGGACGTGCTGCTGCTGCAGCGGGCCCAAACGCTGGAGGACCATCCCGGGCAGGTGGCGTTTCCCGGCGGCGGCATCGATCCGGGTGAGTCCGTGGTGGACGCGGCCCTCCGCGAGGCGGAGGAGGAGACTGGCCTGAACCCTGCGGGGGTGGACGTACTCGGCGTGATGCCTGAACTGGCCCTGCCCCGGGGCAATTTCCTGGTGACGCCGGTCCTGGCCTGGTGGGCTGCCCAGTCGCCGGTCCGGGTGGTTGACTACGGTGAATCCGCGCAGGTGTTCCGGGTCCCGGTCAGGGACCTGCTGGACCCGGACAACAGGGTGATGGCCACGGTCAGCCGGGCCGGCCAGACATTCCAGAGCCCAGCCTTCACCGTCAACGGCGTCGTGGTGTGGGGTTTTACCGGGATGATCCTGAACCAGCTTTTTGAACAGCTGGGCTGGGCCGTGCCGTGGGACCGCGCGCGGCTCTACGGGATTGATGTGTGAAGGCCGCACGGCGCCGGCCTGCCGGCCGGTCCGCTGGCTGTCAGCCGCCGGGCTGCCTGCCGGGCAGCAACGGGGTTGCAGCCATCTAGCCGGCAGCCACCGGGCTGCCTGCCAGGGGAGCCATCGCCCGTCCTCCCGACCTGCTGGAGGCGACCCGCCGGTGAGCGCCGGAATGATCCACAACCAGGCCGGTCGCGGCGTTCTCGCGCACGGCGTTGATGCCCGCCGCCGCGCTCTTGATGGAGCTGAAGAGCGGGGACACGGCCACTACCGTGCCATCCGCCGCCGTCAGCCTGAAGAAATAAGCCTTGTCGCCAGCTTGCGCGATCTCAAAAATGCCAGCCAAACCTGTGCCTCCCCAATATCCTTGCGTCGTTGCAATAGCCGGCGGTTCGTACGGGAAATTCACCGGCCTTTCCGAGGGTAGCCCGGTGACGGAGCGCACACAACGCTACCGACGGGTACGTTACAGGCGGTGACTTCGGTCACTCATTTGGCATTGTCGTACGAATCGACGACGGCCACGCTGACCGGAAATTCGACCGGAATGCGGCCGAACAAGAGCTCCTTCGCGGCATTTGCGGAGTCCTCGATCGCCTTGATGCTATCCCCGACGGCGGATTCGGGACAGTGGACCATCACCTCGTCGTGGAGGAAGAACACCAGTTCGCCGGCGGCTGCGCCGTCCGACCGTATGGCGCGAAGCCTCCGTCGCAGTTCCGCGAGCCAGCATGCCGCCCAGTCAGCGGCCGAGCCCTGGACCACAAAGTTCCGGGTGAAGCGGCCGCGCGAGCGTGCGATCGAGTCCGCCCGGCGCTGCTCTTCCGCGGTGGTGGAGTGCTGGCTCTGCAGCCAGCGCTCCGACGGCGGCGGGCTGCTCCGGCCCAGGCGCGAAGTCACGGTCCTGCCGGCTTCGCCGTCGCGGGCAGCCTGCTCGACGAAGCCCACGGCGCGGGGGTAGGTGCGGGCCAGCTGGGGCATCAGCCGGCCGGACTCGCCCGTGGTCGCCCCGTAGATTGCTCCAAGGAGGGCCACCTTCGCCTTCGCCCGGTCGCCGCCGAAGCCTTGGGCGGCAATGCCGGCGTAGAGGTCCTTGTCCCGGGCGGCTTCGGCCATTTTGGAATCCTGGGCCAGCGCCACGAGCACGCGCGGCTCCAGCTGCGAGGCGTCGGCAACGATCAGTTTGTGGCCGGGATCGGCGTGGACCGCGCCGCGGACCTGGCGCGGGATTTGCAGCGCCCCGCCGCCCCGCGACGCCCACCGGCCCGAGACCACGCCGCCCACCACGTACTCAGGCTGGAACCTGCCGTCCTTCACCCAGGTATCAAGCCACGCCCAGCCGTTGGCCGCGTGGAGACGGGCCAGTTTCTTGTAGGCCAGCAGCGGCACGATCACGGGGTGGCTGGATTCTTTCAGCTCCCATTGGCGGGTGGTTTTAACTTCGATGCCGTTGCGGTGCAGGGCGCGCATGAGCTCCTGCGGCGAGTCCGGGTTCAGCGCGGGCGACTTCAGCAGCAGCCTCAGTTCGGCCGTGAGCGATTCGAGTTTGGCCGGACGCTGACCGGGAGCCGGGCGGGGTCCGAGGTGTTCTGCGAGAATCTGCTCGTGGAGTTCCTCCCGCCACGGGACGCCGGTGTGCTGCATTTCGGCGGCGATCATGGCTCCGGCGGATTCCGCCGCGAGCAGCAGCTGGAGCCGTTGGCGCCGGCCGGCGTCAGGGACGACGACCGTGCCGGAGGCCGTTCCGGGCGCAGGTCCCGCCTGGCGAAGGGCCTCCTGCTGCGCGGCGTACTCGGCGCGGAGAGCCTCAATGGATTGGCCGGGACGCCGGCCGGAGGCCGGGGCATCAAACAAGGCCCCTTGTTCCGGCGGCGGGGCAGGAGGCTGCAGCCCCCGCGGGGGCTGGTTCAGCTCGTCGTCCTGGGTCAGCTTCTCCGCCGCCTGCGCGTAGCCGGTGTGGGCGGTGAACTCCGAGTGGGCCAGGATCGAACCGCACAAGGTGAGGTCGTAGCAGCGCTCGAGTTCCACCCCGGCGCGCAGCAACGCGGGATACCAGTCCTGCGTACGGTGCCAGATCCAGCGCGGGTGCCGCTCCTCAAACTCGCGCACAATTCCGGCGAGGTCGCCGGCCCTGACCACACGGGGTTCCGGATTGGAGGGTTCGGGGGCGCCATCGGCCGTGAGCTGCTGCAGTGCCGCGCCGTCGGCGTGGGCAGCGAGCAGCAGATACATAGGATCAATTCTGCCCTGCTCCGGGACGTGGTCTGTGCTCGGTCCCCGGCCGCGGTGCAGGAAAGACGCCGGACTTGTCCACATAGCCCACGACGGCGGTTCCGCTGCGGTCCCGGCCCGGGCACAGTGGCAGCATGAACAGGCACCAGGACCGTGGCCCAGGCTCACCGCCACCGCGGGCGCATGAGCCCTGGACCCCCGGGGATTCCGCGGAAATCCTGCTCGTAACCGGCGCCGATGTGCTGCGCAGCGAGGTGGAACGCATCGTCGCAGCAGCCGGGGGCCAGCTGCGGACGGTGCAGGACGTTGCCGAGGCCGCGCCGTTCTGGGACGCCGCGGCCGCCGTGCTGGTGGGCAGCGACATCCGCGGGTTGCCGCCCCGGCGGAGGACCCCTGCCGTGATGCTCGGCCTCGAAGGTGACGGAGAAGGGTTATGGCATCTGGCCGCCGCCGTCGGGGCCGAACGCGTCGCGGTATTGCCGGACGCGGCCGCCTGGCTGGCGGAATACCTGAGCCGGTCCCGCGCCCCGGAAGCCGGCGGCCTGGTGCTGGGTCTCACCGGCGGCTGCGGCGGTGCCGGGGCCACGACCGCCGCCATCTGGATCGCGCAGGCCGCCGCCGGGGCCGGGATCCGGGTGCTGCTGATCGACGGCGACCCCCGGGGCGGAGGCCTGGAACTTGCGCTGGCCGCCGAGGAAACCCACGGGCTCCGCTGGCCGGATCTGGCCGGGGTGAGCGGCAGTATCGACCCCGCCCAGCTGGAGGAGTCGCTGCCGGTCGCCGGCGGATTCTCCTTCCTGTCGTGGCCGGGAACCCGTGACCAAGCCGCCGGGGTGGACGCGACCACCGTGGCCGCGGTTCTTGACGCCGCACGCCGCGGCTGCGAATTGGTGGTGCTGGATATCGGCCGGGAACGGGAGGCCCTGCGGGCCTTCGCCGGCGAATGCGACCGGATCATCGTCGTGGCGCCCGCCCGGCTGCGGGCCGCCGTCGCCACGGCCTGGCTGCTGCAGGAGCTTCCACCCGTGGACACCGCGCTCGTGGTCCGGGCCAGTCGCGGCGCCGCTTTGGATGCCCCGCTGATCGCCGGCTCCGTGGGGCTTGTCCTTCAGGGCATCATGCCGGACATCAAGGATCTGGCCGGGGCAACGGAACTCGGCCGCCTTCTCGAAACCGGCCGGCAGCGCGCCGTCCGCCGGTTCGCGGCCGGACTCCTTGAGCTGAACGGCGGAGACGGCTCATGAGTGCCCACGCGGCCGTAGAACCGGCCGGACCGGAACGTCCGGCCCGGCGGGCACCGGGCCGCCGCCGCTCGCAGGGATTTCTCGACCAGACGCTGCTCGAGTCCGTGCGCGAGTCCGTCATGGCCGATGCCTCCCCGGTAACCCCCTCAAGGGTGGCGGCCGCGGTCCAGGCGAGCGGGCGGCTGCTCGGCACGGCCGGCGCCCTGGCCGCAGTGGAGAGCATCAGCGCGGAATTGAACGGCCTGGGCCCCCTGCAACCGCTCACCCGTGATCCCGCCGTGACAGACATCTTTGTCAACGGGCCGGACTCGGTCTGGTTGGACCGCGGCCGCGGTCTGGAAAAGGCGCCGGTCGTCTTTTCCGGGGAACCGCAGATCCGGGCCCTCGCCGCGAGGCTGGTGGCAGCCGGTGGCCGCCGCCTGGACGACGGTTCGCCGTGCGTCGATGTCCGGCTCGACGGCGGCTACCGGGTGCACGCGGTGCTGCCGCCCATTTCCACGGCCGGGACCCTCCTGAGCGTGCGGATCCGCCGGGCCACGGTCTTCTCCATGCCCGAGCTGAAGCGCGCCGGCATGTTCGGGGCCGGGACGCCCGGGAGCCTGGTCCAGTCCGTGCTCGAACGCATGGTGGCGGCCAGGCTGAGCTTCCTCATCAGCGGGGCCACCGGTTCGGGGAAAACCACGTTACTGGCGACACTGCTGGGATTGTGCCACCCCGGGGAGAGACTCGTCCTGATTGAGGACGCCGCAGAACTGAATCCCGTCCACCCGCACGTCGTCGCGCTGGAATCCCGGCACGGAAACCTGGAAGGCGGTGGCGCCGTCGACTTGGGCGAACTGGTCCGCCAGGCCCTCAGGATGCGGCCGGACCGGCTGGTGGTGGGCGAATGCCGCGGCGCCGAGGTCCGCGAGCTGCTCTCGGCGATGAACACCGGACACACCGGAGGCGGCGGGACCATCCACGCCAATGAGGCGGCGGCTGTGCCTGCCCGGCTGACGGCCCTCGGCGCGCTCGCCGGCATGGGCCAGGACGCGGTACGGCTGCAGGTCGCCAGCGCGATCGACGTCGTCGTGCACGTCGAGCGGACCGAATCGGGCCGCCAGGTGGCGAGCGTTGGAATCATGGAGGTCCTAGACTCGGGCCTGGTTGTCGCCGCCGCACTGGAGATCCAACAGGGCGAGCTCCGCTTCGGCGGAGCCTGGCCGCTGCTGGCGCGCCGTCTCGGCCTGGATCCCGGGTTGGCCGGGGCGGACCCCTCCGAACTGCAGGCGGCGCTGCCGGCAGGACGGCCGCCGGGTTCCGGCCGCGAATCCCTCCAGCCCTGGACGCAGCGATGACCGTCTTCCTCATCGTCGTTTTGGTCCTGGCCGTGTGGCTGGCATTTCCCACCCCGCGCGCGGCCGGCCATCGTACCCGCAGGGCCTTGCACGCCGCGGGCACGCGAGCTCCCGCGGCCTACGGTTCCCCGGGATCCCGCCCAGGACGGGCCGTCGGGGGCATGACCCGTTGGCGCGGCAGGGGATCCGCCGATGCCGGGCCCGTCCCCATGACAGTCCTGGTCCAGCAGTTGGCCGCGCTGCTGAAGGGAGGGCGCATCCCCGCCCGGCTGTGGGATGAACTGTGGGCCCTGTACGGCGGTGACACCGCGCGGGACGGGCCGGCGGCCCAGGCCGCAGTTCACAGCGCCGGCCAGCCCCGCACCGCAAACGGCACCGGCACGGTCCTCGGCCCGGAGTCCCGCAGGATCCTCGCAGCCGCGCGTGCCGCCGCCCGGCGCGGGTCTTCCGTGGCCGCGGCCATCCGCCGCGAGGTCTCCGCGGTCACTGCCGGTGCGGGCGCCGTCGTCACGGTCACCACGGGTGCCGTCGGCAACCGGGCCCGCCGCGACGTGCGTGTGTGGGGCGAGCTCGCCGCATGCTTTGACACCGCTGAAGCCAGCGGTTGCCCCCTGGCCGATGTCCTGGCGCGCTTTGCCGCCCACCTTGAAACGGAGGACGACGCCGAGGCAGCGCGGCAGACGGCCTTGGCGGGCCCCCGCGCGACCGTTCGTCTGCTGACCTGGCTGCCGCTGTCGGGCCTGGGTCTCGGCCTGCTGCTCGGCGTGGACCCGGTGGCGACACTGCTGGGAACTCCCTGGGGCCTCGCGGCGTTGGCCGCAGGCGTGGCGCTGACCGCCGTCGGCCGGTTGTGGTCCGCAAGGCTCGTCCGCGCCGCGGCGGAAGCACCAACGTGACTCCGCGGTGGTCGCCGTGAGGCCCGAACTTGCCGGATTCGTGATGGCAGCGAGCCTTGCCGGGGCAGCCGCAGTCGTCCTCGCCCGCCCGGGCCGTGTCCGCCGGCGGCTCCGGCGCCAGCTTCGGGCCCCTGCCGGCGGGGCCGCCCGGCGCCCGACGGTCCACGACGCCGGCCGGCACGGACGTCACGGCCTCCCGGGCCTGCGGGACACCGCCATGATGCTGGAACTGATCGGCGCCATGCTGGATGCGGGAGCCGGACTTGGCCGGTCCCTCGACCTCGTGGCCGCCCTCATGCCACCGGAACTCGGGCGGCAGCTTCGGCCGGTTGTGTCAGCCCTCGCAATCGGTGCGGACTGGGGCACGGCATGGCGCAGCTCCGGTGCCCGGGCGCCCCAACTTCAGGCCCTGCGCGACGCTCTTTCCTTCGCCGCGCTTACCGGCGCCCCCTCCTCAGCGCTCCTCTATGCCCAGGCGGCCCGGCTCCGCCGTGAACGCAACAGGGCCGCCGAGCAGCGCGCGGCCACGCTCGGGGTGAAGCTCGTGGTGCCGCTGGGCCTGTGCTCCCTGCCGGCTTTCGTCTGCCTCGGCGTCGTGCCCGTGCTCCTGGGGCTGCTTCGGGCGTGATGCCGGCAGCCCGGGGATCACCCCGGGCCCAAGGTTTATTCAAGTTGCTGGGGGATACCTTTGGGGCAGGCACCGTCGGAGTATGAGCGGTCTCGTGCGTCGGCTTCTCACAGCACCTCCTTGGCGCCTCGAATCCCGGAGTATCTGGGGTCTCGTACTAACTGGGAGCCATGCCAGGGGGGCAGATCAATGATTCGACTGTATAAAGCGGGCGTGATTGCAGCGCTCAACCTACTAGTGTTGACCGGTTTGGCGGTCGGTGCCAGTCCGGCGTCCGCCGCCGTACCGACCTGTCAGCCGGGAGCACCCCAACCGACCAACCAATACCCTGGCACAACGGTGATTGCCACGAACTTCGAGTCCGGAAGCCTCACCACCGCAGGCTTCGCCGCCGCATTCACCGCCGGGACAGGCACGGCCGATGTCTCCTCGGCACAGCAGCACTCGGGCCGCTGCTCAGCCTTTGTTCACGTCACCACGGATGCCGGGTCGGTGGCCAATTTTTCCGCACCACTTCCTGCCGGAAACAATGAGGTCTACGCCGACGGCTGGTTCAACATCACCAAAGAGGGCGTCGCCGGCAACAACGTCCCGTACTTCCGCTTCTTCAACGGGACTACCCGGTTCATAGACGTCTACCGATCCAACGGCGGCGTCGGCCCGATGTGGCTGCGGGTCGCGGCGCCCGACGGAACCCTCCGATACACCCCGATGAAAGTCAATGTCCCTCTCGGCACCTGGCACCATATCGTCACGCACGTCGTCGCAAATGGGGCCTCCTCCACGGTCGAGGTGATCTTCGACGGCAAACTCCTGTATTCCAGCAAGCAGATCGCCACGGGCTTTACCGCGGTCACCAAGATGCAACTCGGTGCCGAACACCGGCGGCAGGCAGGCGACAGCTTCATTGACGACGTCGTTATCAAGGCCGGAAAGGCGGCCGCCCAGCTGCCCGGAACGTTTGCCCCGGTTGCCCCACAACGGTTCCTCGACACCCGGAAAACGGTGCCGGTGGGTGCCGATAAGGCCGTCTCCTTCCAGGTTGCAGGGGCTAATGGGATCCCGGCAAATGTCGCGGCGGTCGTCTTCAACCTGACCGTCACTGAAGCAAAATCCATTGGTTACATCACCGCCTACCCCTCCGGGACAACAAAGCCGGATGCATCCAATGTGAACTTCCGTGCCAACCAAAACGTGCCCAACCTGGTAACGGTCAAGGTGGGTGCGGACGGAAAAGTGGCGCTGTTCAACAGATCCTCCGGCACAACCCACCTCATCGCCGATGTCACCGGCTACTACGTCACGGGGACGCCAGCGACGCCGGGTGCCTTCCAAAGCCTCGCGCCAAAGCGGCTGCTGGACACCCGGTCCACGACGGCGCTTGCAGGGGATTCCACTGTGTCCCTGCAGGTTGCGGGGACCAACGGCATACCGGCATCTGCCGCTGCTGTGGTCTTCAACCTCACAGTGACCGAGCCAACTAGGATCGGCTACATTACGGCCTATGCTTCGGGCTCGGCGCGTCCGGACGCGTCTAACCTCAACTTCAACGCCGGACAGACAGTGCCGAACCTGGTCACGGTCCCTATCGGTCCAGACGGAAAAGTCACACTGCTCAATCGTTCGTTCGGACGTTCGCACCTGATCGCAGACGTTGCCGGCTACTACCTCGGCGGCACGCCGTCAGCCACCGGTGCGTTCAAGGCCACGGGTCCATCCAGGATCCTCGACACCCGAAACGCAACGGCTGTTCGCCCGGACTCCACGGTGTCCTTCCAGATTGCCGGCGCCAACGGCATCCCCTCGAGCGTCCTGGCGGCTGTCTTCAACCTGACGGTCGTGTCGCCCCAGTCCATCGGCTACATCACCGCCTACCCCTCCGGTTCCACCCGTCCGGACGCGTCCAACCTGAACTTCTCCGCCGGACAGACTGTGCCGAACCTGGTCTCGGTCCCCGTCGGCTCAGACGGAAAGGTGACGTTGTTCAACCGGTCCTCCGGATCCTCACACCTCATCGCCGACCTCGCGGGATACTTCCTGCCTTAGGAACGCGGGTGACCCGCACCAACTGAACCCGAGGGGCTGTCGTCGCAGTGCGGACCGCAGCCCCTCGGGTTCAGCCTTGTCCTGGCCCGGGCGAAACGCCGGCGGACCAGGGCTTTGCGTTTGGCGGCCGTTGGCCGCCCGGAATGGGCCAGACACTTCTCCTCCACAGGCCGCCACGACGGCATCTTCGGGCACGTTTTCCACTTAGCTGCCATCGGGGCTTATGGCGCGACGTGGAAGCCGGGAGAGTCGAATCAGCCGGCGATCACGCCGGTGTCCCGTGGAAGGAAAGCAGATGTCAACAAATCAGGACACTCCCGCTGCACGTCGCATTGAAGCAGGGGAGGGCGGCGTTGCGGAGGTCTATGAGATCTACCCCGGCGCCAGCTCGGTTGTTCCCGTTCAACCGCGGGGCCGCACAGGGCCGCCGGCCGCGCAGGCGGGAATGGCTACCGCTGAATATGCCATCGCAACCCTGGCCGCCGTGGGTTTCGCCGGGGTCCTCGTGTTCATCATGCGCAGCGATGAGGTCCGCGGGTTCCTCCTGAACCTCATCCGGACGGCGCTCACGTTGCCATGAACGGACTCTGGCGCGCCCGGGGGAGCGGCGGCCGGGGGGAGCCGCCGCCGATGGGGGAGTGCCGCGGGGCCGTCACTGCTGAGTTCGCCGTCGCGCTGCCCTCGGTCGTTCTCCTGCTCTCCGTGCTGCTCGCGGGTTCGGCGGCCGGGGTGATGCAGCTGCGGGTTGAGGAAGCGGCCCGCGGCGGTGCCCGGGCGGTGTCGAGGGGAGCCGCGGCAGGCGAAGTCGGTGAGATTGTCCGCCGTCTCGCCGGCGACGCGGCGGACTCCGAGGTGACGCACGACGGCGAGTGGCACAGGGTCACCGTTTCCGGCCGGGTCCCCGGGGCCGTTGGCTCCCTGGTTCCCTGGGCCCTCAGCGCCAGCGCGTGGGCGCGTGCGGAGGCTCCCGGCGCGGCACAACGGCCCGGGCTGGACGAGCCCGAACTGAAAGGCGTCTCCCGTTCCCCGTGGCAAGGCGGCACATGATGTCGCCTGCACCTGCACCTGCACCTGCACCTGCACCTGCACCTGTCCGTGTCCGTGCCCGCGGGCCGCGACCCCGGAGCCCGAATCCTGCCCACCCCCGGCACCGGTGGACTTCTTCAGAGCGGGGGTCGGGGACCGTCCTGGCCCTGGGACTCGGACTGGTGGTCATCATGGCGTTGGCCCTGCTGCTTCTTTTGGCCGAATCGGCCGTTGCGGCATCGAGGGCTGCGGCGGCCGCCGATCTGGCAGCGCTGGCTGCGGCGGATGCCGCGCGGGGCATCACGTCCGGCGAGCCCTGCGCTGTGGCTAGAGAGGTCGCACTGAAGAACAACGCCACGCTGGCTGCCTGTGCTGAAGGACCGGACGACACCGTTCAGGTGCGCACCGAGTTCAGCGCCGGACCGTTCCTCGGGGCGGCCACGGGACTGGCCAGGGCCGGACCGCCCCCTGCGGCCGGGAACGGGCCGGCACCGTGAAAGATGCACCAACTCCGGCGGTCGCCAGAAGCCGCGCATCCGTCTGCGGCCTGGCGTACAGCCCTGCCGCCGCCCGGTTCCCACGAACCTGCCTGCCGCCCCGGCTCACACGAACGTACCGCCTTGCCGCCCCGGCCCCGAACCTGCCGGCCGTCGCCCACGAACCGGCCGCTGAGACGTGGTCAGGCGCGGAGCGGCTGGGCGGGCTGATCGTCCGGGGTCCTGGCCGCGGCGGCCGTTGTTCCGGGATTGCCGGCGTGCATGAGGTCGGTGGCGTCTTGGAGCAGCACATCGATCAGTGTGACGGCAGAGTCCTTGTCGAGCGGGTTGTTCTTGTTGCCGCACTTGGGTGACTGGACGCAGGAGGGGCAGCCGGACTCGCATTCGCAGGCCTTGATGGCGTCGCGCGTGGCGGTCAGCCACAACCTCGCCTTGTCGTATCCGCGTTCGGCGAAGCCGGCCCCGCCGGGATGGCCGTCGTAGACAAAGATGGTGGGCACTCCGGTATCGGCGTGGATGGCCGTGGACACTCCGCCGATGTCCCAGCGGTCGCTGGAGGCCACCAGCGGAAGGAGTCCGATGGCCGCGTGCTCGGCAGCATGCAGCGCTCCGGGGAACTGTGCCTCGATCAGCCCAGCGCCGGTCAGCGAGCGGTTGTCCATGACAAACCAGACCGCCTTGGTAAACAGGTCCCTGGCGCCCAATTCCAAGGGTTCTTCGCCGAGGATCTCGTTCGAAATTAACGCCTTGCGCTGGAAGGAGACCACCTGTGTTGTCACTTTCACATCGCCGAAATGCACGGCCACATCGCCCCATTGGGTGGTGCGTTGCGTTTCAAGGACCTCGATCTGGGTCACGTCCCGGGCTGTCGTGTAGTAGTCCGGGTTCGCCCGCCGCACCACCACACAGTGATCGTCCTCATTCAGGTCTTCGACCACGTAGCTGTCGCCCTGGTGGACATAGATGGCCCCTGTGTGGGCCTGGTAATGGGTCTGCGGCGAATCCATGGTGCCGAGCAAGGAGCCCGTCTCCGCGTCCACTATGCTCACCGGACCTCCGCCGTCGGCCCGGAGGTTCACCATGGCTGCGGCATTTTGCGGATGGGTCCAAAACCATCCTGCCGGCCGTTTGCGCAGGTAGCCCTGCAGGACCAGGCGGTCCAGCAGCTTCTCAGCGGTGGCCCCGAAGAGCTCCAGTTCGGCGAACCCGAGGGGCAGTTCCGCGGCGGCGGCGCACAGGTGGGGGCCCAGAACGTATGGATTGGAGGGATCGAAGACCGTGGCCTCCACCGACACGTCGAAAATCGCCTCGGGGTGGTTCACCAAGTAGGTGTCCAGCGGGTCGTCGCTGGCCACGAAGGCCGCGATCGCGTCCTGGCCGGCGCGGCCCGCGCGGCCGATCTGCTGGAACAACGACGCGCGGGTGCCCGGCCAGCCTGCGACCAGGACTGCATCGAGACCGGAAATGTCAATGCCCAGCTCCAGCGCGGACGTGCTCGAGACGCCCAACAGTTCACCGGAGCGCAGCGCCTTTTCCAGGGCCCGCCGCTCCTCCGGCAGATAGCCCGAGCGGTACGCGGCCACACGCTGGGGCAGGCTGGGATCCACCTCGTCGAGGAGGCGTTTGGCGATGGAGGAAATCGACTCTGCCCCGCGCCTGGACTTGATGAACGCAATGGTCCTGGTCCGCGAGGACACCAGGTTGGCCAGCAGGTCGGCGGTCTCGGCGACTGCCGTCCGGCGCTCCTTGGCACCGTTTTCGCCCCGGAGTTCGGTCAGTGCCGGCTCCCAAAACGCCACCGTCGTGGACCCGTGGGGCGAGCTGTCTTCGGAAACGGCCCGCACGGGCGCGCCGATCAGCCGGCCGAAGGACTGCCCGGGTTCAGACGCCGTGGCGGACGCCGCGATGAACACCGGTCCGGGATGCGAGCCGCCCGGGCTGTAATAGGCACAGATCCGACGCAGCCGGCGCATGAGGTTTGCCACATGGGAGCCGAAGACGCCGCGGTAGCTGTGGGCTTCGTCCACGATCACGTAGCGGAGGCGCCGGAAGAACCTGGCCCACCAGGCATGGTTCGGGAGAATGCCGAAGTGCAGCATGTCCGGGTTGGCGAGGATGAAGTTCGCGTGGTCCCGGATCCAGCGCCGGGACGCGGGATCGGTGTCGCCGTCGTAGGTTTCGGCCCGGACTGTGGGGAGCTTCAGTGCCCTGATCGCCGCCAACTGGTCGGCGGCGAGCGCCTTGGTCGGGGACAGGTAGAGGGTCACGGCCCCGTCGTCGTGGATTTTCCCGGGATCGGACAGGACCCTGAGCTCGGAACGGTGGATCGCGTCCAGGGCCGGCAGCTGATACGCCAGGGACTTGCCGGACGCGGTGCCGGTGGCGATGACCACGTTCTCTCCGCCGTGGGCCAGTTCGGCGGCCCGGACCTGGTGAAGGTAGGGCTCGTGGATGCCCAGGGAACCGTAGGCTGCCACGAGATCCGGGTGCGACCACTGTGGCCACGGCGCATTGACGGCCTGGCGGGCGGGGATCGTCCGCACATGACGCAGCTGTTCCGGGTCCGGACCTCGGCCCAGCAACGGAATCAAGGACTCATGCGGGTTCACTCACATATTCTTTCATCCGCCCTCAAATCGCCCATGCCCGGCACGCAGCCCGGCAGGCGCTGCGGCTTCGCGCGGTGGCTTCGGCGCGGCTGCCCGGCAAACGCGTTGCCCCGGGCGCAGGCCCGCCGGACGGCCGGCGCTCGCGGCGCCTCAGCCCACGGACAGGTCGGCCCCTTCGTCTGACGTCGACAACATCAGGACGTGGCACACCTCGCGCCAGCCGAGGTGCGAATAGAGTTTTTGGCCGTCCAGCGAGGCGAGCAGCAGCCCGGAGTCGACGTCGTGTTCGAACGCCTGGGCTGCCAGGGCCTTCATGATGAAGCTGCCCAGCCCCCGCCGCTGGTAAGCCTCTGACGTCACGATGTTGTCGAAGATGGCGGTATGCCCCACCACAAACACGCGTCCGCTCGCGGCGACGTCTTCGCCGGCGCTGACCACCGCGTGGTGGACGCCGTCGGTCCGGGACGTCTCGAGCCTGAGGTCGTCATCCGAAAGCCAGGGGTCCTCCGAATCCTGGGTCTCCATGTCCACGATCATCATGGTTTGGGAGGCCGAGGTGACATGCAGCCCATTCCGCTGCCCCAGTATGGTGAATCGGGCCACATCGTTGGTGAGGATGGTGAGGACCCGGGCCGGCGCTTCGGCCGTCTTTGCCGCCAGCGCCTCGAACTCCGCGTCGGACGGATCGTAGGCGAAGTACTCCCATTCGTGGGTGGTGTCACCGCGAAAGGCCGCGGGGAACCTGCCCTCCCTGCGCGTCTCATATCCGCGGCAGCCGGCCCATCCGGCAACCCAGATTTCCAGCAGGTGAGTGGTGTCTTCAACCATGGCGTCAAGACTCATGTGATGAGCGTATTCCAGCAGTGCCACAAGCAACAGGGGCCGGGTCGGGGGAAGCCGCTTGCTTATCCAATTGTGACTGTCGCCCGGCCGCCCGCCCCAGCAAGTACCCTTAAAAGCGTGGCTTTGAACAGGATTGTGCTCTTTTACGGATTCACCCCCCTGCCTGACCCGGACGCCGTCCGGCTCTGGCAGCGCGCCCTGTGCGAAAAACTCGGACTAACCGGCCGCATCATCCTTTCCAGGGACGGCATCAACGCCACGGTCGGCGGAGAACTGAACGCCGTGAAGCAGTACGTCAAAACCACGCGCGAGTACAAGGGCTTCCGGGGCATCGACGTGAAGTGGTCCGATGGCGGCGCGGCGGACTTCCCGCGGCTCAGCGTCAAGGTGCGGGACGAAATCGTCTCCTTCGGCGCCCCGGGCGAACTCAAAGTCGACGCCGGCGGAGTGGTGGGCGGCGGAACCCACCTCAAACCCGAGGAACTCCACGAACTCATTGAAGCCAAGAAACAGCAGGGCGACGAAGTCGTGTTCTTCGACGGCCGGAACGGGTTCGAGGCCCAGATCGGCAAGTTCAAGGACGCCGTCGTTCCCGATGTCGCCACCACCCACGACTTCATCAAGGAACTCGACTCCGGCAAATACGACGCCCTCAAGGACAAGCCGGTTGTCACCTACTGCACCGGCGGCATCCGCTGCGAGGTGCTGTCGAGCCTCATGGTGAACCGCGGGTTCAAGGAGGTCTACCAGCTCGACGGCGGCATTGTCCGCTACGGCGAGGCCTTCAAGGACCAGGGCCTGTGGGAGGGCTCACTGTATGTGTTCGACAAGCGCATGCACGTCGAGTTCAGCGGGGACGCCAAGACGATCGGCGAGTGCGTCCGCTGCTCGGCACCCACGAGCAAGTTCGAAAACTGCTCGAATCCGTCCTGCCGGACCCTGACGCTCTATTGCGCCGGGTGCGCCGCGAGCCCCGATACCCTGCGGTGCCCCGAGGGCTGCGCCGCCTGAGGCGCGAGCCGGACATTCGGCCGGCCGGGAACCCTCAGATGCGGCTCACCCGGTACGCGAAGTTTGCCGGTGCGTTCGCATCCACTTTGATGGAGAGCGACGCATCTGCGGCCAGTTGCACCACGTTCACCCTGGACGTCCCGCACCGGAGGCTCAGGTCCACGAGTTCGTTCTCACCGTTCTCGATGGAAAAGGACACGCGGCGGGTGCTCCGGCAGGCCAGGGTCAGGGCGTAAGTACCCTTGGGCAGCTGGGCTGTAGTCTCCTTGCGCTCCTCGTCCGCCTCCAGCGTCCCGAAACCCGTCTGGAAGACCTGCCCCTCGGCGTCGGGCAGTACGGCATCGACCCAGTCATCCAGCTCCTCGCCCGTCACCGGCTCGTTGAGATGGGGGTCCTGGGGCAGGGCGGCGTCAGTGGTCGGCGGAGGGGCAGCGGAGGTCGATTCATCGTCCCAGTGGTCGGCGCTGTATTCATATGCGCAGCCGGACAGGACTGCCCCGAGAAATACCGCAACTGAAAGCACCACGGCGGCCGCCGGGGTGCGCCGTCGCGGCACCCTGCTCGCCGGCACAGTTGGCATACTTTGAGATTAGGGCGGCCCGGAATCAAACGCCAGAGGCCAAAGGTCCGGGTCGGACAGGCCTTCAGGGGGCGCCGGGCCGGACGCCACGGACCGGGCTGCGGCGGTGCTACTCGGACGACGCCAGGTGGTACGCGTAGAGAAGCGGGGCATCCACACTGGATGTGCTGAGCGTGACCTTGCCCGCGGCGGGCACTTTGATGCGGGCGGTTTCGCGGCTGCCGTTGCAGGCGGCTCCGGCTTCGGCGAGCTGGCTGCCGTCCAGGCTGACGGCGAAGAACGCCTTCCCGCCGCCGTCGCAGGTCATGGTCAAGGTGTAGGTGCCGGCGGGCACGCCGGACGCGGTCCGGACGATCGGATCCCGGTTCAGGATTTTTCCGGCATCCTCCAGCACTGTTCCCGGGGCGGAGGGCAGCGCGGTGGCCTTCCACGCCGGGACATCGGCGCCCTCAATCGAACCGGCCGGGGAACATGCCGCTGCAGCCAGTACGACGACGGCGGCGGCCACGCCGGTGAGCGTCCGCCGGGCCAGACGGGCGGCCGGGACGTGGGAGGAAGGGAAAACCATGCCTCAAACTTACCGTCTCGAAGGCTCCCCTCCGGCCGCGCCGACGTCCCGGGCACCCTCTCCCTGCGGGCCCTTGACTTTGACGCAGCGTCAAAGTTTAGAGTCGAAGCGACGGCCGGAAGCGACGGCCGGAAGCGATGGCTGGCAGCGATGGCCGGAAGCGACGACCGGAAGCGATGGCCGGAAGCAGCCGGTCGGCACGGTAACAGCGGGGGTCCGAGGAACGCGGGCCTCGAAGGAGCAGAAGGGTGGAGGCATGGACTGGTCCGTTCAGCAGATCGCGAAATTGGCCGGCACCACCGGCCGGACTTTGCGTCACTACGACGACATTGGCCTGCTCAGGCCGAGCCGCACCGGCAACAACGGCTACCGGTACTACGGCCAGGAATCCCTGGTCCGACTGCAGCGGATCCTGCTCCTGCGCGACCTGGGGCTCGGGCTGCCGGCGATCGCGGACGTGCTCGGCAACGAGGCGGACGCGGAGCATGCACTGGGCCGGCACCTGGCGTGGCTGCTGCAGGAACAGGACAGGCTGGGGCGGCAGATTGCCGCGGTCCGTCACACCATTGAGGCATTGCAAACGGGAGGAAAGATCATGGCGGAGGAAATGTTCGACGGTTTCGACCACACCAAGTACCAGGAGGAAGTCCAGCAGCGGTGGGGCAAGGACGCCTATGCAAAGTCCGACACCTGGTGGCGCAGCATGGGGGCCGGGGAGAAGGCTGCCTGGACGGAACAGTCCCGGCAGCTCGGTGCCGAGTGGACGGCTGCTGCGGCGTCGGGAGTCCCGGCGGACAGCGCGCAGGCGCAGGACCTGGCCCGGCGCCACGTCGAATGGCTCAGGGGAATCCCCGGCACGCCGGCGTCACCCGCAGCGGGCGGCAGCCCGGCGGCAGGTGGTGGCATCAAGGGGTACGTGACGGGGCTCGGCGAGATGTACGTGGCCGATCCCAGGTTCGCCGCCAACTACGGCGGTGAGGACGGCGCCGCCTTCGTCCGGGACGCGCTGAAAATCTATGCCGAGAACGAGCTCTAGCCGGACCCGCACGCCCCAAGCCCAGCCCCGGCGCTGACGGGGCCAACCCAGGTCCCACCCCCGGGCCCGGCCCCCGGACTAAACTTGTCCGGTGACTTCCTCAGCGCAAGGCCCCGCCGCACCCTCCCGTTCAACGCAGGCTCCCGCAGCCCCGTTCACGGCCGGCAACACCCCGGACGCTCCGCGCAGCGACCTCGCCGGCCTCCTCGAGGCCCTGGCCGCGGACCTGCGTGCGATTGGCTACACCGTGGACGGGGTTGCGGAGCTGCTCGGCGAGGCCGCGCACTCGGCCCTGGGCCGGGACCAGCTCATCCCGGCCCTGATCGTCACCGGGCGTTCCCTCGGGGAGCCGGCGACGGCGGCGCTCGCCGTCGTCGTGCGTCTCTGGCTTCTGTCCGAGCCGCAGCCCGCGGCGACGCTCGACGCCGCCCTCCCCGGCATCCGTACCAAGGGGCTGGTGGAACTTGGGCTCGTGGAGCCTGCGGGCGGGGACCTGGTCCAGGCCAGGGTGGACCTCAGGCCGTACGGCTGGGACCCGACAGTGGGGGAAGACGGGACCAGCGCCGGCGGAGCAGACCTCTGGGTGGCCAGCGACCTCGCGGCCCACCAGCGCGCCGGCGTTCTTCGTCACGACCATGTCCTGGGGATTGGGCAGGCCTCCACCACCCTGGTCCAGGTCACCGCCCGCCGCCATGTTGCCAAGGCCCTCGATCTCGGCACCGGCTGCGGGATCCAGACCTTCCACCTGCTGCACCACGCCGAGCACGTGACAGCCACGGACATCTCCGAACGCGCCTTGGCGTTTACCCGGTTCAACCTGCTGCTCAACGCCGCCGAGCTGCACCTGGACCCGGCCGACCTTGACGCCCGCGTCAGCCTGAGGCTCGGATCCCTGCTGGACCCCGTCGCGGGGCAGGAGTTCGAGCTGGTGGTCTCCAACCCGCCCTTCGTCATCACCCCCCGCAGCCTGGGCGAGACCGCCACGGACCAGTTCACGTACCGCGACGGCGGCCTGCCGGGGGACGAGATTGTGTCCTCGCTGGTCCGTGTGCTGCCCTCGGTCCTTGCCCCGGGCGGAACGGCCCAGCTTCTGGGCAACTGGGAGATCACGGCCGGCGCCGGCTGGGCCGACCGGCCCCAGAGCTGGGCCGGCCCGGCCACCGACGTCTGGTTCATCCAGCGCGAGCAGGTGGGCCCCGAGCAGTACGCCGAGACCTGGCTGCAGGACGCCTCGGAAAGCCGCGACCGCCGGCTCTACGCGGACTCGTACGCGGCCTACCTGGACGACTTCGCCTCGCGCAATGTGGCCGGAATCGGCTTCGGCATGATCTGGCTGCGGAGGCCTGCCGACGGCGCGGGGCGGGTGCTGTCGCGCTTCGAGGAGATCACCTACCCGATCGAGCAGCCGGTAGGGCCACACCTGGGCGCCGCCGTCGAGCGTGCCGACTGGCTGGCCGGCCATGATCTGGCCGCCGCCCACCTGCTGGTCGCGGAGGACGTCACCGAAGAACGGCACCAGCGCCCCGGTGCGGAACACCCCGGCGTCATCCTGCTGCGGCAGGGTGCCGGGCTGCGCCGCACCAACCTGCTCAGTACCGAGCTGGCGGGCCTGGTCTCAGCGTGCGACGGCGACCTGTCCGTCGGGCAGATCATCGGCGCCCTCGAGGCGCTGCTGGGCGGCTACGAGGGGTTTGACAGCGCGGAGTTCCGCGCCGGCCTGCTCGAGGAAGTCGGGAACCTCGTCCGCGACGGCTTCCTGCTGCCTGCCTGATACCGTCGCGGCCGTGCCCGCCAACAACGGTTCGGCCGCGGCCTTGGCCGGCAACGCCGCGTACGCCGCTGCCCCGGCCGCCGCCTTGGCCGCCGCTGGAGTGTTGGCGGCGGAGTCCTCCCGGCCGAACCGCGGCAGGACGTACGCCGTGAGGGCGAGGGCCACCAGGGCCCCGACGGCGCCGGTGAGCACGAAGCTGACGCGGACCGGCACCAGGGCGCCCAGGAGACCGCCCAGGGCCAGCGCGCCAATGGAGACGGCACGCGTCATCCCGCCGACAATCGCCATCGCCTGGCCGCGCCCGCTTTCCGGAATCCGCAGGATCGCGATGGCCCCGAAACAGGCGTTCAGGACGCCGCAGGCCACTCCCGTCCCTGTGTAGGCCGCAAAAAGCAGTTCCACGCTCGGGACCATCCCGGTGAGGACCAGGCACGCCGAGGCTCCGGTCATGGCGGCCAGCAGCACGCGCAGGCGGACCCGCGGCGTCCTGATCCTGCCGGCCATCGCGGCCCCGGCCGCCATGCCGAGGCCGAAGGCTGCGGACAGGAGGCCGTACTGGATTTCGGTGGCGCCAAGCTCGTTGCGGGCCAGGAACACCTCGAGCACGTTGGTGGCTTCGCCGACGACGATGAAGAACATCGCCCCCAGGACCAGGGCCCAGACCAGGCTGTCCCGGCGAATCAGGCGCAGTCCGTCCAGCAGCGCGGGCTTCGCCTGGCCGGCACGTTCGGCCGCCGTGCCGCGCCGGGTGCGGATCAGCAGCGCGCCCAGCCCCATGGCGACGTAGCAGCCGCTGGCCACGGTGAACACCAGCCCGGTCCCGCCCCAGCCGCTGAGCAGGCCGCCCGCGGCGGGTCCTGCCATCCCCGCGATCATGATGGTCGCCTGCATGGTCCCCATGGCCCGGGGGGTGCGGTCCTCTCCGACGATCCGCGGCAGCAGGGCCTGCCAGGTGGGGCTGGCCACGGACTGGGCCGCGTCGAGCAGGAACGTCATGGCAAACAGCACGGGCAGATAGTTCTCCAGGTACTGCATGCCAAGCCCCATGCCGGCGACGGCGGCGGCGCTGACCGCCGAACTCGCCGTCGCCAGCGTGCGGGAGTCCATGGTGTCGGCGAGCCGGCCGGCCCACGGGGCCAGGAGGACCAGCGGCAGCGCTGAGCACAGCAGGTACGCGGCCACGAGCCAGGGCCCGGCGACAGGAGTTTCGCCGGCGGCGGCCGCGTTCTGCAGATGCAGCATCACGCTGACGACGACGGCGCCCATCCCCGCCGTCGCCACGAACCGGGCGGTGCCGGCAATCAGGAAGTCGCGGTTGCGCCACAGGGGCGGCACGCCGGCTGCGGATGCCGGCAATTTATGAAGTGCATGTTTCATAAAAAGGAACCTAGTCCGGCGGCAAAACAAATGTCAAGCATTTCTTTCATAGTTTGGCGGGGCTGGATACACTGGAGGAGTGAACGCAGAAACCCCGACGGCGGAGTCAATGGCTCCGCCGGCCACCAGGCGCCGGCACCGTCCGGAGAAGCAAGTGGAAATCACCGACCCGAAGGCGATCCGTGCCTTGGCCCACGCCGCCCGGCTGGAGGTCATTTCCGAGCTGTATTCCACGCAGGTGAGCCGGACGGCCACCGAGCTTGCCGCGCAGACCGGGCTGACTCCCAGTGCCATGAGCTACCACCTGCGGGCACTGCAGAAGTGGGGCATCGTGATTCCCGCCGCCACCGCGGGGGATGCCCGGGAGCGGCGCTGGCAGGCCGCCGGTACAGATTTCACCATCCACTCGCTGGGGGGAGTGGCCAGCCCCGAGCTCGCCGTCCTGGACCTCGAGCTCGACGCCTACCGCCGGCGGGTCCGTGCCTACGCCACGGCCCGCAACGCCCGGCGCGAGAGCGGCGACACCGCCGACGGGCCGTCCTCGGTAGTACTGGCCAGCAATCTGCTGTACCTGACGCCGGACCAGCGGGCCGAACTGACGCGGCGGATCTTCGACCTGCTGCGGGACTACGAACTCGAGGATCCGGACCACCTGCCCGAAGGTGCCGAACGCATGGCGACGATGTGGTCGATGATTCCGGACGACCGCGGCCCGGCGGCCGCCGCAAAACCCGCCGCCGCAAAACCCGCCCCCGTCAAGCCCGCCGCCGGCAAGGGCTGAGCCGCCGCCGGGGAGGGCTGAACCGGTCGCGGGCACGGCGCTGAACCGCATCCGGAGTACGCTCAGGGGCCGGCCGGCACGTGGCCCTTTTGCGGCCGGAAGCCGCGTCCGCCGGGCCGTCATTTCCGGCCGGATGCGCGGGATTCTGCAAAATATGGTGAACTAGGCGGGTATGGGCGCATCTGCCCGAGCCACCTTTTTCTGTAGGAGCACCGTGCCAAGCAAGGCCAAAACCGGCAAGAAACTCGTGATTGTGGAGTCTCCCGCCAAGAGCAAGACCATCGCCAAGTACCTCGGCGAAGGCTTCATTGTGGAGGCCTCCATCGGTCACATCCGCGACCTCCCGCAGCCCTCGGAGCTCCCCGCGGAACTGAAGAAGACCCCGCTGGGCAAGTTCGCCGTCGACATCGACAACGACTTCAAGCCTTACTACGTGGTGTCCTCGGACAAGAAGAAGAAGGTCGCCGAGCTCAAGGCGCAGCTCAAAGACGCCGACGCTCTCTATCTCGCAACCGATGGGGACCGCGAGGGCGAGGCCATCGCGTGGCACCTGCTCGAAGTGCTCAAGCCCAAGGTTCCCGTCTACCGGATGACCTTCGGTGAAATCACCAAGGAAGCCATCCACCGCGCCATGGACAACCTGCGCGATGTCGACCAGGACCTGGTGGACGCCCAGGAGACCCGGCGCGTCCTGGACCGGCTCTACGGCTATGAGATCTCCCCGGTGCTGTGGCGCAAGGTGGCCCGTGGCCTCTCCGCCGGCCGCGTGCAGTCCGTCGTCACCCGCATGGTGGTGGACCGCGAACGCGAGCGGATGGCCTTCAAGGCTGCCTCCTACTGGGACCTCACCGGCCAGTTCGGCGCCGGTTCCGGCTCCTTCAAAGCCAAACTCGCCGCCGTCGACGGCGCCAAGGTCGCCAGCGGCCGGGACTTCAACGACAACGGCGAGCTCACCTCCCGCAACGCCGTCCACCTCAACGAGGAACTGGCCACCTCGCTCGCGGCGGGGCTGCAGGACGCCGACTTCCGCGTCCGCTCCGTCGACACCAAGCCGTACACCCGCCGCCCGGCGGCGCCGTTCACCACCTCCACCCTGCAGCAGGAGGCCGGCCGCAAGCTGCGCTTCTCCTCGAAGAGCACGATGCAGGTGGCCCAGCGGCTCTACGAAAACGGCTATATCACCTATATGCGTACGGACTCGTCCGCGCTGAGCAACGAGGCCGTCACGGCCGCCCGGCGCCAGGCCTCCGAGCTGTACGGCCCCGAGTACGTGCCGCAGTCGCCGCGGGTCTACAGCGGCAAGGCAGCGAACGCGCAGGAAGCCCACGAGGCCATCCGTCCCGCCGGCGACTCCTTCCGCACCCCGGCCCAGGTGGCCCAGCAGCTCTCCGGCGACGAATTCCGCCTCTATGAGCTCATCTGGAAGCGCACGGTCGCCTCGCAGATGGCTGATGCCAAGGGCTCCACCGCCACGATCCGTCTCGGCGCCGTCACCGTTGGTGACCCGGCCGACCGCCGCGACGCCGAGTTCTCGGCGTCGGGCACCGTCATCACCTTCCCCGGCTTCCTCGCCGCGTACGAAGAAGGCAAGGACGAAAGCCGCGGTGACGACGAGTCCGAGGAAGCACGCCGGCTGCCCAACGTGGCCAAGGACGACGCGCTCACTGCCAGCGACATTGTCGCCGTCGGCCACGAAACCTCGCCGCCGCCGCGCTACACCGAAGCCTCGCTGACTGCGGAGCTGGAAAAGAAGGGCATCGGCCGCCCGTCGACCTATGCCTCCACCATCTCTACGATCCAGGACCGCGGCTACGTCCGGAAGCAGGGCTCCGCGCTGGTCCCGAGCTGGATCGCGTTCTCCGTGATCCGGCTCCTCGAACAGCACTTCCACGACTACGTGGACTACGAGTTCACGGCCGACATGGAAGCGGACCTGGACAAGATCGCCAACGGCCAGGCGGCCGGACCCGCGTGGCTCAAGCACTTCTACTTCGGTGAGGACTCCGAGCCCGGCCTGCTGAGCATCGTGAACAACCTCGGCGAGATCGATGCCCGCGAGATCAACTCCATCCCCATCACGGACGCGATCACCCTCCGGGTCGGCAAGTTCGGCCCGTACCTGGAAAGCTCCACCGCGACGGTGGATCCCGAGACCGGCGAAGTGGTGGAGGCGGCCCGCGCCAACGTCCCCGAGGACCTGGCCCCGGACGAGCTCACGGCCGCCAAAGCCGTTGAACTCATGGAGACCGCTGCCCCGGAGGAGCGCGTCCTCGGCGCGGACCCGCACACCGGGCACACGATCGTGGCCAAGAATGGCCGCTACGGCGCCTACGTCACCGAGATCATCCCGGAGATGACCGAGGAACAGCTGGCCAACCAGCCCGTTGAGTACTACAAGAACGGCAAGCCCA
This sequence comes from Arthrobacter sp. 10N44_2, assembly GCF_056394385.1. Lineage (NCBI taxonomy): Bacteria > Bacillati > Actinomycetota > Actinomycetes > Micrococcales > Micrococcaceae > Arthrobacter > Arthrobacter sp. 10N44_2. The sequence goes on along the minus strand of NZ_JBFTHT010000007.1, from coordinate 135,946 downwards.
AGCCGCCGAAGAAGCCCGTCAAGGCCAAGCCGCGCACCGGGTCCCTGTTCGCGTCCATGAGCGTGGACACCATCACGCTGGACGAGGCGCTGCAGCTCATGAGCCTGCCCCGCGTGCTTGGCCAGGACGCCGACGGCAACCCGATCACGGTGCAGAACGGCCGGTTCGGCCCGTACCTGAAGAAGGGCACGGACTCCCGCTCCATCGGCTCCGAAGAGGAGATCTTCACGATCACGCTTGAGGCGGCGCTGGAGATCTACTCGCAGCCCAAGCAGCGCGGCGCCCGTGCCGCCGTGCCGCCGCTGGCCGAATTCGGACCGGACCCGGTCTCGGAGAAGAACATCGTGGTGAAGGAAGGCCGGTTCGGCCCGTACATCACCGACGGCATCACCAACATCACCGTGCCGCGCACCACCTCGATCGAGGAGCTGACCCGGGAACGCGCCGTCGAACTCCTCGCGGAGAAGCGGGCCAAGGGCCCGGTCAAGCGCACGACGACGGCCCGCAAGGCGCCCGCACGGAAGGCCCCGGCCAAGAAGTAGGCAGCACGCCGAAATCGCCGGAAACCTGCCGATTCGCCGGAAAATACCGGCGAATCCGCAGGTTTCCGGCGATTTCGCGTTTGCGGACCGGCCGTGGACGTGATCGAGTAGGAATATGACTGAACAGCCCGCACACCTGGACAACCAGCCGCTGAACGAACTCGAGGAGCAGCTCGCCCGGGGGGAGCAGCCGGACGCCAACCCGGTGGACGTGATCCTGGCCTTCCTCAACAACGAGGTCTATGTGGTCAGCTCCGACGCCCTCGAGGGCCCCGACTCGCAGGTGGAGCCGCTGGTCCTCGCCAACTCCTCCGGCAAGCCCGTTCTGGCCGTTTTCTCGCACCCGAGCCGCGTCACCGAGCAGTATCTCGCCGCCGCCCCGAACGTGCTGGGCACGCAGGGCGCCGCGATCATCGGTAACCTCGGCGCCGAGCTCGGCATGGTGATCAACCCCGGCGCCGCCTACGGTTTTGAAATCGACCCGGAGGGCGTGGCCAACATCCGCCGCGACTTCAAGCCAACGGACGAGCCCGCTGACGGCACTGCCGACCCGGCTTAGGCCCGTAATCGGCCAGACTGCGACGGCGGTATTCTTCGCGAATACCGCCGTCGCAGCTAGGCCGGCCGCTCCGTGGGGGGAATAATGGCAGCATGCGTCTAGGCGTCCTCGACATCGGGTCCAACACTGTCCATCTCCTGCTGGTCGACGCCCATCCCGGCGCCCGCCCGGTCCCCTACGCCTCGCATAAGCGGCGGCTGTCGCTCGTGCAGTACCTCGACGACGACGGCAACATCGACGACGACGGGCAGCATGAACTGGTCGAGTTCGTCCTCGAGGCGTGGGAATTCGCGGCCAAGCACAAAGCCGACGACCTCCTCGCGTTCTGCACCTCGGCCATCCGCGAGGCCACCAACGGCGCTGACGTCCTGGCCCGCGTCAAACATGAAACCACCGTCACCCTCCGGGAACTCACGGGCAGCGAAGAGGCGTCCATGACCTTCTTCGCCGTCCGGCGCTGGTACGGCTGGGGTGCCGGGCCCATCCTGAACCTGGACATCGGCGGCGGCTCCTTCGAGATGGCCCTCGGACAGGACGAGCTGCCCGAGCTGGCGATGTCCGTTCCGCTCGGCGCCAGCCGGCTGACGCGCGACTGGCTGCCCGAGGACCCGCCCTCGGCCAAGAGCATCAAGGAGCTGCGCCGCTACATCCGCTCCACGCTCAAACCCGCGGTGCGCAAATTCGAGAAGCTGGGCCCGCCCAACCTCGTCGCGGGCACATCCAAAACATTCCGGTCCCTCGCCAGGATTGCCGGGGCCGCCCCCAGCGGCGCCGGGCCCTACGTCAAGCGGGAGCTGCTGGCCCTCGACCTCGGGCTCTGGGCGCAGCGGATCTCGGCCATGGAGATAGGGGACAGGCTCCACCTGCCCGGCGTCTCCGAGGCCCGCGCGCCGCAGGTCCTCGCCGGCGCCCTCGTCGCGGAAGCGGCACTGGAAATGTTCAAGTTCGACAGCATGGTGACCTGCCCGTGGGCCCTGCGTGAAGGACTCATCCTCCGCCGCCTGGACCAGCTGGTGTTTGAGGGGCCGATCGATCCCCCGCCGCATGTGGCAGAGCAACCGCCGGCGCGGCTTCAGTCGCCGGAAAAGGCTCTCTGAGACGGCTTGGACCAGCGGCGGGTGTCGAGACTGTGTCGATCCGGAGCGTCCTCGATCGTGTAAGTGCTGAGAGGCCGGCACGGCGCCGGCCGATTCGACAAGGAGGCACCCGAAATGACGCAGTACCTGCTCAGCATTTACCAGCCGGACGGCCCTGCCCCGGACCCTGAGTTCCTCGAACCCATCATGCGTGACCTGGCGGCCCTGAACCATGAAATGCAGGCGGCGGGGGCCTGGGTGTTCGCCGCGGGTCTCCACCCGGCGGAGTCCGCGACAGTCCTGCGGCCCAACGGTGGCGAGATCCTGGTGACCGACGGGCCGTTCACCGAAGGCAAGGAGCACCTCGGCGGATTCACCGTGATCGAGGCCGAGGATCTGGACGCGGCCCTTGGCTGGGCAAGGAAGCTGGCCGGCGCCACCACACTTCCCGTCGAAGTCCGTCCGTTCCAGCACTAGCCGCCGGTCGGGGGTGCTGGTGTGGGTGAGCGCCGCGGACATGAGGCAGCGACCGAGGCGGACATCGCCCGGGTGTTCCGGCGCGAGTACGGCCGCGCCGTAGCCGTTCTGACGCGGACGTTCGGGAACATCGATATTGCCGAGGACGCCGTCCAGGATGCTTTTGCCGCGGCGGTCCAGCACTGGCCCTCGGCCGGTATCCCGCCCAGCCCGGCTGGCTGGATCATCACGACGGCACGGCACCGGGCGATTGACCGGCTGCGGCGGGAAGCCTCACGCGAGGACAAGCACGCACAGGCGGCCCTGCTCGCGGCGGCGCGGTCCGGGGCCGGACCCGCGCCGGCCGCCGAAGAGCAGTTCCTGGCGGAACAGTCAGGGGAGGACGTGGACGACGATACTTTGCGGCTGATTTTCACGTGCTGCCATCCTGCCCTGGCCGGGTCCGCCCAGGTGGCGCTGACGCTGCGGCTTCTGGGTGGATTGACGACGGCGGAAATCGCCAGGGCCTTCCTGGTCCCGGAAGCGACCATGGCGCAGCGGCTGGTCCGGGCCAAAGCGAAAATCCGGGATGCCAAGGTCCCATACCGGGTCCCGCAGGGCGCCGACCTGCCCGAACGGCTGCAATCGGTGCTGGCGGTGGTCTACCTCATCTTCAACGAGGGCTACACCGCGGGACCCGCCGACGGCCCGGAACGTACGGAGCTCTGCACGGAAGCCATCCGTCTCGGCAGGCTGTTGGCGTCGCTGGTGCCGGACGAACCGGAAGCGGCGGGACTGCTGGCGCTGATGCTGCTCATCGAGTCCCGCCGCGCCGCGCGATTCACCCCCGACGGGGGACTGGTGCTGCTCGCGGCCCAGGACCGGGGGCACTGGGACAGCGCCCTGGCCGCCGAAGGCCGTGAGCTGGTGCGCCGGTGCCTGCGCCGGAACCAGCCGGGACCGTATCAGCTCCAGGCGGCGATCAACGCCGTCCACAGCGACGCCGCGGCCGCCGGGGACACCGACTGGGCGCAGATCCTGCAGTTGTATGACCAGCTTCTGGCCGTCGCGCCGGGTCCTGTCGTGGCGCTGAACCGCGCCGTGGCCCTGGCAGAGCTCCACGGGCCCGTTGCCGGGCTGGCGGCGGTCGAGGGCCTGGGACTGGACACCTACTACCTCTTCCACGCCGTCCGCGCCGACTTCCTGGTGCGGCTGCGCCGCTATCCGGAGGCCGCCGAAGGCTACAGGCGGGCGCTGGCGCTTGCCGGCAGCGCCGCGGAACGCCGGTTCCTGGAAGGCAAGCTCCGCAGCCCGGTGTTCGGCGGGGCCGCAGACGGGTAGAAAGCAGCCGGTTGGAAACCTGGGCCGGGCCGCGCCCGTGGCGGGCCCGTTCGCACCGGTTAAAAGAGTAGGGCCGGGCGATCTGGAGCAGGACTTGGGGGAACTCTGCTGCAAATCGCCCGGCGCACCGCCGGCTCCGGGGGAACCGGCTATCATCACTCGCACCTGTTGAGGCACTTTCCAAGGTAATGGCCGATCATGGGTGCGCAGCGAGTTTTCCCTGTGTGTTCGCTGGCAATCCGACGGCGTCCCCGGGGGGGGGGGGGGGGGTGGCCGGCTCCGCCGCGGGGGCTTTAAACGGCAAAGGCACCGGCGGTCCGCTGCGGGAAAATGGGAAAACCCGCTGCAACCACCGGTGCCGCGCAGGCATCCGCATGCCTGCTGCATCACTCGCACCCTCAATGAGGTAGTTACAACGTTAGGTTCCAAAGTTGTGCGCTGACTGCGCTGAAGGTGGGAGCTGGCTGGGAATCACGTCAGACTGCAATGATGGGGACATGAGCAACCGAATCGCATTCCTGGGCTGTGGGTCAATGAACGAGGCAATTATGGCGGGGCTGATCGACGGCGGCGTCGACCCGGGCGACATTGTCGCAACCGTCCGCCGGGCCGGGCGCGCGGCCGAGCTGGCCCAGCGCCACCCCGGGATCACCGCCATCGCGGGCGAAGAAGAGCCGGACAACAATAAACAGGCCGCCACCGGCTCCGCCGTCGTGATACTGGGCGTCAAACCCGTGGGGATCGCGGACCTGGCCCGGGAAATCAGCGGATCCCTTTCACCGGGCACGATCGTCATCAGCGTTGCGGCCGCCGTGTCACTGGAGCAGCTGGAGGCGGCGCTGCCGGCCGGCCAGCCCGTCATCCGCACAATGCCGAACACGCCGGCAAAGCTGGGCCGCGGCGTGGTCTCCGTCTCGCCCGGGACCAGCTGCTCCGCCGGGCAACTCCAGCGCGCCAAGGACATCCTCGCCGCCGCCGGCACGGTCGTGGAGATCCCGGAAGAGCAGGTGGACGCCCTCTCCGCGATCAGCGGCTCGGGCCCGGCCTACGCCTTCTACCTGGCGGAGGCCATGGCCGAGGCCGGGGCGCGACTGGGCCTGGACCCGGAGCTGTCGCTGTTGCTGGCCCGCGAGACCGTCGCCGGGGCGGGCTTCATGCTGGCTGAGCCCGGCGCGGATCCTGCCGCATTGCGCAAGGCGGTCACGAGCCCGAACGGCACCACGGAACGGGCCATCGCCACCTTTGACGAGCGCGGACTGCCGGCCATCATTGCCGACGGCGCCCGCGCGGCGGCTGAGCGCGCCGCAGAAATCACCCGACAGCTCGCCTGAGCCGGCCCGGGCGGACACCGGAGCCGCAGCCCTGGGAGCCGCAGGCTCCGCTTGCGGCCTAGGGGCGGGCAGCGAACCGTTCGAGCAGGTCCACGTGGCCCGAAACGATGAGCATGTCCCGCGAGGAAACCTTGGTTTCCGGCCGTGCGTAGGTGAAGTCCTCGCCCGGGGACTTCACGCCCACAATCGTGACGCCGTACTTGGACCGGACCTTGGACTCATCGAGGGTGAAGCCCACGGTCTCGCGCGGCGGGTACATCTTGACGATCGCGAAGTCGTCGTCAAACTCGATGAAGTCCAGCATGCGCCCGGAGACCAGGTGCGCGGCGCGAACACCGGCGTCGGCCTCCGGGTAGATGACATGGTTGGCGCCGATGCGGGTGAGGATCTTGCCGTGCGAGGGCGTGATCGCCTTGACCCAGAGGTGTTCGATTCCCAGGTCCACGAGGTTCACCGTGATCAGCACCGAGGATTCGATCGAGGTGCCCACGCCCACGACGGCGGAACTGAATTCCTGGGCGCCGAGCTGGCGGAGGGCATCGATGTTGGTGGCGTCGGCTTCCACCACGTGCGTCAGGACGCTCGCCCACTTCTGGACGAGGGCGCGGTCGCGTTCAATGGCCAGGACCTCCCGGCCCTGCTTGACCAGCTGTTCTGCGGTGGATGCACCAAAACGGCCCAGCCCGATCACCAGCACGGGGGCGTTGTGGGCGGGGCGGTTGACGGCGCCTGAGGAACTAGCCAATGATCGGTCTCTCTTCCGGGTAGTGGTACAGCTGGCTGCGCTGGCGCAGGGCCAGGCCGGCGGCAAGGGTGACCGTCCCGACGCGCCCGGCGAACATGAGCAAAGCGAGGACGTAAACCCCCTCCGGCGGCAACTCTGCACTGAGGTTGGTGCTGAGGCCCACGGTGGCGAAGGCGGAAATGGTTTCAAACAGGACCCGGTCCAGGGATGCATGGCTGATATGCAGGAGCAGGAGGGCCGAGACCGAGACGAGGGTGGCGCCGGCGACGATCACCGAGATGGCCACGCGCATGGTGCCCTCGGGGATGGTGCGGCCGTAGATCTTCACGTCCGCGTCGCCGCGGGCCTCGGCGGTGATCGCCAGGAACATCACGGCGATGGTGGTGACCTTGATGCCGCCGGCCGTGGATGCGGAACCTCCGCCGGCGAACATGAGGGCATCGGAGAGCAACATGGTGGTGGACTCCATGTGGTTCTGGTCCACGAGGTTGAAGCCGCCGGAGCGCAACATGACTGAGGCAAAGAGCGCATGCGTGATCTTGTCGCCGAGGTCCATGTCCCCGATGGTGCGCAGGTTGTCCCACTCCAGGAAGCCCCAGAGGACCGTGCCGGCGGCCAGGAGAATGAAGGACACCTGGATGGTCAGCTTGGTGTGGAGGTTCCATTTCTTCCACCGGAACCCGTTCTGGTGCAGCACCATGACCACAGGGAAGCCCAGGCTGCCCAGGAATACCCCGAGCATCAACGGGACAAGGATCCAGAGATCGGTTTCGTACGGCACGATTCCGTCCGAATGCGGCGTGAACCCGGCGTTGTTGAACGATGAAATGGCATAGAAGACCCCGTGCCAGACGGCCTGCGGGAAGCTCTCCCCGAGGACCAGGAAGCGGGGGATCAGGGTCACGGCCAGGGCGGCCTCGATCACCACGGAGGTCACGATCACGATCCGGAGCAGCGTACCGACTTCGCCGAGCCGGCCGGCGTTCATGGCCTCCTGGGCGATCAGCTTGCCGCGGACACCGAGTCTCTTGCTGACCATGAGCGCCAGCAGCGACGCGAGGGTCAAGGTGCCCAGGCCGCCCACGAAAATGCCGACCAGGATCACGAGCTGGCCGAAGAAGGACCAGTGCACAGCGGTGGAGACCACGGTCAGTCCCGTGACGCAGACAGCGGACGCCGCGGTGAAGAACGCCTGATGCAGTGGTGTGACTTGTCCCGTCGCGGAAGCTAAGGGCAGCGAGAGCAAAGCGGTGAAGACCAGAATCACGACGCCGAACGCCGAGAGCGCCAGGCGGGCGGGTGAGCTGTTCGCGATGCTGTCAATGAAGTCGCGCAGGCGTGTGAAGATCCACAGGCCTTCCCGCTCCGGCAGGCCTGGCTGCCAGCTGGCCGGGCTCGTGGACCTCGACTGGCTTTGCGTCATGTTCTTCCTCGGTTGAAACTTCTTCCCCAAGTAGTAAACCACTAAACACCGGGTAATGGCCGGGGGAACGCCCGTGCGCGCGCGGGAGGCCGGGGACGGCTCGGGTAGCCTGTGAGTGATGACATTCCTGCCCGGACTCGCTCAGACCGCGCTGCCGACGACGGTGGTGTGGGCCCCAGCCATGACTGCCTACAACTTTGGCCACTCCCACCCGATGGCGCCGGAGCGCATGGAGCTCACAGCGAAGCTGGCCGGCAGCCTTGGACTGCTGGATCTGGACCACGTCACGGTAGCGGCTCCGGACGTCGCCACCGACGCGGAGCTGGGCGCGGTCCACAGCCCGGAGTTTGTGGCCGCCGTGCGGCGCGTGAGCGCAAACCCGGACACCTCCGACCACGCCAGGGGTCTCGGAACCGAGGATGACCCGGCCTTTGCCGGCATGCACGAAGCCAGTGCCCGGCTGGCCGGCGGTTCCCTGCTGGCGGCCGCAGCTGTCCTGGACGGCAGCGCCGTGCGGGCCGTGAACTTCGGCGGCGGGATGCACCACGCCTCCCGGGACCGCGCGAGCGGTTTTTGCATCTACAACGACGCCGCCCTCGCGGTCCAGCGGCTGCTCGACGGCGGCGTCCGGCGGGTGGCCTACGTCGACGTCGATGCGCACCACGGCGACGGCACGCAAAGCATCTTCTGGGACGATCCGCGCGTCCTGACCATTTCGCTGCACGAATCCGGACTGACTCTCTTCCCGGGCACCGGGTTTGCCAACGAGATCGGCGGACCGAACGCGCAGGGCAGCGCCGTGAACGTCGCCCTCCCGGCCGGCACCGTCGACGCCGGGTGGCTGCGGGCCTTCCACGCCGTCGTGCCCCAGCTCATTGGCGCGTTCGAACCGGAAGTGATCGTCAGCCAGCACGGCTGCGACTCGCACCGGCTTGACCCGCTCACGCACCTGAACATCAGTGTGGACGGCCAGCGCGAGGCCGCCACGGCGATCGGAAACCTCGCCGCACGGTACTGCGAGAACCGGTGGATTTCCACCGGGGGCGGCGGCTACAACGTGGTCAGCGTGGTGCCGCGGTCCTGGAGCCACCTCATAGCCATCGCCGCCGGCCGCCCGGTGCCGCTGCGCACCCCGGTTCCGGAGGATTGGCGCAACTACGTCAAAGACAAATATGGCGCCAGGTTCGGCGTGGAGCCCCCCGAGACGATGGGCGACGACGTGGACCTCTGGTGGCGGTCCTGGGAAGTGGGTTTCGACCCCAACGACGAGGTGGACCGCACCATCATGGCCACCCGCAAGGAAGTGTTTCCCCTGCACGGACTGGACCCCTGGTTCGACTGAATCCGGGCCGGGCTTGGGGGCTTGCACCAACGCAACAATTCGTGGATGCCATCTGGCGTATATGTCGCTAGTGTGGAGGGCATGGTGACAGACGACGTATTTGCCGTCATTGCTGAGGCAACCAGGCGTGACATTCTGATAGCCCTCCGCAAGGGGGACAAAGCGGTGGGGGAACTGGTCCAGGAGCTTGAAGCAAGCCAGCCCACCATTTCCAAACATCTCAAAGTCCTGCGGGAAGCGGACCTGGTGAGCATGCGCGCCCAGGGCCAGAAGCGGTATTACACGCTCAACCCCAAGCCGCTCACCGGGATCGCGACCTGGCTGCAGGCGTTCGACGTCGGCCCCGCCGCGACGGCGGACGCGGCCGCCGCCCTCCACCCCGAAGCCGGCCCCGCAGCCGTCCCCGCAGCCGTCCCGGAAGGTCTGGCCGCCGCCGCTGTTCCGCAACCAGCCGTCCCACAACCGGTCGCCGCGCAACCCGCCGCAGCACTGGCGGGCCGCCCTGCCGGCAGCCCGCTGAGCCCCGCCGTCGTCATCCCGGTGGGAACGGCGGGGGAAGACAAGATGCCCCAGCAGATCGGGCGGACCGTGGGCCGGGCCGCCACCAGGGCCGCCGATCTCCTGGCCAACCTGCCCAAATTCGGCCGCAAGAAGTAGGCTTTCCTGCCCCGCGTATGCCGCCCTGGGTATGCGCGCGGCCATCCGCTCCGCCCAAAGGCACCTGGCCGATCGTTCGGGTGCCCGGGGGGCTTGTCAGAGGTGCTGGGTGCGGAGGATCCGCACGTGCTCGGGGGTGAGCTCCGCGACCCGGCTGACGCCCAGCAGGGCCATGGTGCGTTCCATGTCCTTCTCCAGGATCTGGAGCGCACGGTCCACACCGGCCCGGCCGCCGGCCATGAGCCCGTACAGGTAGGCGCGGCCGATCAGCGTGAAGTCGGCGCCCAGGGCGAGGGCGGCGATGATGTCCGCGCCGTTCATGATGCCGGTGTCCAGGATGATCGCCGCGTCGCTGTGGTCGGCCTTCAGTGCCGCGGAGACCTCCGGGAGCAGGTGGAACGGGATCGGTGCCCGGTCCAGCTGGCGGCCGCCGTGGTTGGAGAGCACAATCCCGTCCGCGCCATGGTCCACCACCTTGCGGGCGTCCTCGACCGTCTGGATGCCCTTGACCACGAGCTTGCCCTTCCACGTCTCGCGCAGCCAGTCGAGGTCGGCAAAGGTCAGGGTGGGATCGAACATGGAGTTGATGAGGTCCGCGACCGTGCCCGTGTAGCGGGAGAGCGACGCGAAGGTCAGCGGCTCGTGGGTGAGGAAGTTGAACCACCACGCGGGCCGGTAGGACGCATCCAGGACGGTCTTGAGGGTCAGGGCGGGCGGGATGGTCATGCCGTTGCGGACGTCGCGGAGCCTGGCGCCGGCGACGGCGGTGTCCACCGTGACCATGAGGGTGTCGTTGCCCGCCGCGGCGGCACGTTGGATCAGTTCCAGCGAACGCTCCCGGTCCGTCCACAGGTACAGCTGGAACCAGTTGCGGCCCGTGGGTGCGGCGGCGGCCACGTCCTCCAGGGACGCCGTGCCCATGGTGGAGAGGGTGTACGGAATGCCGGCGGCTGCGGCGGCCTGGGAACCGGCGTATTCGCCTTCGGACTGCATCATCCGGGTGAAACCGGTGGGCGCGATCCCCACCGGGAGGCGGGACGGCCCGCCCAGGATGTCAGTGCTGAGGTCGATGCTGGAGACGTCCCGCAGGACCCCGGGCCGGAATTCGATGTCCAGGAACGCCTGGCGGGCGCGGCGGAGGGAGATTTCGGCCTCGGCGGCGCCGTCCGTGTAGTCGAAGGGCGCCTGGGGTGTGCGGCGCTTGGCCATGTCCCGCAGGTCCCAGATGGTGCTGGCACGGCGCAGCCTGGCGGCCCGGCTGAATTCCGGCTTCTTGAACTGCATCAGGGGAGCAAGGTCGGCGTACTTGGGCACGCGGCGCTTCAGCGCGGCAGGGAGCCCGCCGGCGGCCGCGGCTGTGTGGTGCCCGGATGCGGAGACCGCAGGGCCAGGGGCCGTGGCCGCGGGAGTGGTCGGAGCCTCGGGGTTGCCGGGCGGGACGGTGTGCGTCATGGCTGCCTCCATTTGCGGATCGGATGCTGTGCTGGGTTTCCTCACACTCTAGGTGGTGCCGATGTGCGTCGAGATGTCATTTCGCGGCAGTGCCGGCGAACACCGCCGCGACGTGCCTGCCCGGCGACCACGGACCTGGTCCTGGCCGCCCGGAACTGGCCGCCCGCGGATTGTTACGTCCGGCGTTTGCTCCGGCCGCGGCTCCGGGGCTATGGTCAACGCTATGACTAACCGTTGGTATGCGTATTTTTCGTTGGCTCTGGAGGGGCCCGCGTCTAACTGACACGCATCCAACTTTCCTTCAGAGCCAACAGGGCAGAGATTATTCTCTGCCCTTCGCCGTTTCTTCGGCGGGTTCTGACCAGGGCCCGCTCCGCACCCGGAACAGGACCCGAATATGAGCATCGAAGCAGCCACCGGCCCCCAACACTCCACCTCGAACCTGCGCGTCAGCGAGTTCACCCCGCTGCCCACCCCGCAGGACCTCATGGCGGAACTGCCCCTGGAGGCCCGCCTGGCCGAGGTGGTCGGGCGGGGCCGGGACGAGGTCCGGGCCATCATGGACGGTGTGGACGACAGGCTGCTCGTCATCGTGGGCCCCTGCTCCATCCACGACCCCAAGGCGGGCCTGGAATACGCCCGCCGGCTGGTCAGCCAGGCAGAGAAGCACCGCGAAGACCTGCTGATCGTCATGCGCACCTACTTCGAGAAGCCGCGCACCACGGTGGGCTGGAAGGGCCTGATCAACGACCCCCGGCTGGACGGCAGCCACGACATCGCCGCGGGCCTGCGCGCGGCCCGGTCCTTCCTGCGCCAGGTCACCGCCCTCGGCCTGCCCACCGCCACCGAGTTCCTTGAGCCAATCAGCCCCCAGTACGTCGCGGACCTGGTCGCCTGGGGCGCGATCGGCGCCCGCACCACGGAGAGCCAGATCCACCGCCAGCTGGCCTCCGGGCTGTCGATGCCGATCGGCTTCAAGAACGGGACCGACGGCGATCTCCAGGTGGCGCTGGACGCGTGCAGCTCCGCCGCTGCCGCCCAGGCGTTCCTCGGGATCGACGACGACGGCCGGGCGGCGCTTGTGGCTACCGCCGGCAACCCGGACACCCACGTCATCCTCCGCGGCGGGCGCAATGGCCCCAACTACTCAGCCGCCGATGTTGAAGCGGCCTCAGCGAAACTCGCCGCGAAGCAGCTCAACCCCCGTCTGATCGTCGACGCCAGCCACGCCAACAGCGGCAAAAACCATCACCGCCAGGCCGAGGTCGCCCTCGAAATCGGTGCGCAGCTGGAAAATGCCGGAGCCGCCGCCGGGGCCATCGCCGGCGTCATGCTCGAGAGCTTCCTGGTGGGCGGGGCCCAGAACCTTGATGTCAACGCCGTTACCGGCTCCGGACGGGAGGGGCTGGTCTACGGCCAGAGCGTCACTGATGCCTGCATGGACTGGGACGTGACGGCGTCGGTACTGGGCCAGCTGGCCGCCTCGGCCCGCAGGCGGCGGACCCGTGCCTGAGGGAGGAGGAGCGTGCCGCGGGATTTTCGAGATTCCTGCGGAAATCGTGTGGGGATTCCTGAGGAAGTCTTTCACTTTGGCACCATGAGCAACTAGTGTTGCTAACACATGGTTGTTTGATGGCTCAGCATCGGCACACCGCCATGTCAACAGGTGGGGCTGCCGTTCGCTTGAGCAAAGGAATAGGGAAATGTCTACGGAGGCCAACTTCTCCAAGGCCCGTTTTTTGACCGTGGCCGAAGTCGCGGAACTTATGCGGGTATCGAAAATGACTGTGTACCGTCTTGTGCATTCGGGGGAGATGCCGGCCGTGCGGTTCGGCCGCTCCTACCGCGTGCCGGAAAACGCCGTCGAGCAGTACCTCAAGGGTGCCGTCGTCGACCGGAATGACGGCCACGCCGGAACTGGCTGATCAGTCAGCGGCAACAATCACAGCGTGAATCGACTGCTTTGGGTCCCGCACGGGGCCCGCGGTCGTGGGGTGCCTCGCAGAGGCGGTACCCTGTTAAGGAACGTTTTACGTCATTGTAAGAACCTGTCAGTTGTTTCAGTCTGCTGCTTAGCCCGCGGACCCTTCCCAACAGGCAGGTACTGCATCTAGCCGGTAAGGAACTTTCGTGGGTTCAGTTATTAAGAAGCGTCGCAAGCGTATGGCCAAGAAGAAGCACCGCAAGCTGCTTCGCAAGACGCGCCACCAGCGTCGCAATAAGAAGTAGCAATACTTCGAAATGCATGAAATGCCCGTTGCCTTCCAGGCGACGGGCATTTTTCTTGCCTTCGGCGGTTGATTTGCGTTGGGGCCAGCCGGGGCGACGCCGAGGAGGTGGCGCGTAGATTCGCACCGGCTTCGGACGCGGGCTGCGGAATCAGAGGACGGCGGCCCTGATCCGCGCCGCGCCCGTCCGAATCCGCAGCGGAAGCCGCGGGCGGCCTAGCGGCTGGGGCCGCGGAAGCGGGAGAACCCCCGCCACAGGCCGTAGATGGCCCCTCCGACCGTTGCGGCCTTGAAGCCCAGAGTGGCGGCGCGCCGGCCTGCACGGAAGTCGTAGACCGGCCAGTTGTGCTCGCGGGCGTAGCGGCGCAGCTTGGAGTCGGGATTGATGGCAACGGGGTGCCCCACCATGCTCAGCAACGGGATGTCGTTGTGGGAATCGCTGTACGCCCAGCAGCGGCTCAGGTCCAGACCCTGCTCCTCGGCAATTTGCTGGACTGCGACCGCTTTGGCCGGTCCATGGAGGATCTCGCCCACAAGCCGTCCCGTGTACGAGCCGTCCATGATCTCGCCCACTGTGCCCAGCGCCCCGGTCAGGCCCAGCCGGGCGGCAATGACAGTGGCCACCTCGATCGGCGTCGCAGTGACGAGCCATACCTTGCGCCCGACCCGAAGATGCTGCTCGGCCAAGGCCTTTGCCCCCGGCCAGATCCGCGACTCAATCATTTCGTCGTAGACCTCTTCGCCCAACGCCTCGATGTCCTTGGCCGTGATGCCGGCGGCCAGGGTCAGGGCGGAATCGCGGACGGCATGGACGTCATCCATGTTTTCGCCGCGCAGCACGAACATGAACTGCTTCCAGGCGAACCCGGCAGCCTGCGGCAGGGTGAAGGCGCCACGCTGGTGAAGCTTGCGGGCGACATGGAAAAGGCTTGCGCCCTTCATGAGGGTGTTGTCGACGTCGAAAAATGCGGCCTCGCCGTGCTGCGTCGATGCAGCAGGCTCATTGGCCACAATGACGTATTTCTCCTCGGGCATGCCACGAGTCTAGTCAATGACGGGCCCCCGGCCGCCCGCGGGACGCGCGACGCGACGGCAGGACGGCCCCGGACCCGGGCGGACTGCTCCGCGCGTCGACGCCGAAGTGGCCGCCGGGCTACGGTGGATGCATGGCCAAACCCGCACACTTACCTGCTGTAGTTCTGATCACCAAGGCTGACTGTCACCTGTGCACCGAGGCGCGTGCCGCCGTCGGCCGGGTCACCGCTGCGCTCGGACTAGATTGGTCGGAAAAATCGGTGGACGACGACGCCGGGCTGCGGGAACGCTTCGCCGAGGAGATCCCGGTGGTGCTGGTCGACGGCGTCCAGCGGGATTTCTGGAAGATCGACGAGGCCCGCCTGACCCGGACCCTGCAACGGATCCTCGACCAGCCCTCCTGACGGCGGGGTGCTTTGTTGCGTGATGCGCGGGGGCTCTAGAGTGGGAAGCACAACGCGACGCAATGGAGCAGATAGTGACTTCGCTGGATTCATCTCCCGGGCCTGTCCCCGGGGGAGCCGGGACTGCGGCCAAACAGATTCCGCCCGCGGCCGTGGCCCGGCTGACCATCTATCTGCGCGCCCTGACCACGCTGCTGGCTGACGGGGTGGACCGGGTCTCGTCCGAGTCGCTGGCCGAGGCCTCCGGAGTCAGTTCCTCGACGCTGCGCAAGGACCTCTCCTATGTCGGCTCCTACGGAACCCGGGGTGTCGGTTATGAGGTCCAGTACCTCAACCGCAACATCGCCGCTGCCCTCGGGCTGACGCACGACTGGAAAGTCGCGATCGTCGGTGCGGGCAACCTCGGCAAAGCCCTGGCCCGGTACGGCGGATTCGAGTCTCGAGGCTTTGACATTGTGGCGATTTTCGACGCCGACCAGATGGTGGTGGGCAGTGAAGTCGGGTGGCTGCGGGTCAGCGACGCCGCCGACCTTGAGCCGGTACTGCAGCGTACCGGTGCCAACATGGTGGTCCTCGCCTTGCCCGCGGCGGTGGCCCAGGACGTCTGCGACCGGGTGATAGCCGCCGGCGTGCGGAGCATCCTCAGCTTCGCGCCGGTGATGCTGCAGGTCCCCCCGGGAGTCAACCTCCGCAAGGTGGACATGGCAACGGAACTGCAGATTCTGGCCTACCACGCACAGAGGGCGCAGGACCCGGAAGACGCCGACTAAGATCGGCCAGCCCTCCGGTTCCCGCGCCCGCTGAGTGGTACCCCACTGGGTGGGTTCCTGGCGAAGCTACTTCCCGAAGGGGGCTCCGGGCTGTCCATAGGGGTTGGCAAAGGGCTGCCGCTTCTGGAAATACGGCGCTGCCGCGGGCAGGTAAAGCAGCACGATAGCCGCAATGCCCACGAGTGCCGCCAGGGTGGCGAGGCTGAGCGGGATGATGTTGAAGACCGACAAGGCCGCGAACACGGTGCCCAGGATGCGGGCCCAGTTCTTGCCCTTGCGGACATTGAATGCCACGAGGGCGTACAGCCCGGCGCTGATGGCGGCAAACACCACGATCGTGCCGATCAGGACACCCTTAATGGATTCGAAGTCGACGCTCGTGCCGCTCGCTGCCATCTGCTGCTCGAACATGTCCCTGACGGCAGGGGTGTCCAGGGTTCCCAGGGATACCAGCATGGAGATGACCCACAAGGCTCCGGCTGCGATGATCAGCCAGAACGACGTATTGACCAACTGGGGAACCGCGCCCGGAGCCTGCGGCTGTTGGGACGGGTACTGGGCGTAGGGGGACTGGCCGTACGGCGACTGCGGGGCGTTCTGGCCGTAGGCGGGGGGTGGCTGCTGGCCGTACTGCGGCGTCTGGGGGGCGTTCTGGCCGTAGGCGGGGGGTGGCTGCTGGCCGTACTGCGGTGCCTGCGGGGCGTTCTGGCCGTAAGCGGGGGGTGTCTGCTGGCCGTACTGCGGTGCCTGGGGGGCGTTCTGGCCGTAAGCGGGGGGTGTCTGCTGGCCGTACTGCGGTGCCTGGGGGGCGTTCTGGCCGTAGGCGGGGGGTGTCTGCTGGCCGTACTGCGGTGTCTGCGGTGCCTGCGGGGCGTTCTGGCCGTACTGCGGTGCCTGCGGCGCCGGAGTGGATTCCCCGCCCGGCTCGGAGCCGTTGCGAGGCGGGGGCTGGACTGGGGGATTGCTCATGAAGCGGTCCTTTGCGTGTCGATCGAATCGGCCACCGGGATCAGAGATCCTGCCCTGCCCCCAGCATGGTTTAGCTCAACCGTACCGCGGCCCGGCCGCCGTGTGGATCATTCCTGAGAGGTATTCTCAAGCCTCTTTCGATGGCCGGCGCGTGGCGGCGGGGGAGCCCTGGCGCTGCCACGAATCCGCGGGTGCCCTGTGCGGCGGCAGGCCTAGATTCGGCCCCGGTTGGCGGCAAACCAGGCCTGTGCATTCGGCAGCCACATGAGCACGGTCGCCACGAGGCTGATGAGGAAGCCCGGCAGGCCTCCGCCCGCCCGGCCGTCGGCGATGCCGGAACTGATGAGTGTCAGCACCAGGGAGATGCCGGCAAGGATGGTGAGGGCGAAGCGGGCCCATTCCCGGCCTTCCTTCATCTTCATGGCCAGGATGATCTGAGCGGTTGCCAGTGCGAGCGCCACGATCACGAGCAGCAGCACCAGGAGCCCGATCGCCGGCGCGAAGGCGACCAGGACGAAGGACCCGAACAACCCGATGACTCCACCGAGGAGGCCCAGGAGCCCGCCGATCAGCCAGATCCAGTAGGAGACCTTCAGCTCGGTGGGCATCGCAGCGACCTTGAACATGCCGGAGAGCCCGCCGGCAGGCAGTGCATCGCCGAAGTTCCTGGGGCGGTCGGTGGGCATCTCGAAGCGGAATCCGCCGGCCGACGCCGGCTGGCCCTGGTACCCGGGAGGCGGTGCCTGGTATCCGGGAGGCGGTGCCTGGTATCCGGGAGGCGGTGCCTGGTATCCGGGAGGCGGTGCCTGGTACCCGGGAGGGGGCGGCGGGTTGGCGGGAAGCTGCGGTGGGCCGGCGGGCGGGACGCTGCCCGACGCCGGCGGCTGGGCGCCCGGCTGCTGCGGAGGTACATCACTCGGGTTGCTCATGGCTCTCACTGTAGACGGCCGTTTCCCTGTTATCTAGGGAATCTGCAGCCGCGTCGCGGTGCCCGACGGCGGCGCCCAAGAGGGGCAGGCAGCAGCGGCGAAAAACAACAGCGCCCCGCTTCATCGCGAAGATGAAGCGGGGCGCTGGAGCCGGCTGACCGGCGTCGGCCCTCAGGCGCGGACGGAAGTGACCGGGCCGCGACCGTACTGGATGCTGGCTACGCTGCGGGAGCGATGAAGGCCAGTTCCAGGTTGATGGCCACCTTGTCGCTGACCAGCACGCCGCCGGCTTCGAGGACGGCGTTCCAGGTCAGCCCGAAGTCCTTGCGGCTGATGGTGGTTTCGGCGCTGAGGCCGGCGCGGGTGTTGCCGAAGGGATCGACGGCCACGCCGTTGAATTCGGTCTCGAGGGCCACGGGGCGGGTGATGCCCTTGATGGTGAGGTCGCCCTGGAGCTCGTAGGCGTCGCCCTTGGGGACGATGGTGTTGGATACAAAGGAGATCTCCGGGAACGTCTCGACGTCGAAGAAATCTTCGCCGCGGACGTGGCCGTCGCGGTTGGCGTCACCGGAGTCGAAGCTTGCGGTCTTGATCGAGGCGTTGACCTTGGAGTCGGTGACGTTCTCGGCGAGGTCCAGGGTGGCGGCGGCGTCGGTGAACTGACCGCGGACCTTGCTGATGCCGGCGTGGCGGACGGTGAAGCCGATCTCGCTGTGCGACGGGTCGAGGGTCCAGGTGCCGGTGGTGACGTTTGCGGGAAGTGCCATGGTGGTTCTCCTTGAGTCGGGTTGGTACTGCGGTGGTTCGTCTGATCGCTAGTTGAAGCATCATTGGTTGAAATCTCAACTAACTGCTTCACTCAGTATAAACATGCATTTGCATCTTTTATTCCAACTCCGGGGAACATTTTTCCAAACTCATCAGTTCTACCTCCCGTAGAAGATTTCAGATCGACCGGCATCTTTGAGAAACTGGTAGACATGCCCCAAGCCACTGTTCATTTGCTCCGCCACGGCGAGGTCCACAATCCCGATGGTGTCCTGTACGGCAGGCTGCCGGAATTCCACCTCTCCGAACTCGGCCGGGAGATGGCCCGCACCCTGGCGGAACACTTCAGGGAGCGGTCCGCGCAAGGGGCCAGGATCGTCCACCTCGCCGCGTCCCCACTGACCCGCGCGCAGGAGACGGCGCAGCCGATCGCCGACGCCCTGGGCCTGGAGATTGCCACCGAATCCCGCATCATCGAGGCCGCCAACTACTTTGAGGGCCTTCGCGTCTCGAAGGCGGAGCTGCTGCGTCCCAAACACTGGGCCCGGCTGTACAACCCGTTGCGGCCCTCCTGGGGTGAGCCGTACAAGGAGCAGGCCGCGCGGGTCATCGCGGCCGTCCAGGACGCACGCATCCGTGCCATCGAGCTGGGCGGCAACGGGGCCGAAGCCATCCTTGTCAGCCACCAGCTGCCCATCTGGGCCACGCGGCTCAGCGCCGAAGGCCGGCCGTTGTGGCACGACCCGCGCAAGCGCGAATGCACCCTGACGTCACTGACATCCCTGGTGTTCGACGACGCCGGCGGCCTCGTGCGCGTCGACTACAGCGAGCCCGCTGCTGCCCTGCTGCCCGGTGCCGCCAGCACCCCGGGAGCCTGACCATGGCCGCGAACCGCCGCGAATACATGCCTTTGTCCCGCCGCAGCGTCCTGACCGCCGGCGGGGCCGCGCTGGCCGCGGTGTTCGGGCTGTCCGGCTGCGCCCAGGACGACGCCCTCGCCAAACAGGCCAAGGCCGGGGACAACAAGAACTACGTGGCCGGCGACGGGTCCGTCACCGAGTTCGCCGTCGCGGACCGCAAGAGTCCCGTGGCGCTCAAGGGGACGCTGTTCGACGGCACGGCCGTCACGTCGGCGGACTTCCCGGGCAAGGTCACCGTGCTGAACTTCTGGTTTGCCGCCTGCGCCCCCTGCCGGGTCGAGGCGCCCTCCCTCGAGGCGCTGAACCAGGAATTCAAGACCAAGGGCGTACAGTTCTTCGGCGTCAACCTGCGCGATGAGAAGGCCACGGCCGACGCGTTCGACAAGACCTTCAACCTGACGTACCCGAGCTTCAATGACAAGGACGGCGCCGTGCTGCTGGCCGTCTCCGGCCTCGTGCCGCCCGGCGCCGTGCCCACCACCCTCGTGCTGGACAAGCAGGGCCGCGTCGCCTCCCGGGTCCTGGGCGAAATCCAGCAGGGCACCCTGAAGTCCCTCATCGCCGCCGCCGTGGCCGAGTAGCGGGGCCCCACCGTGAACAGCCCCTTCGCCGAAGCCATCCTGAACGGATCGCTGCTGCTTGCCATTCCCGTCGCGCTGCTGGCCGGACTGGTCTCCTTCCTCTCGCCCTGCGTCCTCCCGCTGGTGCCCGGATACCTGGGCTACGTCACGGGGCTGACCGGCGTCGACCTGCAGAAGCAAAGGCGCGGGCGCATGCTGGCCGGCATCGGGCTGTTCGTCCTGGGCTTCTCCGTGATCTTCGTGCTGCTCGGCGGCGCCTTCGGGCAGCTGGGCAGCTTCATCACGGGCTCGCAGAACATGTGGATCACCCAGCTGCTGGGCGTCCTGGTGATCGTCATGGGCGTGGTGTTCATGGGCGGCTTCGGCTGGCTCCAGCGCGATGCCAAGATCCATGCCAAACCCCCGGCCGGTCTCTGGGGCGCGCCCTTGCTGGGCATCACCTTCGGGCTGGGCTGGGCACCGTGCATCGGTCCGACGTATTCGGCCGTCCAGCTGCTTAGCCTCTCCGGCGGCTCCTCGGCGGCCAAGGGGGCGTTCCTGGCGTTCGTCTACAGCCTTGGGCTGGGAATCCCGTTCCTGCTGATCGCCCTGGCCGTGCGCCGCGGCATTGGCGTGATGTCCTTCTTCCGCAACCACCGGCTCGCCATCCAGCGCACTGGCGGCGGCATCCTGATCCTGCTTGGGATCCTGATGGCGAGCGGTGTGTGGGGCACCTGGGTCTCCGGGTTGCAGTACTGGTTCCAAACCGATGTGAATTTGCCAATCTGATGAGCGAGCGCGTGAACGAAAAGAAGAAGTCCCCGAAGCCCGAGGCCGTCCTGCCCATGCTGGGTCCGTTGGGCATGCTCCGGTGGGCGTGGACGCAGCTGACCAGCATGCGCACAGCCCTGTTCCTGCTCTTGCTGCTGGCCGTCGCCGCCGTGCCCGGCTCGCTGTTCCCGCAGCGCCCGGCCAACCCGGCGATTGTCACGCAGTACATCAAGGACCACCCGGACTACGGCTCGATCCTGGACTCGGTGCAGCTCTACGACGTCTACTCCTCGGCCTGGTTTTCCGCGATCTACATCCTGCTGTTCGTCTCGCTGATTGGCTGCGTGATCCCGCGCGCCATCGCGCACTACAAAGCGATGCGCTCCCAGCCCCCGCGCACCCCCGCCCGCCTGTCCAGGCTCCCCGAATACGGCACCCTGGTGATTCCGGCCGACGCCGGGATCCCGGCGTCGGCCGCCATCACCGACGCCGCCGAGCTGCTGAAAAAGCGCGGCTACCGCGTCGACGTGCGGGACCGCGACGGCGCCCGCCCGTCCTTGGGTGCCGAGCGCGGCTTCCTGAAGGAAGTCGGCAACCTCGTCTTTCACACCGCGCTGATCGGAGTGCTGGTTTCGGTGGCGGCCGGCGGCCTCTTCGGCTACAGCGGGCAGCGCATCCTGGTGGAGGGCGACACGTTCGTCAACACCCTCGTCGGCTACGACCAGTTCACCCCCGGCACCAATTTCCAGAGCAGCCAGCTGCAGCCCTATTCGGTCCAGCTGGACAAGTTCGACATCACCTTCGACCGTGAATCGAAGGGCAAGTTCGGTCAGCCCATCGACTTCACCGCCGCCGTGACCACGAAGGAAAACCCGGACGCACCCGCCAAGAAGGAGGTGCTCAAGGTCAACGACCCCCTCAGCCTCGGCGGCACCAGCGTGTACCTCACCGGCAACGGCTACGCTCCCGTCGTCACGATTCGCGACGGCGCGGGCAATGTTGCCATGCAGGGACCCGTGGTGGCCAAGCTCCAGGGCGAGAACTACTACTCCTCCGTGGTGATCAAGGTTCCGGACGCCAAACCCGAACAGCTCGCCTTTGCCGGGTTCTTCCTGCCGACGGCGTTTGTCACCGACAAGGGCGTGTCCTTCAGCGGTGATCCGGAGCTCATCAACCCGCAGCTGACCCTGAATTCCTACTTCGGCGACCTCGGCCTGGACGCGGGCTCCCCGCAGAACGTCTTCGAGCTCGACGTCAAGAAACTGACGCCGCTCAACGCCCGCAACCTGGACACCAAGGGCATCGTCCTGGCGCCCGGGAGCAGCTACACGCTGCCGAACGGCAAGGGTTCCATCAGCTTCGACGGCGTCAAGCGCTACATCGGCGTGGACATCCACCACAACCCCGGCCAGCTGTACGCCCTGATCTTCGCGCTCCTGGCCGTGGCCGGGCTTGTGACCTCGCTCTATATGAACCGCCGCCGTGTCTGGGTCCGCACCGGCACCCACGAGGACGGCCGCACCATGGTGGAGTACGGTCTCCTGGCCCGCGGTGAGGACCACCGCCTGGCCGGGGAGGCCGCGGCAATCCGCAAACTCCTTTCCGACGATTGGCTGTTGGGCGATGAGGCCGCGACCGGCTCCCAGCCCGCTCCCAGCGCAACAGCGGATAATGACCGGGCGGATACCGCCGCGAATGGTGCCAGCGGCACGCACGCCGCTCCTGAACAACCCGCAGAAGACTTCATCCAGTCAACAGCCGGCTCTTCCGAGTCGAAGAAGGATCAGTAATGCCGTTCTCGATCAACGAAACCATGGGCCAGTACAGCGAGCTGTTCATGCTGCTGGCCGCGGGCACGTACACGGTGGCGTTCATCGCCTTCGCCTGGGACCTGGCCAAGAGCAGCAAGACGCTGCGCGCGGTGGATCTCAAGGCCGCGGAGCTCTCCGGCGCGGCGGCCGAGGCCAATGCCGCGCGCGTTCCCGTGGGCGTCGGTGCGGGGGCCGCCGGAGCCGACGTCGCCCGCTCCGATGCGGACGTCAGCGGCCCGGCAGGCCGTGCCGAGCGTCCGACGTCGGCCACCTCCCGCCCCGGCACCGCCGCAGGCGCGGGCCAGACCGCCGACGGCAGCATGCGCTACGCCGGCGAGCGGCGTGCCCCCGCCCGCGTCGCCGTCGCGCTGACCGTCCTCGGCGCCGCGATTCATGCGGCCGGCGTGATCACCCGCGCGCTCGGTGCCGGCCGGGTGCCGTGGGGCAACATGTACGAATTCCTCACCACGGGCGCGTTCGTGGCCGTGGCCGTCTTCCTGCTGGTGCTGATCCGCCGCGACCTGCGCTTCCTGGGCACGTTCGTGATCGGCCTGGCCATCATCATGCTGGTTGCCGCCTCCATCGCCTTCTGGACCCCCGTGGGCCACCTCGTGCCGGCGCTCCAGAGCTACTGGCTGATCATCCACGTTTCCATCGCGGTAATGTCCTCGGCCCTGTTCACCCTGACCTTCGCAATGTCCGCGCTGCAGCTCGTGCAGTCGCACCGGCAGAAGACCATCGCCGCCGGCGGAGCCGACAAGCTCGGGTTCATGCGCCTGGTCCCGAACGCCCTGAGCCTGGAGAACCTGTCCTACCGCATCAACGCGATCGCGTTCGTCGGCTGGACGTTTACGCTCATGTTCGGCGCCATCTGGGCGGAGAAAGCCTGGGGCCGGTTCTGGGGCTGGGACACGAAGGAAGTCTGGACGTTCGTGATCTGGGTGGTCTACGCCGGATACCTGCACGCCCGCGCCACCCGCGGCTGGACCGGAACCCGTGCTGCCTGGCTGTCGATCGTCGGCTACCTGTGCGTGGTCTTCAACTTCACGATCGTGAACCAGTTCTTCAACGGCCTGCATTCCTACTCGGGACTGTAAGCCGCACCCCGGCCCATAACCGCACCCGGGCCCATAACCGCACCCGGGCCCATAACCGCACCCGGGCCGGGTGCTTCCGGGTCCTTCCGGGACTGTGTGGGCCCGCGCTCTCTCGATTTGCCACAGATGGCCGCTAAGCCGATGCGCTTAGCGGCCATTCGCGTCAGATCGGTACGCTGCACGGGGGTTGGGGCGGTGCGGCATGGCATGAGGGTGCCAGGGTGCGTCTGCCTCGGCCGCGGGCTTGGTACGGCGCGTCTGGGCGCGGGCCCGGAGGGGGCTGTGTGGGCCCGCGCTCCGTCGGTTCGCCACAGATGGCCGCTAAGCCGCTGCGCTTAGCGGCCATTCGTGTCAGATCGGTGCGCCTGGGGGCGGGCACGGTGACGTTGCCCGGGCTTCGGGCCCGGGCCGGGAGTCCAGCCGCGCTCCAACAGCGCCGCACGCACCCGGGTAACCGCGGCCGGCTCCATCCCAGGGCCGGGCGGGGTCAAGTGCCATTGGGTCAATACGACCACGCGCCACCCGGCGTCCCTGGCGTTCTCATCCCGGAAGATGTCGCTGCGACGCTGGGCCGGACTGGCGTGATGCCCGCCGTCGTACTGAATCGCGATCTTTTCTTCTTCGTAGGCGAGATCCGGGTCCTGGATCCAACCGCCGGTCTCATCGAACATGGGCACGTTGATTGCGGGTTCGGGCAGGCCATGCCGAATCAGGAGCAGCCGGAGTTCGGTCTCCTTGGGGGAGTCCGTGTCGGCGCGTATCAGGGACCGGGCCTGCATAGCCCGCCGGTAGCCCGCCCTGCCTTGCTTCCCGGCGAGGAACGCGTCCAGCTCATGGATCGTGGTCAATGGATTTCTCCGCCGCAGCAGGAAATCCCCGGCGATCACCAAGTCATCGAGGCCTAGTATGCCTGCGAGATC
Organism: Arthrobacter sp. 10N44_2; assembly: GCF_056394385.1. NCBI lineage: Bacteria > Bacillati > Actinomycetota > Actinomycetes > Micrococcales > Micrococcaceae > Arthrobacter > Arthrobacter sp. 10N44_2. The sequence continues at coordinate 111,840 of NZ_JBFTHT010000007.1, read as the reverse complement.
GAACCACGTCCGCAGTGGGGAGGTGCAGCTAACCCTCACCCCAGCCACGATCTCCTCCGGTTCGAGTGCCTGCTGATGGCCCACCACATTCTCATGCCGCACCGCCCGCTGGCCCGGCCGACTCGTCAGATGGATGACAGCCAGGTTCTCCAAGGCCTGCGGCAGGGGAAATCCCCACAGCACTGCCGCTGACAGGTGGCTCACGATTGCGCCCGTCACGGCAGTCAGGGCATGCACACGTTTCAGCAAACTGTCCGGGGTGGCGGCGGTGGCGCGCACCCCGTAACAGGGGCTGACGAGATCCCCGGCCCGGGTCCGTCGTCGCCCCACCCCGGCTGTGCGGGCCTCGGCAACGGTGAAGGGCTGGTTTCGAAGATGCGGGGGGAGCTCACTGGGCGGGCGCATACGGGTATTCTGCGCCCGCGCCGATGGGGCTTGGAGGTTATCCACAGCGCGGGCAGGGTGTGGGGGAGAAGTGGGCGGTGTGGGCAGCAGGGGCGGGCGCGGATGCGTGGCGGCCGTTTGCCGGAGGTGGCCGCTTGGAGCGTGGGATTCCGGCCATCTGCGGCGAACGGCCGCAGATGGATGCCCGGGGTGACGGCGGGACTGGGGACCGCCGGAGATGGGAAGGGGCGTCTGAGCCCGGTGCGCGGACGCAATGGCCCGAGGCGGTGTGGGCAGCAGGGGCGGGCGCGGATGCGTGGCGGCCGTTTGCCGGAGGTGGCTGCTTGGAGCGTGGGATTCCGGCCATCTGGGGCGAACGGCCGCAGATGGATGCACGGAACGGTGCTACTGGACTGCTACGTGATTGTTACTTGACCTCGTCGGTGCCGGGCGTTCCGGCGTCGCCGGGTTCGTGGGCACCGCCGGCGCCTTCGCTGCCGCCGGCTTCCGCGTTGCCGGCGTCGTTCTTGCGGTCCTTGGCGTCGAGTTCTTCCTTGAGCTTCTTGAGCCTGTCGGCCTCGGCCTGGTTGCGGTGGCGGATCTCAAGGTTGCGCAGGAACTCGGGGTCGTCATCGGGCGCTACCGGGTGGCTGTAGGCGACCGGTGCGGTGTCCGTGGCCCGGGGGCGTCCCATGAGAAACCACAGCGTGGCGCCGACCACGGGGAGGAGGACCTGCACGAAAATCCAGGCGGTCTTGGAGATGCCCCTGGTCAGCCGCGCGTCAGTGCGGATGAGGTCCACCAGTCCATAGACAAACACGGCCAGTATGACGATCGGAACCACTACACGGAGCATACCTTCAGTCTAGCCGTCGGGCGCCTCGACGGCGCCGGTCACTATGCCCGGGTGCAGGCTGCCGGCACCGCGGGCGAGGGGAGCGGGATGGCCGAAGCAGCGCGCCGTCCCGGCGGCTAAACTTGAGGTGTGGCTTTCCTCAAATACACCCTTATTCGACTGGCGCTGTTTGCGCCCTTGTTTGCGCTCTTTCTCTACCTGCAGCTGGGGGTGCTCCTGGCCGCCCTGTGCGCCGGAATGATGTCCTTCGCCGTCAGCTTCCTGTTCTTCCAGAAGCAGCGCGACGCGGCCACCGCGACGCTCCACCACCGGTTCTCGGGCAAGGCCAAGCCGATGCGCAGCGCAGGAGAGGTGGCCGACGCCGAGGCCGAAGACCGCCTCGTGGACGAGAACCCCGACATTGCCGTCCGCACGGACAACCGCCCCAAAGATTCCCGGCAACCGGGGGCCTGAGCCCCCGGGCTGGTCCCCTGAAGCTCGGGAAGGCCCGGGAGCCCGCGGCCCTAAGCCCGCGGCTTAGAAGCCGTGGCTAAGGACGAGTCCGAGTGAAAACAGCGCGGCGAAGCCGAGGTTGATTAGTCCGGTCTGCTTCAGGACCGGGATCAGGCTCTTGCGGCGCCGCCCGGCGATCATCAGCCAGGACGGCATGAGGCTGGCGGGGATCAGCAGGAGCACGATCAGCATCCAGGGCCGGGCGGGGGCCAGGACGATGACCAGCAGGATCGCGACGGCCAGCATCAGCACATAGCTTTCGCGCGCATGCTTGTCCCCGAGCCGCACGGCCAGGGTCTTCTTCCCCGCCTTCCTGTCGGTCGGGATGTCGCGGACGTTGTTGGCCATCAGCAGGGCGCACGCGATCAGCCCCGTGCCGATCGCCCCAATGATCGCGGCCAGACTCAGCTGCCCCGCCTGCGTATACGTGGTGCCCAGCGTTGCGACGAGGCCGAAGAACACAAACACGAAGACGTCGCCCAGGCCGAGATAGCCGTACGGGTTCTTGCCGCCGGTATAACCCCAGGCGGCCAGCACGCAGCCGACGCCGACCAGGATCAGCCACCAGGCCTGCGTGATGATCACGAGGATCAGGCCGAACAGCATCGCCAGCCCGAAGGCTGCGAACGCGGCCCGTTTGACGTGCTCCGGGCTGGCCGCCCCCGAGCCCACCAGCCGGAGCGGACCCACCCGGTCCTCATCCGTGCCGCGGATCCCGTCCGAGTAGTCGTTGGCGTAGTTGACGCCGATCTGCAGGAGCAGGGCGACCAGGGCCGCCAGCACGGCGTTCAGCAGGATGAACGAATCCATCTCGTAGGCGGCTGCGCTGCCGATCAGCACCGGTGCGATTGCGGCCGGCAGGGTGCGCAGTCGGGCGCCTTGGATCCATTGTGCGGCTGTGGCCACGGTCAGTACCTCGTTGGTTGGTTGAATGCTCGTTGGTGGTTTGAGTTGCCGGCCGGAAGCCGGAAGCGCTTGTCTATTTTCCCTGATGGAGGGCGTCCAGCCGGACCGTCATGCCCAGCCGGTCCGGTTTCCCGTTGGGCAGCATGAGCAGTTCCGCGGCGGGCAGCACGGTTTTCGGGGCCAGTGCGCCCAGCGACGGTGCCCAGGTCTGGTTCCGGCGGTCGGCGAACGCCGCCAGCCCTTCCGGGGAACTGTCGGCCACTGCGACGTACGCGGCCAGGGCGTGGCCCCACTCCGCGGACGGCACACCGGCGACAAAAGCCGCCCGCACGCCGTCGAGCTTTTCCAGCTCAGCCTGGACATGGGCGGCGGAAACTTTGACGCCGCCGGTGATGACGACGTCGTCGGCCCGGCCGAGCACGGTGAGCCGGCCGTCGGCGTCCAGTTCACCGAGGTCATTGGTCCGGTACCAGCGGACGCCGTCCGCTTCGATGAACGCCGCTGCCGAGAGCTCTGGGGCCTGAAGATAGCCGGCGGCAATGGTTGCCCCGCCCAGCAGGATGCGGCCGTCGTCCTCCACCCTGACCAGGACGTCCTCGAGCGGGAAGCCGTCGTACACGCACCCGCCGCAGGTCTCGGACGAGCCGTAGGTAGTCACCACCCGCACGCCGGCGTCCCGGGCCGCGTCGAGCAGCTGCGCGGACGCGGGTCCGCCGCCGAGCAGGATGGCGTTGAAGCGCCGCAGCACCGCCAGCGTCTCGGCGGAGGGCGCGTCCAGCAGGCGCTGGAGCTGGGTGGGCACCAGCGAGGTGAAACGGATCTTGTCCGTGAGCTCCAGCGCCGCGGCGGTGAAGGCCTCCGGCGTAAAACCGCCGGAGAGGTCCATGGCCCACGGGCGGGTCCCGGCAAAAAGCGAGCGGACCAGCACTTGGACGCCGGCCACATACTGGACGGGAAGGGCCAGCAGCCACTGGCCCTCGCCCTTGAGCGCAAAGGCGGTCGCCACAGACGAGGCCGCCATGGCCTCGACGGTCAGGACGGTCGCCTTCGGCGTGCCGGTGGACCCGGAGGTCCGGACCACGACGGCCGCGTCCTCGATGCCGGCCGTGTTAGGGAACCCCAGCACCGGCGAGCCGTCCGGCCCGGCGGAGAGTTCGACGGCGGGTCCCTCGCCGTGGAGGGCAGCAGCCAGCGCCTTGAGCGCAGGCTCGATGTTCATGGCTCCGGAAGTCACAGCGCGCCTTAGAAGTAGTACGGGAAAGCGGACCAGTCGGGATCGCGCTTCTCGAGGAAGGCTTCCTTGCCCTCCACGGCCTCGTCCGTCATGTACGCCAGACGGGTCGCCTCGCCGGCGAAGACCTGCTGGCCGGCCAGGCCGTCGTCGGCGAGGTTGAACGCGAACTTGAGCATGCGGATGGCCTGCGGGGACTGCCGGGCAATGTCAGCGGCGTACTCCAGGGCGACCTCCTCGAGGCGTCCATGGTCCACGGCCTCGTTCACGGCGCCCATCCGGACCATGTCCTCGGCCGAATATTCACGGGCCAGGAAGAAGATTTCCCGGGCGGACTTCTGGCCGATCTGGCGGGCCAGGAGGGCCGAGCCGTAGCCGGCGTCGAAGCTTCCCACGGTGGCGTCGGTCTGCTTGAACTTGCCGTGCTCGCGGGAGGCGATGGTGAGGTCCGAGACCACGTGGAGGGAGTGCCCGCCGCCGGCTGCCCAGCCGTTGACGACGGCGATGACCACCTTGGGCATGGTGCGCATGAGCCGCTGGACTTCCAGGATGTGCAGCCGGCCGGCGCGGGCGGGATCGATGGATTCCTTGGTCTCGCCGTCATCTGAGTTTTGTACTACGTACCGGTACCCGTCGCGGCCGCGGATCCTCTGGTCCCCGCCCGAGCAGAACGAGTGGCCGCCGTCCTTGGGGGAGGGGCCGTTGCCGGTGAGCAGGACTGTGGCCACGTCCGGGGTCATCCGGGCATGGTCCATGGCGCGGTAGAGCTCGTCCACGGTGCCGGGCCGGAAGGCATTGCGGACCTCGGGGCGGTCGAAGGCGATGCGGACGGTGGGCAGGTCCCGGACCACCTCCCCGTCGGCGGAGCGCTCCACCTGCCGGTGGTAGGTCATGTCCTGGAAGTCGTCGAAACCGGACACGGTGCGCCACCGGGAGGGGTCAAAGACGTCGGATACCTTGGCGGGGATTTCGTTGCTCACAGTCCGAGTCTAGTAATCGCGTCAGCTGATGCAGAACTCGTTGCCTTCCGGGTCCGCCATGGTGTGCCAGGAATGCGGTCCCTGACTGGCAGACCAGAGGAACGTGGCGCCGCGCGCTTCAAGGGCGGCCCGCACGGCGTCCTTGTCCCCTCCCGCGAGCCGCACGTCCCAATGGACCCGGTTCTTGACCGTCTTTTCCTCCGGGACAATCTGGAACAAAACGCGGTGGGCGGGCGCCTTGGCGTCGAGTTCCTCGGGCGGCCGGATCGCGGCACCCTCGCGCCACACGAGCTTGCCCCGGTGCGTGGTGGTCTCCGCCTCCGTCGCGAAGCCCTGCTCGATCATGGAGTGGATGAAAACCTCATCCTGCGGCTCCACGGCCCATTCCAGGGTTTCGGCCCACCAGTCGGCGAGCTCGTGCGGGTTTTTGCAGTCGACGACTATCTGGATTTTCAGTGTCATGGGAAGAACCTACGACGTCGCGGCCCGCGGCGGTAGGGTTCAGGCGCCGCAAGGCACCGGAGGCCCTTGCGGCGTAAGGGAGTCCGCGATCCGCCAGATCGATCCATCCCAGGTCATCAGGTAGTCGAGCTTCCATTCCGAGCAGGACTGCCCGTCGGGCCCGTGCTGCGCGTCCTGAACGGTCCTCAGCCGGACGGACGCCGTGAGATCGGGTCCGGCAGCGGATACGTCCTCGACCTCCAGCGTGCGCCAGAAAGACGAGCCGAGCCCCTCCCGCCATGTCTCGAGTCCACCCATCCGGTCCTGCATCTCGGGTGTCAGTATGGCGAACGCGAGGTCGTATGCGCCGCGGTTGATGGACTGGCCATGAAATACCAGGCTCTGGGTGATGTTGGCGGCCTGCGGGTGATCGGAATTCACCGTAACGTCTATCGCGCTGGTGTCTGCCGGTGCCGGCAGGCCGCAGCTTGTAGGGGACAGCGAAGTGGTGCGGTTCTTCCAGCTCTCGACGGCGAGGACAGCCTTGCGGGCATCCACAGCGAAGGCCGTGCCTTCGGCACTGTAGTTGCCTTCGCTGCCTGCACCGAAAACCCAGGCCCGCTTGGAGCTCACGACTCCTGCCACCTTGCCGTCCATGGTCAGCAGCGGGCCGCCGCTGTTTCCAGGATTGATGGCGGCGTCGGTCTGGATCAGGTTGCTGACCGTCCTTGTGCCGATTGTCTGCTCCCGGTTCAGTCCGCTGACGCGTCCCGCGGTGAAGGTCAGGTCGGCGTCCAGGGGAAAGCCCAGCGCCGCCACGTCTTCGCCCAGTGCCGGGGGAGCGCTGACGAAGTCGAAGATGTGGCCGCTGACCGGGCGGGCGGTGCGCAAAAGAGCAAGGTCGGCCGCCTCATCAATACCGAGTACCTGCGCGCTCGAGATCTCTGTTCCGAGGCTGATGCTGATGGCGGCTTGGTCCTTCACGACGTGTGCGGCGGTGACGATGAGGTCATTCTCGATGAGGAAACCGGTACCGACGCCGCCTGCGTCGCACAGCGTGACGTTGATCTTTGCTACTCCGGAGCGGACACTCGCGACGGTGCCGGCCCACCCGCCCGGCTGTCGGCTTCCGGTAGCGACCGGGTCGGGTGCCGTGACGGCCGCCTGGCTGGTTGGCGGCGGGGTCGCCGGCGCTGCAGACGTGGCCGTTGGGGTGGCCGGTGCAGCCGGTGCAGTCGGTGCGGCGCCGGGAAGGGACACGCAGCCGCTCAGCGCGAGAAGTGTCGTCATCGCCGCAGCTGCCGGGAGTGCGAACATTCGGTGGGCGTGGGCTTTCATGGCAGTCCTCCCCAATACAAGGTTGCCGCTCCAGCCCTCCCAAACCATCGCGAAGTGCCCTCAAGATAACGCATGCGCCGGCGAACAACCAGAGGGGAGCCGGGTGCCATGCGCCGCCGCGCTGCTTCGGTTACCCCTGCACTTGCTGCAGCTGTTCGAGCACCTCGGGCGGAATGGCGTAGATGAAGACGACCGCCAGGAGGTTCTTGGAGGCGTGGACGAAGTAGGAGAACATCACGTTCTTCCCGGTCCAGACGTACACGAACACCAGGACGGCGCCCATGGCAAGGTACGGCATCAGCACCTGCAGGGTCATTTGCTCCTGGCCCACGATGTGCAGGGCCGCGAAGAGGACCACGGACATGATGCAGCAGACCCAGAGGTTGACCCGGCGGCTCAGTTTGCCGATCAGCAAATGGCGGAAAATGTACTCCTCGACGAACGGGCCGACCAACACCAGCAGGGGGACCATGAGCCAGACCGGGACCTGCTGCATGAGCGCCTGAAGGCCCGCCTGGTTGGCGGAGGTCTGCACAGGTCCGCTGAGGGCCACGAGAACCGCGGTGAGAATGAGCATTGCGACGACGGTCAGCGGCACCATGAGGGCCGTGAACCAGGGCCTTGTGGCAAGGACGCGGAGATCACGGACCGCAACATGCCGCGCGGCGGTCAGGGCAAGGACGCCGACCGTTGCGTAGAAGATCAGGTTCACCGCGTAGGACGCCACCGCAGGATTGGGCGATATCTGCAGCAGCAGCGGCTCCAGCAGGCTGCCCGCCACGGCGAATAGACCGGCCACGGCAACATAGAGTCCAACAGTGATGAAATCCAGCCGGGAGAACCGGTAAAGCTCCGGCTGCGGCGCGGGTGGTGTACGGAGAGCTGTGCCCATGCCCCCAGCCTAGTGCCGAGGCAGGAGGACGCGGTCCAGCTGATCCCCGGCGCCATCGCAGACCTGACGCCCGACGGCGGCACCCGTCTCAGTGCCCAGGGCCTCAGTGCCCAGTGACGGCCGGCGGTGCCATACTGAGGACGCAAGCCGCCGTCGGGCAGGCTGGCACCTACTGCGAGGACTCCTTGAGCGAACATCTCCGCCTTTCGGGCGTATCCCACGGCTATGGGGACCGCCAGCTTTTTGCCGGCGTCGACGTTGCCATCACGGCCGGTGAACATGTGGCGATCGTCGGCGAAAACGGCGCGGGCAAATCCACACTGCTGCGGATCCTGGCCGGATTCGAGGCCCCGGACGAGGGCACGTCCGTCAGCCACGGCCGCGTGGGCTACCTTGCCCAGACCCACGGCCTGCCGGAGCTGTTCACTGTCAGCGACGCGATCGACGCCGCACTGGAATCGCTCCGCGCGCTGGAGGCCGAGCTGGACCGCCTGGAGGACGGGCTGGCCGGCGCGGAAGCTGACGAACTGGAGCGCTACGGAAACCTGCAGACGCAGTACCAGCTCCGGGAAGGCTACGCCGCGGAATCCCGGGTGGAAGCGGCGCTGGACAGGCTCGGCCTGGGCGGGCTGGACCGGATGCGGACGCTGGGCTCGCTCTCCGGCGGGGAACAGGAACGGGTGGCACTGGCCTGCGTTCTCGCCGATCCCGCGGACATTTTGCTCCTGGACGAACCCACCAACCACCTGGACGCCAGCGGTACGGCCTGGCTGGAGGCGCGGCTGGCCGCGCACCGCGGCACGGTGGTGGTGGTCTCCCACGACCGCGTGCTGCTGCGCAAAGTGGCCTCAACCGTGATTGAGGTCGATGCCGAGCGCCGGTCGGTCAACCGGTATGGCAACGGTTACGAAGGCTACCTGCGGGAGAAGGCTGCCGAGCGCCAGCGCTGGGCACAGCAGTACCACGGGTGGCTGGACGCGATGGCGGCCGAACGGCTCCAGGCGGACACGGTTGCCGGCAAGATGGGCTACGCCCGCCAGCGCGACGGCGACAAGATGGGGTTCGACTTCAAGGCCGGCACGTGGCAGAAGGCGGCCACCAGCAAGGTCCGAAACGCCCAGGAGCGTCTGCGCCGGCTGGAGGCAAACCCCATTGACCGTCCCCCAGTACCCCTGAAACTGGCAACGGACCTGCGGGCGGACGTGGCCGAAGGCCCGGCGCTCGAGGCGAAGGGGGTCGCGGTGCCCGGCCGGCTGGAACCCACGGATTTCCGGGTGGAAGCCGGCCAGAAGATCCTCATTACGGGCCCCAACGGTGCCGGGAAGTCCACGCTACTCTCCGTCCTCGCCGGCACGTTGGAACCGGCCCAGGGCAAAGTGGTGAGGCACGGCCGGATCGGCTATCTGCAGCAGGAGTTGGAACTCCCGCAGCGCCCGGGACTGCGGCTCCTGCCCGCCTTTGCCGCGGGCCTGGGCGGCAATATCGATGAGCACGCCGAGGCGCTGCTGCGCCTGGGGCTCTTCCGGACCAGCGAATTCCACGTGCCGGTGGGCAGCCTTTCCGCGGGGCAGCAACGCCGGCTGGCGCTGGCCCGGCTCCTGCTGGGCGGCTTCGGGACGATGCTGGTGGACGAGCCCACCAACCACCTGGCGCCCGTGCTGGTGGAACAGCTTGAAGCGGCCCTGTCCGAGTTCGCAGGGACACTGGTCATGGTCAGCCACGACCGCGCGCTGGGTGAGTGGTTCAGCAACTGCGCCAGGCGAGGAACGAGCCGAGAAACAAGGCACGGCGCCAGGCAGGAAACCGGGCACGGAAACGGCGCGGGGAACTGGCTCCGGTACTCGATGCGGGACGGCGCCCTGGCGTAGCAGAACGATTCGCCGGAGCCTGCGCGGACCAAATAGAACATTATTCGGCTATTTGGCAGATTTGGTGTCATTAATTAGGCATAGCGCCTGACTGCTGTTGCCCGCGTCACGGCCGGTCCGGGAATTCCAGTACGATGGATGAGCCGCGCGAGGGTTTGACTCCTTGTGAGGTTCGGTACATCTTGCTGTCCCACCGGGCAGAAACCCGAATGGAATGTAACCGAATCCCGGTCCCGTCCCGGCCATAATCCGACCTACAAGGAACCGTTGTGCCATCAATTACCCCCACAGAACTCCAGAGCGCGCCCGCGGAATCCGCCGGCGACTCGACCCTCAGCGCCGAGGGCTATAAGAAGACCCTGAGCGGGCGCCACGTGACGATGATCTCGATGGGCGGCGCAATCGGCGTCGGCCTGTTCATGGGCGCCGGCGGACGCCTGGCCTCCACGGGCCCGGCGCTGATCTTCTCCTACGCCATCGCCGGCGTGATCGCCTACCTGCTCATGCGGGCGCTGGGTGAGCTCATCATGTACCGCCAGACCTCGGGCTCCTTCGTCAGCTACGCCGGCGAAATGTTCGGCAAGAAGGGTGCCTTCCTCTCCGGCTGGATGTACTTCATCAACTGGGGCATGACCGGGATCGCCGAACTGATCGCGATCGGCCTGTACTTCCAGTTCTTCTTCCCCAACGTGCCGGTGGAAGCCTCCGCGATTGCCGCCCTCGCGCTGCTCGTGGCCGTCAACCTGCTCAGCGTCAAGGCGTTCGGCGAATTTGAATTCTGGGCGTCCTGCCTCAAGGTCGGCGCCATCCTGATCTTCCTGGCCGTCGGCACCTTCATGGTGGTCACCAACGCCAAGGTCGGCACGGGCCACGCCTCAGTCGCCAACCTCTTCGCCGACGACGGCGGGATGTTCCCCAAGGGCGCCCTGGTGATGGTCCTCGTGCTCAACGCCGTGATCTTCGCCTACAACGGCATCGAACTCGTCGGCATCACCGCCGGTGAGATGGAAAACGCCAAGCGCGAAGTGCCCAAGGCAATCCGCGCCGTCGTACTGCGCATTGTGGTGTTCTACGTCGGTTCCGTGCTGCTGCTGGCCATGCTGCTGCCCTCGGACCAGTACAAGGCCGGCGTGTCCCCGTTCGTCACCGTGTTTGGCCAGATGGGCCTCGGCTGGGTGGGCGACGTGATGAACATGATCGTCATCACCGCCGCACTGTCCTCCTGCAACTCGGGCCTGTACTCGATCGGCCGTGTCTTCCGCACTATGGCCAACAACGGGCACGCTCCGCAGTGGCTCACCAGGATGTCCAAGCGCCACGTGCCGTACGCGGCCATCCTGGCGATCGCCGCCTTCTACCTCGTGGGCATCCTGCTGAACATCTGGCTCGGCGGCTCGCACGCCTTCGACCTCGCGCTGAACACCGCCTCGATCGGCGTGATCTTCACGTGGGGCGCCATCTTCGCCAGCCAGATCGCGCTGCGCCACCAGAAGGGCCGCGTCTCCAGCCTGCCCATGCCGGGCTCGCCGTGGACCAGCTGGGCCGGGCTGGTCGCGCTGCTGGCCATCACCGTGCTGATCGGCTTCGACACCATGACCAGCAAGACCGGCGAGGTCTTCCACCTGGGCCTGTGGACCCTGGCGACCGTCCCGTTCTTCGCCCTGGTGCTGTGGCTGGGCTGGCAGAAGGTCAAGAACAACGCGCCCAAGAGCGAGCTCTACAGCTAGGACCCGCCGGTCCCGACGCGCGGCACGCAGAAATGCGACGGCGGCAGCCACCTGGAAACGGTGGCTGCCGCCGTCGCGTTTAACTGCGTTTAAAGCGGAGGGCCCTCAGTAGCTGGCGGGGGTGCCGCCGGGCTCAGCCACCGGGTCCGGTGGGATGTAGTCGGCGGCAAGGGCCTCGGAGCCGCGGGCCAGGATGGACACATCGGCCCCGACCAGCACGAACGCTGCGCCGGTGGCCAGGTAAGCGCGGGCCGTTGCCGGGTTGAAGGCGTTCACGCCGGCGGGTTTGCCGGCCGCTGTGGCGGCGGCGAGGCAGCGTTCGACGGCGGCGCGTACCCGGGGGTGTTCCTGCTGGCCCAGCAGCCCCATGGAGGCGGCGAGGTCGGAGGGCCCGAGGAAGATCGCGTCCACGCCCTCCACCGCCAGGATGTTCTCCACGGCCGCAACTGCGGCTTCGGATTCAATCTGGACGGTGACGCTGACGGTGCCGGAGGCGCGGGCGAGGTAGTCCGGGATCCGGTTCCAGCGCGCGGCCCGGGCAAGGGCCGAGCCCACCCCGCGGACGCCGTGTGGCGGGTAGCGGGTGGCGGCCACGGCGGCCTCCGCCTCGGCTGCCGAGTTCACCATGGGGATCAGCAGGTTCTGGACGCCCAGGTCCAGGTACTGCTTGATGAGCACCGTGTCATTCACGGGCGGCCGGACCACCGGATGGACCGGGTAGCCGTGCACGGCCTGCAGTTGGGCCAGGACGGATTCGAGGCCGTTCGGGCTGTGCTCGGCGTCGATCAGGAGCCAGTCCAGACCGGACCCGGCGCAGATTTCGGCCACGAGCGGGCTGCCGGAGCAGACCCACATCCCGGCCAGGGGACGGCCGGCAGGGCCGGTTTGGGTGCGCAGGGCGTGCTTGAAGGTGGCGTCGGGTTCTACTCGAAGCGGCATGTCACAACTCCCAGGGGTCCGTAGTCGGCGTGCACGGTGTCACCCTTGTAGACCCAGAGGGGCCGGGTGAAGGATCCGGCGAGGATGATGTCGCCCGCTTTCATGCCGTCACCGTGGCCGGCGATCTTGTTGGCCAGCCAGTGCACGCCGTTGGCCGGGTGGTCCAGGACGCCGGCGGCCACGCCGGTTTCCTCCACGGTCTGGTTCTTGTAGAGGATGGCGGAGACCCAGCGCAGGTCCACGGCGTCGGGACGCACGGGGTTGCCGCCGATCACCATGGCGCCCATCGCCGCGTTGTCCGCGATGGTGTCCACGATGGTCCGGCCCTCCATTTCGATCCGGGAGTCCAGGATCTCCAGGGCCGGGACCACGTAGTCCGTGGCGTTCAGGACGTCGAAGATGGTGCAGCCGGGACCGGCGAGGTCCGTCTTCAACACGAACGCGAGCTCCACCTCCACCCGGGGATGGGTGTACCGGTCCCAGTCCACGGAGCAGCCGGTTTCCAGCACCATGTCATCGAAGATCGCGCCGTAGTCCGGCTCGGTGATGCCGGTGGCGGCCTGCATCGCCTTGGACGTGAGGCCGATCTTGCGGCCCACGAGGGTCCGTCCGGCATCCTCGTTGCGCCGCCGCCACAGCCGCTGGACTGCGTAGGAGTCCTCCACCGTCATCCCCGGGTAACGGGTGGTCAGGCGGGGGACCGGAGTACGGCTGCGGCCGGCTTCCAGCAGTTCGTCTGCGATGGCCTCGATCGTCGCGGGATCAAGCACGCTAAACCTGCGCCCCGAGCTTGAAGCCCGTCGCTTCTCCGGCGGAGCCGTCCTCTTCCTTGCGGGTGTAGGAGAAGCCGTCGGCGCCCACGGTCACGGCCATCTCGCTCTTTTCCTCACGGACGATCACGGGCTGCGGGTTGCCGTCGAGGTCCAGGACCAGGGAGGCCTCGGTGTACCAGGAGGGGACCACGGGGTTGCCCCACCAGTCACGGCGCTGGTTGTCGTGAACGTCCCAGGTGATGGTGGGGTTGTCCGGGTCGCCGGTGTAGTAGTCCTGGGTGTAGATCTCGATGCGGTGGCCGTCCGGGTCCAGGATGTAGAGGTAGAAGGCGTTGGAGACGCCGTGCCTGCCAGGGCCGCGTTCGATCCGGTCCGAGATGCGCAGGGCGCCCATCTTGTCGCAGATCTGGATGATGTTGTGCTTCTCGTGCGTGGCGAAGGCAATGTGGTGCAGCCGCGGGCCGTTGCCGCCGGTCAGGGCGGTGTCGTGCACGGTCTGCTTGCGGTGCATCCACGCGGCGTACGTGACGCCGTCGGAGTCCTTGATGTCCTCGGAGACGCGGAAGCCCAGGTCCTCGAGGTACGCCCGGCCGCGCGGGACGTCCGGGGTGACCTGGTTGAAGTGGTCCAGCCGGACCAGTTCGCCGGCGGAGTAGAGGTCGTAGCGCTGGGTGAGACGCTCGACGTGTTCGGTCTCGTAGAAGAATTCGTAGGGGAAGCCCAGCGGATCCTCGACGCGGACGGCGTCGCCGATGCCCTTGGTGAAGCCTTCCTTGCGGCGCTCGGTGCGGCAGCCCAGTTCCTTGTAATAGGCCTCGGCCGCGTCCACCTCGGCCGGCGACTTCACCCGGTAGGCGAAGGCGGCCGCAGCGGCCACGGGCCCCTTGCGCAGCACCAGGTTGTGGTGGATGAACTCCTCGAGGGAGCGCAGGTAGATGGTGTTCTCGTCTTCCTCGGTGACGTGCAGGCCCAGCAGGTCCACATAGAACTGGCGGGACTTGGCGAGGTCCGTGACCACGAGTTCCAGGTAGGCGCAGCGGACGATGTCCGGGGCCGGGACAGTGGGGGTGGGGACGAAGTTGGTCATGGTGCTCTCTCTTCTTTGAAAGGGGTCTGGGTGGCGCCGGCGGGAAACTTATGCGCCGAATTTGGGCGTATGGACGGTGCCCAGGGTGATGTGGACAGCCTGCTGGTCGGTGTAGAAGTCGATCGAGCGGTACCCGCCCTCGTGGCCCAGGCCCGAGGCCTTGACGCCGCCGAAGGGGGTGCGGAGGTCGCGGACGTTGTGGCTGTTGAGCCAGACCATGCCGGCCTCGACGTTTTGGGAGAAGTTGTGCGCGCGGGTCAGGTTCTGGGTCCAGATGTACGCCGCGAGCCCGTACCTGGTGTTGTTCGCCAGGGCGAGGGCTTCCTCGTCGGTATCGAACGGGGTGATGGCGACGACGGGGCCGAAGATCTCCTCCTGGAAGATCCGCGCGTCCGGGGCGACGTCGGCGAACACCGTGGGGGCGATGTAGTTGCCCTCGGGCAGGTGCTCCGGGCGGCCGCCGCCGGCCAGGAGCCGGCCCTCGGACTTGCCGATCTCCACGTAGGAGGCCACCTTGGCGTAGTGCTCCGGGTGGACCAGCGCGCCGACCTCGGTCTTGGGGTCGTGCGGGTCACCGACCACGATGTTCCTGGCCCGGGCGGCGTACTTGTCGCAGAATTCCTCGTACACGGCGCGCTCCACCAGGATCCGGGAGCCGGCGGTGCAGCGCTCGCCGTTGAGCGAGAAGACGCCGAACAGGGCGGAGTCGATCGCGGCGTCGAGGTCGGCGTCGGCGAACACGACGCACGGTGACTTGCCGCCGAGCTCCATGGAGAGGCCCTTGAGGTTGGCCGCGGCGTTGCGGAAGATCGTCTGGCCTGTGGTGGTCTCGCCGGTGAAGGAGATCAGCGGGACGTCCGGGTGCTTGACCAGGGCGTCGCCGGCTTCCTCGCCGAGGCCGTTGACGAGGTTGAAGACGCCGTCGGGGAGCCCGGCGTCCTTGAAGATCGTCGCCCAGAGCGAGGCCGAGAGCGGGGTGAATTCGGCCGGCTTGAGGACCACGGTGTTGCCGGTGGCCAGGGCCGGGGCGAGCTTCCAGGACTCGAGCATGAACGGGGTGTTCCACGGCGTGATGAGCCCGGCGACGCCGATCGGCTTGCGGTTGACGTAGTTGATCTGGGCGCCGGGGACCTTCATGGCGTCGTCGAACTGGGCCACGATCAGGTCCGCGAAGAAGCGGAAGTTCTCAGCCGCGCGCAGCGCCTGGCCCTTGGCCTGGGTGATGGGCAGGCCGGTGTCGAAGGTTTCGAGCTCGGCCAGGCGGGCCTCCTGGGCCTCGACGGCGTCGGCGATCCTGTTCAGGACCCGGGCCCGCTCGCGCGGCTTCATCTTCGGCCACGGGCCGTTGGTGAACGCCTCGCGGGCCGCGGCGACGGCGAGGTCGATGTCTTCCTTCTGGCCGGCGGCGGCGGTGGCGTAGTTGGTGTTGGACACCGGGTCCAGGACATCGAAGGTCGCCCCGCCCACCGAATCAACGAATTCGCCGTTGATGTAGTGCTGGATGTGGTTGGGAAGGCCCTGCGGAACGTAGTGGGCGGTGGTTTCTGCGGCAGTAAACGTCATTGTTTTTCCTTACTGATAGTGCAACGCGGGGTCACTTACGGCCCATGCCGGGCGCCTTAATGGGCGCTAAGTGACCCCGCGTTGGTTTGGGCGAGGTACGCGTCCAGGGTGGCGCTGCGGTGGCGGCGGGCGGCCTTTTCGATGTCATCCGGGCTGGCGCCGGACTCGATGAGCTGCAGCAGCGCCTCGTGCTCGTCGACGGATTCGTGGGCCCGGCCCGGGACGAAGCGGAACGTGGAGGAGCGCAGTGACGCCAGCCGGTTCCAGCCCCGGTGGACGAGGTCCAGGATGTGCGGGTTGGGGCAGTGCTCGAACAGGACGCTGTGGAAGTCCTGGTTCAGCCGGGTGAACCGGACGGGGTCGAAGTGCTGCAGGCATTCGCGCATCTCGGCGTTGACTGCCCGGGCGCGGGCCACGTCCGCCGCCCCGATCAGCGGGGCCGAGAGTGCCGTTGCGGCGCCCTCAACGATGCTGAGGGTCTGCATCGTGTAGAGGTATTCGGTGGGGTCGATTCCGGACACAGTGGCGCCGACATTCCGCTCGAACTTGACCAGGCCCTCGGCCTCGAGCCGGCGGATCGCTTCGCGGACCGGCACCACGCTGACGCCCAGGTCCTCGGCTATCTTGGCCAGCACCAGCCGGTAGCCGGGGGAGTAGGTCCCGTCCACGATCCGGGCCTTGACGGCCGCATAGGCCTGCTCGGATTTGCTGCCGGAAGTCGCGGCCGGCGTGGCTGCGGCCCTGGCTGTCTCAGTCATTGGTCTTGCCTGCTTCCCATTCCTGGTACCGGGTCCGCCAGGCGGCGTTGAGCGGGTAGAGGCCGTCCACGCTGTGGCCCTGCTGCACCATCTCGGCGATGAAGGTTTCCTCGCGTTCCTGCGCGATGGAGTCGTCCGCGAGCTCGTCGGCGAGGGCCGGCGGGATCACCAGGATCCCGTCGGCGTCCGCGACGATGATGTCCCCGGGCTGCACGGTGGTGCCGCCACAGGCGATGGTGATGTCCGTGTCCCAGGGGATGTGCCGGCGGCCCAGGACGGCCGGGTGCGGGTTGGCATAGTACGTAGGCATGTCCATGGCGGCCACGGCGGTGAAGTCGCGCACGCCGCCGTCGGTGATGATGGCGGCGGCGCCGCGGACCTGGGCGCGCAGGGCCAGGATGTCGCCGATCGTGCCGGTGCCCTTTTCGCCGCGGGCTTCCATCACCAGGATCTCGCCCTCGTTGACGGAATCGATGGCCTTCTTCTGGGCATTGAAGCCGCCGCCGTGGGTCGTGAACAGGTCCTCGCGGTTGGGCACGTAGCGCAGGGTCCGGGCCAGGCCCACGATCCGCCGCTCCGGGCGGGTGGAGGACAGGCCGTCGATGCTGACGTTGTTCAGGCCGCGCTTGCGCAGCTGGGAGGACAGGGTGGCCGTGCAGACGGACTCCAGTTTGGCCTTCAGCTCCGGGGACAGGCCCGGCGTCCCTGACAGCTGGGCGGCGGCGAGGCCGGCCGCTTCACGGGAACCGTAGGCTTCCTCCCGCTGGAGATCATCGGTCTTGGGCCGGGCGCCGAAGTCCGCGAACGGCGTCGTGCCTTCCTCCACCCGGGTGACCAGCCGGCCGGTGGTGAGCCCGCCGCCGGCGGCGCCTCCCGTCGTCGCGCTGACTTCCACCTCGACGACGTCGCCCGGCGTGGCCACCGACGCCCCGGCGGGGGTGCCGGTGAGGATGATGTCGCCCTCTTCGAGGGTGAGCAGCTGGGACAGGTCGGCCACGAGCCGGGCGAACGGGAAGAGCAGGTCCACGGTGGTGTCGTCCTGGACCAGTTCACCGTTGTGCCACGTGCGGATCCGCAGTTTGGCGGGATCGACGGCGTCTGCCGCGATCAGGCCCGGGCCCACGGGCGTGAAGCCGTCGCCGCCCTTGGAGCGGAGGTTGGAGCCCTTGTCCGCGTAGCGGAGGTCGTAGACGCCGAGGTCGTTGCTGGCGGTGACCCATTCGACATGGCTCCACGCATCCTCGAGGCCCACGCGGCGGGCGGTCTTGCCGATGATCAGTGCGATCTCGCCCTCGTAGCCGAGGAGTTCGCAGCCGGCCGGGCGCTCCACGGTTGAAGGCGCTGATGCAGAACCGAGAGCCAGCGACGACGACGGCTTCAGGAAGTAGGAGGGCTGCTCGGGGGTGCGGCCGCGCTGGGCTGCCCGGCTGGGGTAGTTGATATGCACCGCGATGACCTTGCGGGCCGCGGCCAGGATGTGGTCGGTGACCTGTTCCAAGTGTTACTCCTCATCGAGTACGAAATCGTATACGAAACACTATGGCCCGGAAGCCGGGGAGCGTCAACCCCTTGCGCGGGGATGTTTGCCGGGGCATTTGCCCGGGCCTTTGGGGACACTTGTAACCTGCGTCATATCTGACGTACAGTTTTGGATCAGGGACCGAAGTTCTATTATCGAACGTCACGTTCTATTATCGAACACCCTAGGCCGTTGACAGGCCGCCACACAACGAAGTGAGGAAAGCCCGTGCATTTTCACCACCACGGCTACGTATCCGGTGACCCGCGGGTCCAGCCGGCCGCCGGCGCCGGCATCGACCGGCCCACACACCTTCCCGACGAGGTAGATGTGCTGATCGTGGGCTCCGGCCCCGCCGGCATGCTCGCCGCAGCTCAGCTGTCCCAGTTCCCGGGTGTCACCACCCGGATCGTGGAACGCCGGCCGGGCCGGCTCGCGATCGGCCAGGCCGACGGCATCCAGGCCCGCAGCGTCGAGACCTTCCAGGCCTTCGGTTTCGCCGAGCGGATCATCGCCGAGGCGTACCGCATCACGGAGATGGCGTTCTGGAAGCCGGATCCCGCGGACCCCTCGAACATCGTCCGCAGTGCCCGCACCCTCGATGACCCGGGCGGGATCAGCGAGTTCCCGCATCTCATCGTCAACCAGGCCCGCGTGCTCGACTACTTCGCCGAGTTCATGGCCATGTCCCCGAGCCGCATGAGCCCGGACTACGGGCTGGAGTTCCGCGGCCTGGAGGTCACCGGCGAGGGCGAGTACCCGGTCGCCGTGACGCTGGCGCACACCGCCGGTCCTGACGAGGGCCGGGAGCGCGTCGTGCGGGCCAAGTACGTGGTGGGCGCGGACGGCGCCCGCAGCAAGGTGCGCGACTCGATCGGCTGCACCATGGCGGGCGACCAGGCCAACCACGCGTGGGGCGTCATGGACGTGCTCGCCTCCACGGATTTCCCCGACATCCGGCTCAAATGCGCCATCCAGTCCCACGACGGCGGCAGCATCCTGCTGATCCCGCGCGAGGGCGGGCATCTCTTCCGCATGTATGTCGATCTCGGCGAGGTCGCCGCGGACGACCGCGGTGCGGTCCGCAAGACCACCATCGAGCAGATCATCGCCAAGGCCAACGCGATCATCCACCCCTACACGCTCGACGTGCGCAACGTGGCCTGGCACAGCGTGTACGAGGTGGGCCACCGCCTCACCGACAGGTTCGACGACGTCCTCCCGGAGGAACTGG
This sequence comes from Arthrobacter sp. 10N44_2, assembly GCF_056394385.1. Taxonomy (NCBI): domain Bacteria; kingdom Bacillati; phylum Actinomycetota; class Actinomycetes; order Micrococcales; family Micrococcaceae; genus Arthrobacter; species Arthrobacter sp. 10N44_2. The sequence goes on along the minus strand of NZ_JBFTHT010000007.1, from coordinate 92,852 downwards.
GCACCCGCACGCCGCGGGTGTTCATCACCGGCGACGCTTGCCACACGCACAGCGCCAAGGCCGGCCAGGGCATGAACGTCTCCATGCAGGACGGCTTCAATATCGGCTGGAAGCTCGGCCACGTGCTGGAGGGACGCAGCCCGGAGAGCCTGCTGTCCACGTACTCGGCCGAGCGGCAGGTGGTCGCGAAGAACCTGATCGACTTCGACAAGGTGTGGTCGACGCTCATGGCGAAGAAGCCCGAGGAGTTTGAAAACCCCTCCGAGCTCGAGGACTTCTACGTGCGCACCGCCGAGTTCCCTGCCGGCTTCATGACCGAGTACTCGCCGTCGATGGTCGTCGCCGAGGCCACGCACCAGCAGCTGGCCACCGGCTTTCCCGTCGGCAAGCGCTTCAAGTCCGCGCCGGTTGTGCGGGTCTGCGACACCAACCCGGTCCAGCTCGGCCACCAGGCCACGGCGGACGGCCGCTGGCGCATCTACGTCTTCGCGGACCAGGCGGCGCCAGCACAACAGGCGGAGGCCCCGTCGCCCGCCGCGGACCTCGCCGCGTGGCTGGCCAGCGCGCCGGACTCGCCGCTCGCCGCCACCCCCGCGGGGGCCGACCGTGACGCCTGGTTCGACGTGAAGGTGATCTACCAGCAGGATCACACGGGCATCGACATCGGCAACGTCCCCGCGGTGTTCAAACCGGAGGTGGGGCCGTTCAAGCTCCCCTACCTCGAAAAGGTCTACGGCACCGACCCGGCGGCGGACATCTTTGAGTTGCGCGGCATCGACCGCGGCGGCGTCATCGTGGTGGTGCGCCCGGACCAGTACGTGGCCAACGTCCTGCCACTGACGGCGACGGCGGAGCTTGCCGCGTTCTTCGCACCCCTGTTGCGGGCAGGGCGGCCCGCGGCGGTGTGACCGCGTGGAGTTGGCCTTCTTCGCAAGGTTTGTCCGGGCTGGCGGTCAGAGGCCGGCTGCCTGCCTGGACCTGTATTCCGCGGCGGGGTAGACGCCAAGGATGCGTACCTCTGTGGTGAAGAACTCCAGTTCCTCCAGCGCCAGTCTGAGCGGCAAATCCTCGGGGTGCCCCTCGACGTCGGCCATGAACATCGTGGCCGCAAATTCATTGCCCACCATGTAGCTTTCCAGCCGCGTCATGTTTACCCCGTTCGTGGCGAATCCTCCCAGCGCCTTGTAGAGGGCTGAGGGGACATTCCGGACACGGAATACAAAGCTGGTGACGGCCGGTCCGGACAGGATGTCCCGGGCCGGCAGCGGCTTTTCCCGGGCCAGAACCACGAACCGCGTGGTGTTGGAGGGGTCATCCTCGACGGCGGAGGCGAGCACCTCCAGGCCATAGAGTTGAGCCGCGAGTGGAGGAGCAAGCGAGAGTTTGGTGGGATCGTTCCAGTCGCGCACTTCCCGGGCGGACCCGGCAGTATCGCCGGCGATCACGGGGCGCAGGCTGGCGGAGCGGATCAGACGCCGGCACTGCCCCAACGCGTGGAGGTGGCTGTGGACCTCGGTGGCTGCCTCGATGGTGCTGCCCGGGATGCCCAGCAGGTCGAAGTGGATGGGCAGAAAATACTCGCCGACGATCTGCAGCCCGGACTGGGGCAGCAGCACATGGATATCGGCCACCCTGCCGGCAATGGAGTTTTCGATCGGAATCATGGCCAGGTCGGCGGTGCCGACGGCCACCAGTTCAAAGGCGTCTTCGAAACTCGCGCAGGGAACGCTCTCCAGTTCGGGGAACATCTGCATGCACGCAATATTGGAGTTGGCGCCCGGTTCACCCTGGTACGCAATCTTCTGGGCCATGCTCCGTATGGTTTCACGCCGGGCGCCCGTTCACCCAAGTAAGTCGCGGCAGGGCCGTTTGAGAACCAAAAACGGTCCCTGCTGCGACTCAGCTGGGGTTCAGATGCTTGGCGAAGTGGTCCTCGATCCGCTGCCAGGCTTCCGGGGCCGATTCCGGATCCGGGCCGATGCCCATGACCCGCATGAGCGGCCGCAGCACCTTCGGCCCGGTCTCCACATCATTGAGGAAGGCGTGCCCGGCGTGCGGGAACTCCTTCACGTCGTTCTCCACGCCCAGCCCGTCGAGCAGAGCCGCGAGTTTCGCCGCTTCGCCGGGCAGGGTGCGGTCCCGGCCGCCGAAGTTGGCCACGATCGGGCAGGCGCCGGCGAGGGCCTCCCCGGGGTCTTTCGGGCGCCGTCCGTAGTTGACGGCGGCGGCGTCGAAGCCGTCATTGGCCAGCAGCAGGGCGAAGCCGCCGCCCATGCAGAAGCCGATGACGCCGATCTTGCCGGTGGTCCGGCCGGTTTCGCGCAGCCAGTCCCGGGCGGCGGCCAGATCGGTGAAGGCCCGGCCCTCGCCCGCGGACAGCGCGCGCATGGTGGCGACGAGGCAGCGGCGCGCCCCGCCGTCGCTGTACAGGTCTATGGCCAATGTCAGGTAGCCGGCCGCCGCCATCCGGTCGGCGTGGCGGACGGTGATGTCGTCCAGGCCAAACGCCTCATGGACCATCAGGACCGCGGGAAACGGCCCCTCGCCCTGCGGCGTCGCCAGGTAGCCGCGCAGCGCCGGCGAACCGCCAGCGGCGGCGCCGGACCGGCCTAGGTCGGTATTGCTGAGATCCCGGGTGGCGGGCTTGCCGCGTCCTGCGTGTGTCCGTGCCATGCTGACCCCTCCGTCGGCTGTGGGGCCATTCTTGCACGGGCGCAAAAAAGCGGCGCCGGAGATCCCCCAAAGGAAAATCCGGCGCCGCCAACGTCCTAAAGACTAGTCCTTCTTGAAGGCGTCCTTGACGTTTTCGCCGACCTTCTTCGCGTCGGCTACAACCTGGTCCTTCTGGCCCTCGGCGCGCAGCTGGTCGTTGCCAGTGGCGTTTCCGGCAGTTTCCTTGGCCTTGCCGCCGAGGTGCTCTGCTTCGTTCTGAATCTTGTCTCCGACACCCATGGTGTTGGCCACCTTTCGTTCCGGTTGAAAATACTGTCCGATCAGCCTAACACAAAGCATGCTTACTAATTCAAGGGGTCTCGCGGGGTAATTCTCCGCAGCGTCGTCCGCGGCAGCGGCGGGGCGGTTCGCGAAAGGATGAAATCCCCCCGGCCCGCGGGCTAGGCTCGAGGTCATGGACCACAAGACCACTCTCACGCAGCACATCAATGCTCCGGCGGACGCGGTCTGGGCGGTGGTGTCGGACATTCCCGGATCTGCCGCGACCCTCTCCGGCGTCGATTCGATCCAGATGCTCACCGACGGACCCTATGCCGTGGGTACCCGCTGGAAGGAGACCCGCACCATGATGGGGCGCGCGGAAACGGTGGAGATGTGGGTTGCCCAGTCCGAGGCGCCGTCGAACGGCCGGGGCGGCAGCACCACCGTGAAGGCCCTCCAGGGCGGCGCCGACTACACCACCAGGTTCGCGCTCGCGGAGCGCGGCGGGGGAACCGACCTTACGCTGACCTTTGGCGCCGAAGTCATCAAACCGACCCGGTTCAGCAGGATCATGCTCACCGTGTTCGGTCCGCTCGGGATGCGCATCACCCGCAAGGCGCTTGCAAAAGACCTGGCGGACATCGCGGCCAAGGCCGAGTGCCAGTGATGGTCCGGCGCACTGCGGCTGAGAAAACCCCCAAGGTCACCGCCCCCCGGCTCGCGCCGGTCCGTCCCGGGGATCTGCAGGACGACCCTGCCCCGGAGTTCCGGCGGGGTGTTCGGTACGACGGCGTCCGCTACAGCCGCGCATCGGCAGACGGTCTGGACCTGGGCGGTACGGACTTTGCCGAGTGCGAATTCACCGGGGTGTCCTTCAATGAGACGCAGCTGCGGGGCGCGACTTTCCGTGACTGCATCCTGACCGAGACGTACGCCCCGGTGCTGATGGCGGCCCGGACCAGCCTGCGGGATGTCGAGATCGGCAACCCCCGCTGGGGATCGGCGGAGCTCTATGAAAGCGGCTGGCAGTCCGTTCGGATCGACGGCGGCAAACTCGACTACGTGAACCTGCGCGGATCCAAGCTCACGGACGTGCAGATCAGCGACTGCATCATTAACGAGCTGGATCTGGGCTCCTGCACCGCCACGCGCGTCGCTTTGAAGAACTGCACGATCGGCACCCTCGATTTCACCGGAGCCCGGCTCAAGGACTTCGACCTCCGGAGCACCGACTTCCGCACCATCAGCGGTCTGGGCAGTCTGTCCGGCCTCGTCGTCGACGATCACCAGCTCACCCTGCTCGCTCCATTGCTCGCGGCTCATCTGGGCGTCGTCGTCGCGTAATCCGGCGGCATCCGGTTGACCCCCTTGCCCCGCCGTGTAATCTTTATAGAACGAACGGTCGGTAAATTACTCTGCTGCCGGCCCCGCTTTCTTGGTGAAGGATGTTCTCATGGTCGAGGCTTTTCTTGTTGGCGGCGCCCGCACTCCCGTGGGCCGCTACGGCGGCGCCCTCTCCGCAGTCCGCCCCGATGACCTGGCCGCACTGGTAGTCCGCGAGGCTGTGGCCCGCGCCGGCGTCGATCCGGACACCATCGACGAGGTCATCCTCGGCAACGCCAACGGCGCCGGCGAAGAGAACCGCAACGTGGCCCGCATGGCCACCCTCCTTGCCGGGCTGCCCCTGCACATCTCCGGCATCACCGTGAACCGGCTCTGCGCCTCCGGGCTTAGCGCCATCATTATGGCCAGCCACATGATCAAGTCCGGCGCCGCGGACATCGTGATCGCGGGTGGCGTCGAATCCATGAGCCGCGCCCCCTGGGTCCAGGAAAAACCCCGGACCGCCTTCGCCAAACCGGGCGAAATCTTCGACACCTCCATCGGCTGGCGTTTCGTCAACCCCCAGTTCGCCAAGGGCGAGCTGTCCCGGGACGGCAAAATGACCTACTCCATGCCGGAGACGGCAGAAGAGGTGGGGCGGGTTGACGGCATCTCGCGGGAGGACGCCGACGCCTTCGCCGTCCGCTCCCACGAACGCGCCCTGGCCGCCATCGCCGCCGGCCGCTTCGCCGAGGAAATCGTCCCCGTGACCGTCAAGACCCGCAAGGGCGAGACCGTGGTGGACACCGATGAGGGGCCCCGCGCCGGCACCACCATGGACGTCCTCGCCGGGCTCCGGCCGGTAGTCAAGGGCGGCTCGATCGTCACCGCCGGCAACTCCTCCACCCTCAACGACGGCGCATCCGCCATCATCGTTGCCTCGGAGGCCGCGATCCAGAAGCTTGGCCTCACGGCCCGCGCCCGCATTATCGACGGCGCCTCAGCCGGCTGCGAGCCCGAGATCATGGGCATCGGCCCGGTCCCGGCCACCCAGAAGGTGCTCGCCCGTTCCGGGGTCAGCGTCGATGACCTCGGCGCCGTCGAGCTCAACGAGGCGTTCGCGACCCAGTCCCTGGCCAGCATGCGCCGGCTCGGCCTCGACCCGGAGATCGTGAACCGCGACGGCGGCGCGATCTCCCTGGGCCACCCGCTGGGGTCCTCCGGTTCCCGGATCGCCATCACACTGCTGGGCCGGATGGAACGCGAAAACGCCAAGATCGGCCTCGCCACCATGTGCATCGGCGTCGGACAGGGCACGGCCATGCTGCTGGAGCGCGTCTAGTGGCGGCCCCGGCCCTCGACCCGGCTGGCTTCGGCACGCTCCTGGTCGAAGAGCGCGAGGACCGCGTGGTGGTGGTGCTCAACCGCCCCGAGGTCCGCAACGCGATCGACCAGCAGATGGTCGATGAACTCCACACCGTCTGCACCCATCTCGAGCGGCACCCCAAAGTCCTCATCATCGCCGGCACTGACGGGGTGTTCGCCTCCGGCGCCGACATCGGCCAGTTGCGCGAACGCCGCCGCGACGATGCCCTGCAGGGCATCAATTCCACCATTTTCGTCCGGATTGCCAAGCTGCCGATGCCCGTCATCGCGGCACTGGACGGCTTCTGCCTGGGCGGCGGCGCCGAACTGGCGTACGCCGCCGACTTCCGGATCGGCACCCCGTCCGTCCGGATCGGCAATCCCGAAACCGGACTCGGCATCCTGGCCGCCGCCGGCGCCAGCTGGCGCCTCAAGGAACTCGTGGGGGAGCCCGTCGCCAAGGAAATGCTGCTCGCCGGTTCCGTGCTGCGCGCAGAACGTGCCCTCGCGGTCAATCTCATCACCGAAATCCATGAATCGTCCGATCTGATGGCCGCGGCCCACAGCGTCGCCGACCGGATTGCCACGCAGGATCCGCTCGCCGTCCGGATCACCAAATCCGTGTTCCATGCCCCGGCCGAGGCGCATCCCCTCATTGACCAGCTGGCACAGGGGATCCTCTTCGAATCCCAGGCCAAGTTCGACCGTATGCAGACATTCCTGGATAAGAAATCAGCGAAGAAATCAGATAAGAAATCAGTGACGAAGCCAGAGAACACGTCCGCTAAAGAACCAGGGAAGCAGAAATAGACATGGGCAACTCCGTACTCCCCGCCACCCTTCCCCACTCCGTGGGAGTCCTCGGTGGCGGCCGCATGGGCGCAGGCATCGCCCACGCCTTCCTGATCAACGGAGCCAACGTGGTGGTCGTCGAGCGCGACGAGGCGTCGGCCGAGGCCGCCCGGGAGCGGGTCGAGTCCGCCGCCGCCAAGAGCATTGAGCGCGGCGCCGTGGACGGCAACCTGGACGAGATCGTTTCCCGGCTCGCGGTCACCGTGAACTATGACGACTTCGCCGGCCGGCAGCTGGTGGTCGAGGCCGTTCCGGAGGACTGGGACCTGAAGATCACCGCGCTGCGCGGCATCGAGGAACGGCTCGCCGACGGCGCCTACCTCGCCTCCAACACGTCCTCGCTCTCCGTCAACGGTCTGGCCCGCGAACTGAAGCGGCCGCAGAACTTCCTGGGCCTGCACTTCTTCAACCCGGTGCCGGCGTCGACGCTCATCGAGGTGGTCCTCGGCGAGCAGACTTCCGACGCCCTGGCCCAGGCCGCCCGCGGATGGGCCGAGGCGCTCGGCAAGACCGCCGTCGTGGTCAACGACGCGCCCGGCTTCGCCTCCTCCAGGCTGGGCGTCGCGATCGCCCTCGAAGCGATGCGCATGGTGGAAGAGGGCGTGGCCACCGCGGAAGACATCGACAACGCCATGGTGCTGGGCTACAAGCACCCCACGGGACCGCTGCGGACCACCGACATCGTGGGCCTGGACGTGCGCCTCGGCATCGCGGAGTACCTGCAGTCCACGCTGGGTGACCGTTTCGCTCCGCCGCAGATCCTCCGCGACAAGGTGGCCCGCGGCGAACTGGGCCGCAAGACCGGCAAGGGCTTCTTCGACTGGACCAAGTGACCGGCATTCTTCTCTGCCCCTAGGATGGTGCGGTGACCTCCCTGGACCGCCCCGCGATCGCGCCCATCACCCTGACCGGCAAGTACGTCGTCCTTGAGCCGCTGAGCCAGGACCACCATGACGGCCTTGTCGAGGCGGCACGCGACGGCGAGCTGTGGCACCTCTGGTACACCAGCGTGCCCGCACCGCAGCACATGGCCGCCGAGATTGAGCGTCGCCTGGCCCTGCAGGACAGCGGCGCCATGCTGCCCTTCACCACGCGGCTGATCGACCCCGCTACCGGCGGACCGGGCCGGGTGATCGGCATGACCACCTACATGAACATCGACGCCGCCACGCCCCGGGTGGAGATCGGCTCCACCTGGAACGCGGCGTCCGCGCATGGCACCGGCAGCAATCCGGACTCCAAGTTGCTGCTGCTGCGGCACGCCTTCGAGACGCTGGGCTGCCCCGCCGTCGAGTTCCGGACGCACTGGCTCAACCACCAGTCCCGCGAGGCGATCACGCGGCTGGGGGCCAAACAGGACGGCGTGCTCCGCAGCCACACGCGCAGCGCCGACGGGGCGCTGCGGGACACCGTCGTGTATTCCATCCTGGAACATGAATGGCCGATGGTCCGGAACGCCCTCGAATCCCGGCTGGCCAAGCGGCGCTAGCGTGCCGAGTAGGCCTTGGCCCCGTTAAGCGATGCGAAGTACGCCTCGTAGCCCCGGGCGTTCGGGTGGAAGTTTTCTGGACTGGCCAGGGCCGTACGGCTGAAATTGATCCACGGAGCCGCAGAGTTCACGCCGTGACCGGCGAAAGCGGCCCGGACATCGACGTACTCCGCTCCGGTGGCCCGGGCGGCGGCGGCGATGGAGCCGTTCAGGCCGTCCGCCAGGACCGTGGCCTTGTAGATGAACCGGGACATCGGATCAGCCTGGCCGGGCGCGACCGGGTCATAGAGGTAGGGGTAGCCCGTCACTACAACCTTGGCGTTGGGGGCGGCAGCCTTCACGCGCTGGATCATCGCTGTCACGTCACCGGACAGTCGATGGCTGGAGATCTGGCCCTCAGCGTAGGCACTGGCGGCATCGCACAGCGGACCCGCAGCGGGATTCACCATCGCGGCGCCGCAGGAGGCAAGGATTTCCGCAAACCGGAGGTTGTTGCCGCCGGCAGTGATGGTGACGAGCCCGGTGGTCCTGGTCAGCCGCCTGAGCTGGGTGTTGACGACGTCCTGGGTCGTCTTGCCGCTGCAGGCCGCGTTGGCGACGAGTTTGATGGTCTTCGTGTGGGCAGCGAGTTCGGAATAGCTGTTCTCGCTGCGGTAGCAATCATCCAGGTACGGCCCCGCCCCCAGCCCGGCGGCATAGGAGTCTCCGAGCGCGACGTACCGGGTCCTGTCCGCCGCCTCCGCCGGTACCGCCGCCACACCGGCCGCCATGGCCAGGGCGGCGAGACCGGCCGCCAGAGCCGTCCGCCGGCGTCGAAGTTTCAGACGTCCCATGGTGTTCTCCTCAGTGGCACCCTGGGTTCAGCGCCCGTGCCGTGAAAAACGTGTTGCGAAGCGTAAACCCCGCACCATGCCAATGGTCCCATTGTGTATAACGTTTGTGAATCCTGCCGCGGATCGCGCCGGTGCGTGTGCTTAGCTTTCTGGATGATGATTCCTGCAGCGCCCCTGGGCCAAGCCAAGGGGCAGGCGGTGCCCGGAACCGTGGAGTGGGATGGGGCCGTCAACGCGTGGCACGTGGCCGGGGACGTGTTCCGCATGGGACGGCGGGAGTGGCTCACCGAGGCCGGCTGGCGGCAGGTGCACCGCCGGGGCATCCGGACCGTCATCGACCTCCGCAACGAAGCCGAAATCCGGCGCCGGGAGACCGATCCGCCGGTGCGGGCTGGGGCCCTGGCCGGTTTCGACATCGTGCTGGCACCCACCGAAGACCCGGACAACCGCGAATTCCGCGAGCTCTGCGTGCCTTACCTGAACGACCCCGCCTGTTATGCGGACAACGCCAGGCTGTTCCCGCACCTGCTGTCCCGGGTCTTCAAGGCGGTGGCCGCCGCGGAAGGCGGTGTGGTCATCCATTGCTCCGCGGGGCGGGACCGGAGCGGCATGATCGCAGCCATGCTCCAGGACCTCGCCGGTGACGGCGAAGAGGCCATTGTGAGCGGCTACCAGCGCTCCATGCGGGGCATCAACGAGCACCTCCGGCACGCCGCAGTCCCGCATCCCCACGAGCGTTTCCTGCCCGAGAATGTGCTGGCGCCCCTGCTGGAATCCCGGGGCCAGAGCCTGCTGCAATTTGTCCGGTCCCTCAACACTGCGGACTACCTCTTCCGCCACGGCGTGACGACCCCGGAACTCGCGGCCATCCTCGGAAAGCTCGGCCGATAGGGTGGGCGCAGTTAGGGTAGGCCAGTGAAGACTCCGAAGTTCCAGCCGATGGTGCGGGCCGCCGCGGCCCTCGCGATTGCGCTTGCCGGTACCGTGCCTGCCTTTGCGCTGACCGCGGTCCCGGCGATGGCCGAAGCCAACGCCCCCGCCCCGGTCCCCGACGACCCGGCGCCCGCTGCGTCGGCGATGGCGACGCCGGTTTCGACGGCGGTCCCGATGCCGGTGCCGGTCTCGACGGCGGTTCCAGCGCCGGCTGCGTCTGCGATCTCGACGGCGGTCCCGGTACCGTCGCCGGCTGACGCGCCTTTGGCTGGTTCTTCTCCGGTGCCGTCCGCGACGCCGATCAGCGATGCCGGCCTCGCCGAGGCCGTGCGGCGGGACCTTGGCATGACCCTCGCGGAATTCGACGCCGCCGGTGCACTTGCCCGGCGGGCCGCCGACGCCGCACCCTCCCTTCGGGCCCTCCCGGGTTATGTGGGGATCAGCCTCGCCGGCGGCAAGATCGCGGTTGAAGGCAGCGGCGCCGAGCTCCGGGCCCGCGTGGCCGAACTGAACCAGTCCGGCCCGGCTGACTTCCTGCTTGCCGCCCCCGCGGCCGCCGCCGCTGTCCCGTCAGCCGCGGAGCTGCTGGCCTCCAGCACCCAGCAACTGTTCGAGGCCTATGTCCGCGAGGTCGGGGCCGCCGGGCTGCAGGCCGTCACGTACACAGACGGCCACTTTGTCATCCGCACCGGCGGCACCAACACGGCGCAGTCCGTTCCGGCTGCCGACGCCCTTCCCGCCGCCGCTGTTCCCGCCGTTGTTCCCGCCTCCGTTGTTCCCGCCGCTGTTCCCGCTGCTGGCGCCGATGTGCAGCCGGCGAAAGCCCCGGGCACGGTGCCGAAGATGTCCGCGGCCGAATTCGTGGCCCGCTACGCCAACGTGACGCTGGAACAAGGATCCCGGATCACGACGGAAGAGGACCTCTTTGGCGGCCAGGGCTTCATCATTGACGGCCAAGCCCGGTGCTCGGCAGGGTTCGGCGCCTTCAGCCCCGCGGGCGAGCCGGTGGTTCTGACCGCCGGGCACTGCGCCGCTGACGGAGCCGCGAAGCAGGCCGAGATCGAAGATCCACCGGAGGCACGGGCAGCGTGGGGCTCAGCTTTCGGTGCGGCCGCCGGAACTTTGGGGACATTCGGGTTCAGCCAGTTCGGCGGGCCGGACAATTCCAAGGTTGCGCCGGACGGCACCAACGTTGGCACGGACGTCGCCGTCCTCCAGGGCATCCGGAGCGGCCTGGACCTCCAGGCCGCCGTCACCCGATGGGACAAGCCCGCCGAACCGGGGCCGACGTCCGTGAAGATCGTGGGAACAGTGGCTCCTTTCCAGGGCCAGCCCGTGTGCCGGTCCGGCCGGACAACCGGGTGGAGGTGCGGCACGGTGGACTCGGTCGGCATCCAAGTCCTACTCGGGCCGAATTCACTACCGCCGGATTGGAACAACGATCTACGGGCCGTCCGGGGCTTCGAGTCGACGTCGGTCACCTCAGACCGCGGGGACTCCGGCGGTCCATGGATCAGCGGGAACTTCGCTGTTGGGCTGCACACGGGGGCGGAAAGTAACGACCAGGGCGTCCAGACGCGGGCCATCGCGACCAGCCTCGAGGACGCCATGGGCCAGGTCCCGGGCGGTGTCCAGCTGCAACTGTTCCTGGCCAAGCCAGCGCTCGCTGCGGCCTCCTACGGAACCGTCACAGCCGGTAAGCCGATTGCCGGGCACATCGATGCCGGTCCGGCCTCCGTGGTGGCTCCGAATTCCAAGGTCCGCATCACCGTCCTGAACCAGAAACCTGGCCAGACCTCGGGCCAGAAGGACGGCCAGCCCTTGGAAGTGCCGGTCGATGCGTCGGGAAACTGGCAGTTCCCCGCACCGTCGTTGGCCGGGCCCTTCAAGTTCTCGGCTGAAACCGTGAACGGCTTCAGCGGCTCCGGCGCCGTCGCCCTGTCCGTCGACGTCTCCCGGCTCGCGGCTCCGGCCATCACCTCACCTGTGGACGGCCAGCCGGACGGCCCGGGACTCACCGCCATCGAAACCATCGAGGGCACCGGAGAAGCCGGAGGCACGGTGCGGCTCTCCGGCGACTTCACCGGGACCGGGCTCGTCGACGCAGACGGCCGCTGGAGCATCAACGTGGCCGATCAGCCGGTCTTCGGAAAAATTTCAGTCACGGCAGTGCTCACGGCCCCCGGAGAAATGGACAGTCCCGCGGCGACCCGCACCTATACCGTCATTCCGCCGGCTCCGGCGGTGTCGAACCTCAGGGACGGCCAACACCTGCGCCAGGACGCCCTGCCAGCCACCATCTCCGGCACAGCCCTTCGAGGTGCCGGCGTGGCCGTGGCTGTGGACGGGGTGGCCGTGGACTCCGTGCAGGCCGGTTCCGGTTCCGGAGCGGAGGAGGCCGCGCTCGAGCCCGGGACCGCGCAGACCTTCGCCGGCAGTGCCCGGTGGAGTGTCACGTTCCCCGCGGAACTGGACGCCGGAGCGCACACCTTGACCGTGACGCAAACCATTGACGGCGTCGCATCGCCGCCGGCAGCCGTGGCGTTCAGCGTCGAGGCCACGCCCGTTTCCGGGGGCACTCCGACCGGGCCGCCCGCCGGGACACCGGGATCCGTGCAGCCGGCAACGCCTGGCCACCCGGCGGTCCCGCAACAGCCCGCCAACCCTGCCGGGGCTCCCGCCGGACCGGTCAAACCGGCGCAAGCTCCCGCCCAGCCGTCGGACACCTCCGTCATTGTGGGCGGCGCGGCAGCGGGCAGCGCATCACCGGACAACACGGCACCAGGCAACACGCCGGGCACCTCAGGCCAGCTAGCGAGCACGGGCGCCGGCGGGCTCCTGCCCTTAGCGGGTCTCGGCGCCGGAGTCCTGCTGCTCGGCGCGGCCTTCGTGGCGTTCGGCCGGCGCCGGGCGGTGCGTTAGCCGGGGCCTCCAAGCCCGGGCTCGCCGGAAAGCCGCGGGGTCGCCGTACGGCTACGGCGACCCCGCAAGCTTTGGGCGAATCCGCGCATTCGGGAGGAACAGCGAGCCGCGGGTTACTGGAAGTCAGCCAGCCAGAGATCCGGGCCGAAAACCTCGTACTGAATGTCCTTCGCGGGGACGCCACCGGCAATCAAGGTGCTCCGAACCGACTTCAGGAACGGCAGGGGACCGCAGAGGTAGTACTCGGCGTCCTCCGGGAGTTCTACGTCGCTGACGTCCATGAAACCGGAGAACACGGAACTGCCCGCCCCGGCCCTCTCGCCGGTTTCGGCCACCCCGGACGCCCCGCCGGTACCGCCCGCCTCGCCGGTTTCGCGCGCCCCGGCTCCCTCGCCCGTCCCGCCGGTCTCCGCTGTCCCCGCGGGAGTCAGGAACGACGTCGTCAGGGTCCCGTCCGCGAGTTTCGCCAGATCCTCCCTGACCTGAGCGCGGAGCGGGAAGGATGCCTCGCTGTCATCGGCATGCAGCAGCACCACCTGGCGGCGTGAACCGGACTGTACCAAGTGGGAGAGCATTCCGGCCATGGGCGTGATGCCGATTCCCGCGCTGGCCATGACCAGGGGCCGGTCCGTGTACTCCAGCACAACGTCGCCGAACGGAGCTGAGAGCACCACCTCGTCGCCTACCTGGACGTCATTGTGGAGCAGACTGGACATCTCGCCGTCGGGAGTCGTAAGTCCGTGGACCCTCTTGACGGCGAACTGCCGGTGCTGCCCGTCGTCGGCCTTGGTCAGGCTGTACTGCCGGGGCTGCTGTACGCCGTCGGGCATGGTCATCTTGAGGGTCACGTACTGCCCGGGCAGGGACGGCTTGACGTCCCGCTCGTCGGTCCGCTCGACGACGAACGAGACGACGTCGGCGGTCTCCTGGATCCGCTGCACCACCCGCCACGTCCGCCAAATGGTCTCGGGGGAGAGGTGCACTGCGTTGTACAGCCCGCGCTCCTTGTTGATGAGCAGGTTCGCCATCAGCCAGTAGACCTCGTCCCAGGCGGCGGCGACCTCGGGAGTGACGGCATCGCCCAGAACATCCACGATCGCCCACATGAGGTAGTCGTGGACAATCTGGTACTGGTCCGGGCTTAGTCCCAGCGAGACGTGTTTGTGGGCCACCCGGGAGAGCAGATGGTCCGGCACCTGGTCCGGTTTCTCCACGAGCATGCCGGCGAAGGCCGCGATGGATCCGGCGAGCGCCTGCTGCTGGCGGCCGTCCGCCTGGTTTCCCCGGTTGAAGAGCCCGTCCAGAAGATCCGGCTGCGCCTCGAACATATGTTTGTAGAAGCGCTTGGCGATCTCCTCGATGTGCTCGCCGACTACGGGCAGCGTTGCCTGAATGACGGGAAGTGAGGTGTCTGAGAGCATGGTGGATCCCTTCCGGTGAGACCGGTGATACCCGGCGGTGCCGGGCGACTCAGCACTTCCAAGCTAACAGCCGCGGCACCGCGCCTTCCGGGCCGATCGGCCCTACATCGGGAGTGGGGTCCGGTGTAGACGGCCTCCCGCCCTGGGCCCGAGTTAGCCGGAAAGCTCCCGGGTCGCCGGAACGTTACAGCGACCCCGGAGGTCTCCGGCGACCCAGAGGGTTCGGGGCAGAAGTCAGGCCTTGCGGTCCAGCAGCAGGTTGGTGATCCGCAGCGTGCAGATTCGCTGGCCGGTCTCGTTCGTGATCAGCACCTCGTGGGTGGTCAGGGTGCCGCCCAGATGGATGGGGGTGGCCGTGATCGTGATCAGTCCCTCGCGGGCCGACTTGTGGTGCGTGGCCGAGACGTCGACGCCCACCGCCGTCTTGCCCAGGGTGCTGGCGTGGATGACGGCGGCCCAGGACCCCACGGCCTCGCCCACGGCCAGTGAGGCGCCGCCGTGCAGGAGCCCGAACGACTGCCGGTTGCCCTCCACCGGCATGGTCGCGACCACGCGGTCCACGGACTCCTCGACGATCTTCACGCCCATCTTCTCGTCGAGTTCCCCCAGGGTGATTTTCCACAACTCGGTGCTGCCGGTCTCGGGCGTCATAGCGTCTCCTTTGTTGCCGGCCGGCCGGGTCCCGGACGGTCGGTGCCGCCGCGGCTAGTGTGCGGCAGGCCTCATTCATGTACTGTAGATCATATTACCGAACGGACGGTCAGTAATGTTCCGGCCGTGTTGATCTTGCTCCCCCGTTGGAAGGACCCGTCAACGATGACCACCACAGCCGCACCCACAGTAGACACTGTCGAGATCGTTCCCAGTTTCATCCGGGGTTCCTGGTGGACTCCCGACGACGCCGCCGCCGCCGGCGCGGCGCCGGTACTGGACGCCAGCACCGGCGAGCTCCTGGCGAAGGTGAGCACCGAGGGGCTCGACCTCGCCGCCGTCGTGGATTATGGCCGCACCACCGGCCAGGCGGAACTTGGCACGCTGACCTTCCACCAGCGCGCGCTCAAGCTCAAGGAACTGGCGCAGTACCTCAATGGCCGCCGCGAGGAGTTCTACGCGCTCTCGGCGCAGACCGGCGCTACCAAGATCGACTCCATGATCGACATCGACGGCGGCATCGGCGTCCTGTTCACCTTCGGGTCCAAGGGCCGCCGGGAGCTGCCCAACTCCCAGGTGGTGGTGGATGGCCCCATGGAGGTGCTGTCCCGCGACGGCTCGTTCGCCGGTGAGCACATCTACACCCGCATCCCCGGCGTCGCCGTGCAGATTAACGCCTTCAACTTCCCTGTCTGGGGCATGCTGGAGAAGCTTGCCCCGGCCTTCCTCGCCGGCGTCCCCACCATCGTCAAACCCGCCACCCCCACCGGGTACGTGGCCGCCGCCGTGGTCAAGGCGATCGACGAATCCGGCATCCTGCCCACCGGCTCGCTGCAGCTGATTTCCGGCTCGGTCCGTACGCTGCTGGACCACCTGGACTACCGCGACCTCGTGGCCTTCACCGGCTCCGCGTCGACCGCCAACACGCTCAAGTCGCACCCCAATGTGGTCAAGGGCGGGGTCCGCTTCACGTCCGAGACCGACTCCCTGAATGCCGCGATCCTGGGCCCGGATGCGGTCAAGGGCACACCGGAATTCGACGCCTTCATCAAGTCCCTCGTCACCGAGATGACCGCCAAGGCCGGCCAGAAATGCACCTCGATCCGCCGCGCGATCGTGCCGCAGGAAGTCGTCGCCGACGTCACCGCCGCCGTGGGGGACCGCATCCGCGAACGCGTCGTGCTCGGTGATCCCCGCGCCGAGGGAGTCACCATGGGCGCCCTGGCCTCCCTTGAGCAGCTCGCAGACGTGCGCGCCGCCGTCCAGTCCATGCTCGACGCCGGCGGGGAGCTCGCCTACGGCACGCTCGACGCGCCCAAGGTCACCAGCGCGGACGGCAGCATCGGCGTCGTCGACGGCGGCGCCTTCATGTCCCCGGTCCTGCTGAGCTGGGCCAACCCGGAAGCCGAGGAGGTCCACTCGCTGGAGGCCTTCGGCCCGGTGTCCTCGGTGATCGGCTACACCGACCTGGCCGACGCCGTCCGCCTCGCCGCCCGCGGCGGCGGCTCGCTGGTCGCCACGGTCTGCACGAACGATCCCGCCGTGGCCCAGCAGCTGGTCACCGGCATCGCGGCCCACCACGGCCGCGTGCTCATGCTCAACCGCGAGGACGCCCGCAGCTCCACCGGCCACGGCTCCCCGGTCCCGCACCTGGTCCACGGCGGTCCCGGCCGCGCCGGCGGCGGCGAAGAGCTCGGCGGCATCCGCTCGGTGATGCACCACATGCAGCGCACCGCCATCCAGGGCTCGCCGAACATGCTCACCGCCGTCACAGGGCTCTGGCACACCGGAGCGGACCGCAACTTCACGCTCGAGACCGAGGGCCAGCACCCGTTCCGGAAATCCCTCGCCACCCTGCACATCGGCGACGCCATCCGCTCGGAGCTGCGCGAGGTCTCGCTGGAGGAAATCACCAAGTTCGCGAACTCCACCGGCGACACCTTCTACGCCCACACCAACCAGGAAGCCGCCGCGGCCAACCCCTTCTTCCCGGGCATCGTGGCGCACGGCTACCTCCTGCTCAGCTGGGCAGCCGGCCTGTTCGTGGAGCCCGCACCGGGACCGGTCCTGGCCAACTACGGCCTGGAGAACCTGCGGTTCATCACCCCCGTGGCCGCGGGCGATTCCATCCGCGTGACCCTGACGGCCAAGAAGATCACCCCGCGCGAGACCGACGAGTACGGCGAGGTGGGCTGGGACGCCGTCCTGACCAACCAGAACGACGAAATCGTCGCGACCTACGACGTCCTGACCCTCGTAGAGAAGTAGCCCGTCCCGCTCACTCCCGCCTTACCTCCCGTTGCGCTATCACTTGTGGCTGCCAAAAGGTCGAAATGACCGCCACAAGTGATAGGGCAACCGGGGAGGGACAGGGGCGGGCTTCGCCGTGCAGGGAGCAATTGGCGGGCTCTTTCCATCCCGCTCCGGCGTAAAATCTTGCTCGTAGGAGGTGGCGAAATGACCCTAGTACTCAATAAAGCCACAACAGTCCTGCCAGTTGATGATGCAGCGCGTGCCCGGCATTTCTACGCGGACACTTTGGGGCTCCCGCACCGTGGCGTGGCAGATGACGGAAGCGAATTGTTCGGCTCAGAAGGCGGCCCAATGCTGCAGCTGATGCCAGTCAAGGATGGAATGCATTCAGAGCACACCACCCTGAGCTTCGAAGTCAGCGAGATCGAGCGCACGGTCCAGGAAATGGAAGCCAAGGGCGTCATGTTCCAGGACTACGATCGCCCGGACCTCAAGACCGAGAACCATATTTGTACAACTGATTCAGAGAAGTGCGCCTGGTTCATGGACTCCGAGCACAATATTCTGTGCGTGCACGAGAACATCACCACGGCAGCTGATTACCAGCTCTAAACGGCGGGCAACGGCGGATTTTCGGGCGCTCCGGCTCAGCGGGGCGCCCTTTTCTGTTGCCCGCGGCCATCCAGGGCGCCTCGCCGCCTTCCGGTGGCGCCCAGGCCCAGGTTCGCGAGAGGGATTGTCCTCAGCTGCGTCCCTGCAATTGGTTCGCGGGCTGGTCAGCTTCCGTTGTACTCGTCGTCGGTGATGTGCTCGCCCCACGTGGTGGTCGTCGCTGCGTCCTCGCCGTTCTGGAGCATCGCGATATGTTCCATGAAGCAGCCAGGGGCGGCCGCGTGCCAGTGCTCCTCGCCGGGCGGCGTGTAGAGCGTCTGGCCGGGGTGGACTTCGACGATCTTGCCGTCCCGGGTTCCGAACCGGCCAACTCCCTGGGTGACGCGGAGGTACTGGCCGTGTTCGTGGGAGTGCCAGGCGGTGCGGGCTCCGGGCGCGAAACGGACGGTCGCGACCACCATCGTCTGATCCGGCTCGTGCGGGAGCGCGATCGGATCGAGCCAGACGTCGCCGGCGAACCGGGCCGGCGGGTTCTTCGCAGTGGGGACAGTGGGTTCGATGTTCATGGTGATCCTTACTTGCTCTCGGTGAAGAGCCGCTTGGCGACGCCCATGGCGGCCATGCCCTTGGGCCAGCCTGCGTAGAGCGTGACATGGGTGATGGCTTCGATGAGTTCTTCCCGGGTGACGCCGTTCTCAATGGCGCGACCAAGGTGGAAGCCGAGCTGTTCGGTGTTGCCGCCGGCGGTGAGAACGGCGACGGTGATAAGGCTGCGGTCACGGGCCGGAAGCTCCGGGCGGTTCCAGACGTCCGCGAACAGGACGTCGTCGGTGAGCTCGGCGAGCTTCGGGGCGAAGTCTCCGAACATGTTCCGGCCGCCGCCGATCTGTTGGGGTTGGTCAGTCATGATGTTCCTTCTTTCAGTGGAAGCTCGAACTGCTGCACAGAGCTTCATGCAGGGCTTCAGGCGCCTCGGCGGTCACAGTTGCTTCCGTCGCCGCGCCAGGGGCGTGAGTTCGTTGGTGCCGTAGCTGTTGTCGTCGGGGTTGACGGTAACGCCGGGTGCGACGAGCTGGTCGATGCGGTTCAGCACGTCGCTGGCCAAGGTGATGTCCGCGGCGGGCAGGTAGGACTCGAGCTGTTCCATGGTGCGGGGTCCGACGATGGCGGCTGTGACGCCGGGGTGGTTGATCGCGAAGGCGATGGCCAGTTCGATGAGCGTCAATCCGGCTTGTTCGGCCAGCTGGGCGAGTTCTTCGACGATGTCGAGCTTGCGCTGGTTGGCCGGGCTCGTCATGTCGAACCGGGCGTTCGGACGCGCGGTTGAGGTGGGCACGGAGGCTGCGTTTTTACGCCAGCGCCCGGAGAGCCAGCCGCCGCTGAGCGGGCTGTAGGTGAGGGTTCCCATGCCGTGGCGCTGCACCGTGGGAAGGATGTCCTCCTCGATGCCGCGGACCAGGATCGAGTACGGCGGCTGCTCGGTGACAAACCGCTCCAGGTTGCGTTCCCGGGATGCCCACTGGGCTTCCACGATCTGCGACCCGGAATACGACGAGGAGCCGATGTACCGCACCTTCCCCTGGCGGACCAGATCAGTGAGGGCGCCGAGAGTCTCCTCGACGTCGGTATCCGGGCTGGGCCGGTGCACCTGGTAGAGGTCGATGTAGTCGGTGTTCAAGCGGCGTAGGGAGTCTTCCACCGCCCGCATGATCCAGCGGCGGGATCCACCCCGCTGGTTGGGATCGTCTTCGCTCATGGGCATGAAGAACTTCGTGGCGAGGAACACGGCCTCACGCCGGCCCTCCAGTGCCTGCCCGACGATTTCCTCGGATGCCCCGCCGGAGTAGACATCGGCGGTGTCGATGAAGTTAATGCCCGCGTCGAGGGCGCGGTGGATGATTCGAATGGAGTCCGCGGTGTCGTTGTTGCCCCAGGGGCCGAACATCATCGCGCCGAGGCATAGGGGACTGACCTGCACGCCTGTGCGGCCAAGGGGACGGTATTCCATGGTGGTGGCTTCTCTCGGTCTCAGGCTTCGGGGATGACCATGGCGAAACGCTCTTCGCGGGCCTCGTCGGGGTCCGGTCCGTTGCGCACACCGGTGTCGAGGGCGTCGATGGCGGCGAGTTCGTCGGCGCCGAGTTCGAAGTCGAAGACGTCGAAGTTCTCGGCGATGCGTGCGGGGTTGGTCGACTTCGGGATGGCTGAGCGGCCCTGCTGCAGGTGCCAGCGGATCATGACCTGGGCGGGGCTCTTTCCGTGTGTTTGTCCGATGCCGGCGATCGTCGGGTCTTCCATCACGTTCCTGCGCTTCTCGCCCCATCCGGGGTAAAAAGTGATGCCGCCGATCGGTGACCACGCCTGGGTAAGGATGCCGTGTTCGGTGTCCGTTGCCTGGACGGCCGGCTGGGCGAAGTACGGGTGCAGCTCAATCTGGTTCACCGCCGGGACGACGTCTGTGGCCGCCAGCAGCTGCTCCAGGTGATGCGGCATGAAGTTGCTGACACCGATCGCCCGGACGCGCCCGTCAGCAAGCAGGGTCTCCAGGGCCTTGTACGCGCCGACGGTTCTTTCGAAGCGGTCGGGGGCGGGCTGATGCAGGATGAACAGGTCCAGGTAGTCGACGCCGAGCTTGCCAACAGCCTTTTCCCAGGCGTGCAACGTCTGGTCGTAGCCGTAGTCACTGACCCAGACTTTGGTCTCGATGAACACGTCGGAACGGTCCAGGCCCGAGTTGCGGATGCCCTCACCGACCTCCCGCTCGTTGCCGTACGCCGCGGCAGTGTCGATGTGCCGGTAGCCGGCCGCCAGCGCCGCTTCGACGGCCGCCGTCGTTTGCTCCGGCGCGCTTTGGAAGACGCCCAGTCCGAGGGCGGGCATCGTGACGCCGTTATTGAGAGTAAGTTCCATGTGCATGCCTTTCACGGTATTCAGGTGTGCGGGATTATGGGAGGGCACGTGAGTACCCCCTTTTCGGATGTAGCCAGGTCAGCGGGCGGCCTCGGCCAGGGGTGCGGGTGCGGCCCCGAGCGGTGTCAGGTAGCTGGCGAGGATGATCGCCAGGATCGCCGCCGGGTGGGCAGTAGTTGCGGGTGCAGGATTCATGTTTTCCATGGAACCGTGATTTCCCAATGGCGGGGAGTCACGGTCGTTCCGGGTAATGCCAGTGCCTCCCTCGTCGCATTGGCCGCGGGTAGCGTGGAGGCCATGACACACAGCGACGACGTGCGGAAGTTCCTGACCTCCCGCCGTGCCAGGATCACGCCGGAGGAGGCCGGCCTCCCGGTCTACGGCGGAAACCGCCGCGTTACCGGGCTGCGCCGCGAGGAAGTCGCGATGCTCGCCGGGATGAGCATCGATTACTACATACGCCTTGAGCGCGGAAACCTCTCCGGCGCCTCGGACAGCGTCCTTGAAGCCCTCTGCCGTGCACTGAAGCTTGACGACGCCGAGACGGCCCACCTTTTTGACCTGGCCCGCGCGGCCACGGCCGCTCCCCGGGTGCGGCGAAAGCGCAGCCCGCAGACGGTGCGGCCGAGCGTGCAACGCGTCATTGATGCGATCACGACGGCGCCGGCCTGGGTCCGCAACGACCGCGGGGATGTCCTTGCCGCCAACGAACTCGGCCGTGCGCTCTACCTGGACATGATGGCTGAGCAGGTGACTCCGCCGAACAGTGCACGGTTCACCTTCCTGAACCCGAAAGCGCGGGAGTTCTTCGCCGATTGGGAACGCAGCGCGGACGACATCGTCGCGGTCCTGAGGTCCACCGCCGGGAAAAACCCCTACGACAGAGACCTCACGGACCTGATCGGAGAGCTTTCGACCCGCAGCGAGGAGTTCCGCACCCGGTGGGCGAGGCACGACGTGAAGTACCACCGCACCGGCCGCAAACGGCTTCACCACCCGATCGTGGGGGACCTGGACCTGAGCTTCGAAGCACTGGAACTGCCCGCGGACCCAGGACTGCGCATCAACGTCTACACGGCAGATCCCGGGACACCCTCCGAGGACGCCCTGAAAGTCCTCGCCAGCTGGGCCGCCACCCAGCGCGAAACGGCAGCGGCCGCAGTCAGGGAGAAGAAATGACCGACTGTTCCTCCACCGTGCTCATTGTTGGCGCCACCCGGTCAATGCCCGGGTCCGGTGACGATCTTCTTTCGTTCGGATTCGTGCGCGCCGCCCTTCTTTGCGAGTGTTGAGCACGCCTCCTCGATATCCCGGGCGAGCGTGTCGACGTGCTCGCGGCTCATCGTTTCCTTGACCAGCGCACGCATGATCGTCACGTCCTGGGCGTTCGGCGGCAGGGTGTAGGCCGGCACCATCCAGCCGCGTTCGGCCGAGAGCTGCCAGGCAATGTCGAACTCGTCGTAACCGGGGTCGCCGGCGAGCCGGAACGCAACCAGGGGAAGCTGCTCCTCGTCGGGGCCGATGATCTCGAACCGGCCCATGGCCTCCAACTTCTCGGCGAGGGCGCGGGCGTTGGTCTGCATGTTCTGCATGATGTAGGTGTAGCCGGCGCGGCCATAGCGCACGAAGTTGTAGTACTGGGCGAGAACCATCGACGAGCCGGTGGAGAAGTTCAGGGTGAACGTCGAGTCGGTCTTGCCGAGGTAGTTCTCCTCAAAAACAAGGTCCTTGGCCAGGTCGGCCTTCTCCCGGAAGATCAGCCAGCCGATGCCGGGATAGACCAGTCCGAACTTGTGCCCGGAGACATTGATCGAGCGGACCTGCTCGAGCCGGAAGTCCCACTCGGAGTCCGGGTACAGGAAGGGCCAGACAAACCCCCCACTGGCCCCGTCCACGTGCAGCGGCACATCAAGGCCCCGCTCACCCTTGATCCGGACCAGCAGGTCGTTGATGCCGACGATGTCGTCTTTGTGCCCGGTGAACGTCGTGCCCAGCACGGCTGCGACGCCGATGGTGTTCTCATCGATATGGGCCTGCACGTCCTCCGGGCCGATCGTGTACTTCCCCGGCTGCAGGGGCACGATCCGCGGCTCGACGTCGAAGTAGCGGCAGAACTTCTCCCACACAACATGCACGTCGCCGCCGAACACCAGGTTAGGGCTCGACGTCGATGCGCCGGCGGCCTCGCGGCGCTTGCGCCAGTTCCACTTCAGGGACAGGCCGCCGAGCATGATCGCCTCGGACGATCCCTGGGTCCGGGCGCCCGTCGTCTCGCCGGGAGCGTGGAAAAGATCTGCGAGCATCCGAATGCAGCGCTGCTCGATTTCGGCCGTGCGGGGATATTCGGCGTGGTCGATGAAATTGCGGTGTAGGTTCGCTGCGATGATCTGCTGGGCCTGCGGCTCCATCCATGTCGTTACGAAGGTCGCCAGGTTCCGGGCCGGATCACCCTCCAGCGCCAGGTCCTCCGACACCAGCCGCAAAGCGTCCTCAGCAGGAATGCCGGTCTCCGGGAACTCCCGGCTCGGAACCTCCTGGGTGACAAATCGGTTGCCGAACAGTGCCACGTCGGCGTCCGCCGGCTGGGAATTTATTGACATCACTTCTCCTAAAGAGACTGTTGAAAGGGGGTTACGGATGAGCTCCACGGCTTGCAGGAGTCGAGGCGTCGGTGGATTCTGGACTCAGCATCAGAATCGCGCCGGTGAGAAAGCACAGGCCTCCCACAAATGTGCCGAGATTGGACAGCTCGGCGTTCCAGACATCGCCGCTCGACGGTATGACAAACGCCGCGACAGCCGAGATGCCGAACGCAACGGAGCCGGCCACGTTGATCACGCCGATCTTCCACGTTCGAGTCCTGGGCCGGCCGGCAATGGCGCCGCGACCGGCATCCCGCAACGCCACCCCGCTTGAAACGAGGAAGGCGACTGACCCCAAAGCGTCGGGTCGCCACACTTGCTGCTCGGTCAGCGCCGCACTGAGATTGACCCGCATTGCGTTTGCCGTACTCCAGTTGAACCACAGCGTGCCGGCAAGTTGAACCGCGCCAGCAAGCCAGCCGAGATTCCGTGGCGCCCATACCCAAAACGAATGGCGCCGCGTGGCACCCACGGCCGGGAGCGCGTCAACGGCTTCGCGGTACTGCAGGAACGCCGCACAGGTGAAGAACAGCGAACCGACGAAGAACGTGGCTGCACACAAGCGCAATCCCACGGCCTCGGCGTATAGCGGCACCGCTCCCAGGGCGAACAGACTCGAGCCAATGATGAACAACCAGGCGGTCCACCGGTCCCGTACGGTCAAACGGCCCGCGCTCGAGATCTCAGTCATTGTCGGCCCTCGAGGCAGCCCGATGGTGGACCTTGCCGCCAGCGTCAGACGCCACGGGCCCTTTCGGGCCCGGGACCGGGAGCACGTTGGAGATCACGAAGGCCACCGCCACCGCCACCACCACCTGCGGTGTTACCGCCACACCGTCCACTCCCAGCAGCAGCGTGGCCAGCAGGGTCGACGTCAACGGCAGCCGCAGCATGGCTGCGCACATGGCTCCCATGCCCATGCCGAGTCCTGCCGCGAGATTCATTCCGGGCAACCCGCTCGCGACAATACCGAGCGCCGCACCGATGAACATCGAAGGGAACACGGGCCCACCACGAAAAGCGCTCAGGGAGAGCCCGTAGGCCAAGGCCTTACAAACGATCAGCAGGAGGAGCGCCGCAAGCGAGTAGTCCGTGGCGTGTTCGACCAGATCCGGAAGGGCGTCCTGCCCCGAAAACAAGACCTGCGTGAAGCTGTTCCCAGAGATCAACTGGTAGGCCATTGCGGCAAGACCGATCAGCAGGCCGAGCCCGGAGGTCACCAACATCCGGTTCAGGTGCACGAGCGGACGAAGCGAGAGCCCGACCCAGCGGATCAACCATCCCAACAGCGCACCGACGACGCCCATGATCACCGCCCAGCCCAGCGTCGCCAGGGTCGGCGGCACAGCAGGCGGCACGACGGGCAGCGCCAGCGAGAAGCTGCCCAGCCCGGTCCAGCCGTCCAGGCCGACGAACACCAGCGCCCCGACGCCGGACGCGAGCAGTCCGGGCAGGGCCATCAGGCTCAGCGTCATTCCCCCGATCCCGGCGGCCTCCATGATCAGGAATGCACCGAGCACGGGGGACCCGAGCAGGGTACTGATCGCTGCGAAGCTGCCAGCCGACGCCATGATCGTCAGGGCCATCGGCGGAGCGTCCTTCTTCGCCAGGTGCACCGCCAACGCCCCGAGGCCGCCACCGATCGCGATCAACGGACCCTCCGGCCCGAGCACCGCACCCAGGCTGAGCGTGGTCAGCGCCGCGAGAACAATGCCCACGAGCTCCCGGCCGCTGGGCGGACCGCCGCCCGTCTTGAAGCCGAAAGCCGGTGAGTGGCCCCCGGTTCCCGGCAGATACCGGATGGTCGACGCCGTCAACAGCCCACACAGCACCAACCACGGAACCGGCCACCAGGCAGGAACGGGACCCCCGAGGACTTGTTCAGGCAGGCCGACGAAGACGTACTGCTGGACAACCGCGACCAAAGCGAGAAAGCCGTACGCAATGACCGAGATGGGAACGCCCAAGACCGCAGCCAGCACGAGCGCAGAGATGTACGCCCTGGAACGAATGACGACGGCCGGATCGAAACTGGGCGGCGATGCGGCAGGCTCGCTCATTCCCGGCAACCCGGCGCGACTGTGACGATCCGGGTGACCCCGAATGTCCTTCTTCCAGGTCGGGGCGGCGTGCCCGGCCGGCAACACCGCGGGTCACCGATGATCAACGAGCAGAACATCATCCCTCCTCCTTCCGCCAGACGGCGGGAGCCTTTAGCGAGGTCTCACAAGCGATAGAGGTGGTCCTTCAGATGTTCTCCAAGCTAAACCCTTCCAAGGGGGCAGTCGTCACCCAATGCGGGTGAAAGAGAACCAAAGCGTTGCGGTCACACCCCGGGTGCCCCCGCTCCGTCCGGGCGTGACCACGGCGTGACCGGGCGCTCCTGCCGGACGCCGTCCACCGTGATGTCCACTCGCTCATTGAAGAAACTGACAAGTCCGTGGATTTGGGCGGCGTCGCGGAACCGCCGGTCATAGCTCCACGCGACGTTCCTGCCCTGCTCGGAACCCGGGTAGCTCCAGTAGCTCGCCTGGCCCTTGTACGGGCAAATGGTCCGTTTGGGGCTCTCTTGCATCAGATCCAGCCGCACATCCGACGGCGGAATGTAGTAGCGCACCGGCAGCATGGTTTCGTAGAGCAGCTGCGCGCCGTTCGTCGTGGCGAGCGTTACGCCGTCGAGCCCTACCTCAACGGTGAGCGAGGACGCCCGGATGTCCACACGGTGGAACGGATCACGTGGGTGGCCGATGATCTCCTCGTCGTCCTCGAGCCAGTCGAAAGCGTTGAAATCCAGCACCACGTAGCCGGCGAGGTCGGGGTCCGCCGGCCGGAAGGCAGCGCGGGGCAGCCTCGCATGGGGAGCGACGACGTCGAGCTCCTCACCGGCCGCCGTGTGCCTGCCGAACGCCGTGCGCGGATCCAGCGCCCGCGGCCCCTCCCGGCTCACTCGGAAGCCGTGTTCCGGGACGTCGCCCGCCTGCTGCCCCGGCGGCGCCAATTGGGCACGGAGGTCGCCTTCGGAAACGGCGTAGACGGGGGTGATGCGTTTGGGCTCCCACACCAAGAGCGCACCCAGAGTGTCGACGACGGCACGCCCGCCCACCATGGCACGGACCCTTTTCGCGGTGGGCTGGTAACGCAAATCGGGGAACGTGCTGAAGAGGACGTCAGATATCTTCGTGGCCATGACTACAGGGTGGGCGTCCGTTATCCCGCCGTCAACGACTGACCCGGCCCCCCGCCGGCCGGCAGGCGGTCAGCGGGGGACGTGAAGGCCGTGGAACGCCATGGTGATGACGTCGTCGGACAGCTTCTCCGGGGACAGCGAGCCGCCCGGCTTGTACCACTCGACGATCGAGTTGATGGTGCCGAACAGCAGCCGGGTGACGGTGCGGGGGTCAATGTCCTGGCGGAGCGAGCCCTCATCCCGAGCCTCGGAAATCAATGCGGCGACCTTGTGGTCGAAGGTGCGGCGCCGTTCCAACGCATCCCGCTCGATCTCCGTGTTCCCGCGCAGGCGCAGCAGCAGCGTCACGAAGGGCAGCCGCTCCACCAGCACCGAGATGGTCTGGCGGACCACGAACTCCAGCCGGGCATCGGCCGAACCGGAGGTTGCCCCGGGCTGGTCCAGGATCGCCTCGAGCCCGCCCAGGGCGTGGTCCAGGGCGAGCTTCAGCAGGTCGCCCTTGGACGGGACGTGGTGGTAGATCGCGGACTTGGAGATGCCCAGGTTCTCAGCAAGGATACCCATCGAGGTGGCATCGTAGCCGTGGCGGTTGAAGACGTCGACGGCGATGACCAGCACCGACTGCTGGTCATAGCCGGGGCGGCCGCGCTTGGTGGTGGTTGCTGTGCTGGGCATAGTGGCTAGTTTCTCACGATCTGGTGCTCACTCAGCCCTTGGGGCGCATGTCGTAGATCCGGCGCAGCTTGCCGTTGGACCGCTCCAGCGAGCCGGGGTCGACGACGTCGACGGTGCAGGAGGAGCCGACGTGGATCTTGATCTGCTGCTGCAGGACCTTGGCGGCGGCCGTGGCGCCCTCGACGGTGACGGTGTCGCGGCGCTCGATCTTGACGGTCAGCTGGTCCATGCGCAGGCCCTCGGGCCGGGTCAGCTCCAGCTGGAAGTGCGGGCTGAGCTCGGGGATGCGCAGGGCGATCTCCTCGATCTGGGACGGGAACAGGTTCACCCCGCGCAGGATGATCATGTCGTCGCTGCGGCCGGTGATGCGGCCCATGCGGCGGTGTGCCGGCCGTGCGGTGCCGGGCAGGAGCCGCGTGAGGTCCTTGGTGCGGTACCGGATGATCGGCAGCGCCTCCTTGGTGAGCGAGGTGAACACCAGCTCGCCCGGTTCGCCGTCGCCCAGCACTACGGTGGGGTCAAAGGCGTCGATGATTTCGGGCCGGAAGTGGTCCTCCCAGATGTGGCTGCCGTCCTGCGTTTCCACGGCTTCGCCGGCGACGCCCGGGCCCATGACCTCGGAGAGGCCGTAGATGTCGCAGGCCTTGAGGTTCATGGTGGTCTCGAGCTCGTGCCGCATTTCCTCGGTCCACGGCTCGGCGCCCAGGACCGCGTACTTCAGCGACGTGGAGGCCGGGTCGATGCCCTGCTTGATCATGGCGTCGGCGATGGTCAGCAGGTAGGTGGGGGTGGCCAGGATGGCATCGGGCTTGAAGTCCTGGATGAGGGTGATCTGGCGCTCGGTCTGGCCGCCGGAGATCGGGATGACGGTGCAGCCGAGGGCCTCGGCGCCGGCGTGGGCGCCCATGCCGCCGGTGAACAGGCCATAGCCGTAAGCGTTGTGCACCTTCATGCCGGGCCGGACGCCGGAGGCGCGCAGCGAGCGGGCCACAAGCTTGGCCCAGTCGGCGAGGTCCTTCTTCGTGTAGCCCACCACGGTGGCGCGGCCCGTGGTGCCGGAGCTGGCATGGATCCGCGCTACCTCGTTCTGCGGCACGGCGAACATGCCGAAGGGGTACTCGAGGCGGAGGTCCTCCTTGGTGGTGAAGGGGAACTTGCCGAGGTCGGAGAGTTCACGCAGGTCCGTCGGGTGGACGCCGGCCTCGTCGAACTTGCGCTTGTACAGGGGGACGCGGTCATAGGCGTAGGCCACGGTGTGCTGCAGGCGGCTGAGCTGGAGCGCCTCGAGCTCGTCGCGGGAGATGGTCTCCTCGCGGTCCAGGACAGCGTCGGTAGTGGCGGCGGCAGTTTCTTGGGTCATCAGTGGTTCCCTGTTTCTATTTCTTGGAGATGGTGCGGCTGCGGCCGCGGAACTCGGCGATGAGTTCCCACGTAGGGGCGTCGGTAGCGGTATCGGTGGGGAGCTGGCCCGGAAGGGTTGCTGCGGGGGCCGCGCCGGCCGGTGCCGCCGCCGGGATGCCCGCGCCAGGGTCGGCGGCGTAGATCTGGATGTCGTACAGCCCGCTGCGTCCGGTGCTGGCGCGGCGGTTCGCGACGGCGGTCAGCACCTGTCCGCGGAAGGCGGGCTTCAGGAAGTTGATGTCGACGCCGGCAGCAACCGTGATGTTGCCGCTGTCGATCCCGGCTTCGCCGGGTTTCGGGCTGGCCGGGTTGCAGGCGAGGGCGAAGGCGGTGTCGCCGAAGGCGAAGATCATTCCGCCGTGGGCCATGCCGAAGCCGTTGAGCATTTCCTGCCGGAGCGTCATGCGGATCGTGGCATGCCCGTCGTCCAGCGCCAGGACTTCGATGCCCATCCATTCCGAGGCGTAGTCGTCTTTCAGGATGGGGTGGGTGGCCCCGGAAACCGTCAGTTCAGCCATGCGTCGTTGCCTCCAGCTTTATTTACCGAATGTTCATTAGGTAATCCCATGTGGGTGCCCGCTGTCAAGGGGTGTAAGTATGCTGGGACACATGGCCAAAGGAATTTACGTCAGCGCGACCACCCCGGGCTCCGGCAAGTCCCTCATAGCGCTGGGGTTGGCGGACACCCTCCACCGGCACGCGGACCGGATCGGATTCTTCAAGCCTGTGGTTCACGGCAACGACGCCGCGGCGGACCCGATGGTGGCGCTGATGAGGGCCCGGTTCGATCTTGATGACCAGCGCTGCCGCGGCGGCCTGACGTTTGCCGAGGTCCGCGGGCTGCTGGCCGAGGGCAACAGGGCCGAGATCGACGCCCGCTGCGTGGAGATCTTCGCCGAAATGTCCCGCCACTGCGACGTGGTGATTGTGGAGGGGACGGACCTCACCGGCCAGGATGCCGCCGTCGAATTCGACCTCAACGCTCGCCTCGCGAACAACCTGGCCGCCTCGATCGTCGCCGTGGTGGGCGCGAAGGGGCGGACCGTCGCGGAGGCTGCCGACGCCGTCGAGGTTGCCCGCAAGGAACTGGCGGCGGAACACTGCAGCCTCCTGGCCATCATGGTGAACCGGGCCGACCCGGAGGACGTGGACGGGATCGTCGCCGCCGTGAAGCCCGGCGCGTCCGGCCGCCCCGTCTACGTCTTCCCCGAGCTGGAGGACATCGCACGGCCCACCACCGGGGAGGTGGCCTCGGCCCTTGGGATCCGCCAGGTGGCCGGCCGGCAGGACATGGAACGCGACGTCCATTCCATCAAGGTGGCGGCGATGAACGTGGCCAACTTCCTGCACGTGCTCGACGACGGCGCCCTCGTGATCGTCCCGGGTGACCGTGCGGACGTGATGGTCGCGTGCCTCGCGTCGTCGTTCTCGCCGGAGTTTCCGGTGCCGTCGGCGCTCATCCTCACCGGCGGCCTGGCCCCGGACCCCAACATCTACTCGCTGCTGGCGCAGGCGCCATTCCCCGTGTTCGCGGCCCCGGACGATACCTACACCACGGCCAAACGGGTGTCCGAGGTCCGCAGCGAGATCTGGTCCGGGCACCGCCGCAAGGTGGCCTCGGCCGTGGGACTGTGGGCTAAGCGCGTGGACGAGGCCGAGCTGGTGGAGCGGCTGCACCTGCCGCGGCTGGAGCGGATGACGCCGCTGCGGTTCCTGCACGACCTCATTGAGCGGGCCCGGCTGCAGCGCCGGCGCATTGTCCTGCCCGAGGGGAACGACGTGCGGATCCTGCGGGCCGCCGAAATTCTGCACCGGCGGGACGTCTGCGACCTCACGATCCTGGGCAATGAGTCGGCGGTCCGGGAGCTGGCGTCCACCCAGGGCATCGACCTCTCCGGCATGAGCATCGTGGACCCCGCGACGTCGGAGCTGCGCCAGCAGTTTGCCCAGAAGTACGCGGAGCTGCGGGCGCACAAGGGCGTGGACCTGGCCCGGGCGCTGGAAGTCATGCTCGACGGCAGCTACTTCGGCACCATGATGGTGCAGCTCGGTGTGGTGGACGGTATGGTGTCCGGTGCCGCGCACACCACGGCCCACACCATCCGGCCCGCGCTGGAGTTCGTCAAGACGCGGGACGGCGTCAAGATCGTCTCCTCGGTGTTCCTGATGCTGATGCCGGACCGGGTGCTGGTCTACGGCGACTGCGCGGTCAACCCTGACCCGAACGCGGAGCAGCTGGCGGATATCGCGCTGGCCTCAGCCGAGACCGCAGCCCAGTTCGGCGTGGAGCCCCGGGTGGCCATGCTGTCCTACTCCACCGGCGGATCCGGGACCGGGGAAGCAGTGGACAAAGTCCGGCAGGCCACCGAAGTCGTGAAGGACCGCCGCCCGGATCTGGCCGTTGAAGGCCCCATCCAGTACGACGCCGCCGTCGACGCCGCCATCGCCGCGTCCAAGATGCCCGGCTCGTCCGTGGCAGGGCAGGCAACCGTGTTCATCTTCCCGGACCTGAACACCGGCAACAACACCTACAAGGCAGTGCAGCAGTCCTCGGGTGCGGTCGCCGTCGGGCCGGTCCTGCAGGGGCTCCGGAAGCCGGTTAACGACCTCTCCCGCGGGTGCACCGTGGAGGACATCGTGAACACGGTGGCCATCACCGCCGTGCAGGCGCAGTCCGTGGAGCCCGCTACCGAGCCGGAACCTGCGGCTGCCCGCGCATAGTCAGCAGTTCCGGCTCGGCTGTTTTCCGTCAGCTGTTTTCCGGCTTCGCCGGACTTTCGGGGTCTTCCTCCTTGGCAGGCTCATCGGCCAGGCCCGCCGGCGTGAGATCCAGGTCCTCCAGATTCTCGGGGGCCTCGGGCGCTTCGCCGACCTCGGCGGCCTTGGGGTTTCCTGTGTCGTCCAGGGCCGGGTTCGCGCCGACGACGCCGGTGGGATCCGGTTTACCGGAACCGCTGGCGGGTTCGGTGCCCGCTGGTTCGGTGCCCTCCGGCTGGGTCGCGTCGTCAGTCATGGAAATCCCCTTCGTGAGTTGTCCAGTTGGTCCGCCGACTCTAGGCGCCCGGCCCGGCTTTCGCAACGGATGGGCTTTCGCAACGGATGGGCGCCACTGGCGTTCCGGCAATTTGGTCCGGCAATTTATAGTGGATCCCACGGAGCGCTCGGCCAGGCTCCGGCGTGATGCCAGTCCCGGCGCACCCTCGGGTAGCGTCGAAGCCAAGGCTTAGGAGGCCCCATGCTCGTGCTCGTCATCAACTCTGGCTCGTCTTCGCTCAAGTATCAGGTGCGCGACGTCGAGGCCGGCAGCGTGCTCACCGAAGGCCTGGTCGAGAAGATCGGCATGGGTGCCGGCGGTGAGGGCGACGGCCAGATCGAGGGCCCGCGCGACCACGCCCAGGCGCTGGAGCAGGTGGACGCCGCCATCCACGACGCCTTGGGGGACCGCGTGCTGGATGCCGTCGGCCACCGCGTGGTGCACGGCGGGGAGCGCTTCGCCGAGCCGGTGCTGGTCAACAACGAGATCACCCGGGCCATTGAGCGGCTGAACCCGCTCGCCCCGCTGCACAACCCCGCCAACGTCCTCGGCATCCGCGCGATCTCGAAGAAGTGGCCCGAACTGCCGCAGGTGGCCGTGTTCGACACCGCCTTCCACCGCACCCTGCCCGAGCACGCCTGGCGCTATGCGGTGCCGGACGAGCTCTACACGAACCACGGGATCCGCCGCTACGGCTTCCACGGCACCTCGCACGAATACGTTGCGCACCGGGCGGCGGCGCTGCTGGATGTTCCGGTCGAGGAGTTCGACGCCGTGATCGCCCACCTGGGGAACGGCGCCTCGGTCACCGCGATCCGCGGCGGCCAGTCAATCGACACGTCCATGGGATTCACGCCCCTCGAGGGTCTCGTCATGGGCACCCGCTCCGGCGACCTCGATCCGTCCATCCTGGTCTTCCTCGGCCGGAACGGATGGTCACCCGAGGACCTGGATTCGATGCTGAACCGGCAGTCCGGGCTCAAAGGCCTGGCCGGAAACAACGACATGCGCTCCGTGGTGGAGGCCGCGGAAGCCGGCGATGCCAAGGCGGCCATGGCCCTGGCGGTCGCGTCCTACCGGCTCGCGAAGTACATCGGCGGCTACCACGTGGCCGTGGGCGGCGCGAAGGCTCTTGTCTTCACGGCCGGAATCGGCGAGAACTCGCACCAGTTCCGGAACCTGGTGGCGCAGCGGCTCGGTGCCCTCGGCGTCGAACTCGACGCCGGGCTGAACCGGGAACGGTCCAGGGAACCCCGCGTCATTTCCACCCCGACGTCGGCCCTGCCGGTCCTTGTAGTCCCCACTGACGAGGAACGGGCGATCGCGGAGGCAACGGCCGCCGCCGTCGCGCAGGCATCCGTTGCTCCGTAGCCGCCCTTTTGGCCGCGCAAAACGGCGCTTCCGGAGCAACGGATGGGTAGCGTTGGGGACATGAATGAACCCAAGCCACTGCCTCCGCTGCCCATCCGCACCGAGCGGCTGGTGCTGCGGCGTTTTGCAGCCGCCGACCTCGATGCCTTCCATGCCTACCACTCGCTCCCGGAAACCGCCCGGTTCCTGCCCCGCGAGGCCAAGAGCTACACCCAGTCGATGGAAACGGTGGGACGGTACGCCAACTTCGAGTTCGAGAAGGAGGGCGACTGGGTGGCCCTGGCCATTGAGGCCCAGGATTCGCCCGGCCTCCTCGGCGAGGTGGTGCTGAAGTGGCTGGAGGGGTGCGGGCAGGCCGAGATCGGCTGGAGCCTGGCCCCGGAGGCGCGGGGACGGGGCATCGCGAGCGAGGCCGCCCGGGCACTGCTGAAGCTCGGGTTTGAAGACCTCGGATTCCACCGCATCGACGCCAAGCTCGATGCCCTGAACACAGCCTCGGCGGCGCTTTGTGAACGGCTCGGCATGCGCCTGGAATCACGGCAGGTGGACAAATGGCACTACAAGGGCGAATGGGCCACGGAAGTGGTGTACGCCATGCTCGCGGACGAGTGGAAGGACCGCTGACCGGGCCCGGCGCTTGAACCCGGTCAACTCCGCCTGAGTACCTTGAGGGCTGTCTTCCCCGCCCGGCCGGCAGGGATGCCGTGGTGACGAGGGCCGCGGTGACGAAGGAGGGTGCAGCGTAGCGGCCGACTCATCCATCGGCCGCAAGCTCAACCACGGGCCTCAGGTGCCGGACGAACCAGGCTCATAGGTCCCGTACGTCGGAAGCCCGGACGACTCATAGACAAGAATCGCGAGTCCGCCCGGCGTCGCCTCATGGCGGACCAGACGCAGGCCCGCCGGGGCGCCTCCGGCCGGAAACAGTTGCCTGCCGTTACCCACCACCACAGGGGCGATCACCAGCCTCAGTTCGTCGATCAGCCCCTTCGCCAGCAGCGACTGGGCCAGCCGGGCACTCCCGTGGATCTGCAACTCCCGGCCGGGCTGCCTCTTCAACTCAGCGACCTGTGCGGGGACGTCCCCGGACAGGATGGTCGTGGGCGCCCAACCAGCCCGCGCCAGGCTCTGCGAGGCCACGTACTTCGGCAAACCGTTCATCTTCTCAGAGAACGGATCATCAGGGTCCGTGATTCTCGGCCAGTCCCTCGCAAAGTTGACGTAGGTGCGGCGGCCGAACAGCAACGCATCCGCCTCACCCAGCCAGTCCGCCGCCTGCTGGATGAATTCCTCGTCAAGATAGGGGACGAACCAACCTCCTTGTGAGAAGCCGTCGCTGGTATCCTCCTCGGGCGATCCAGGACCCTGCGCCACGCCGTCCAATGTGAGGAACTCTGTCAGCGTTAGTCTCATCGTGTTGCCTCTCCGTGCTGGGTGCTGGGTGCTGGGTGCTGGGTGCTGGGTGCCGGGTGCTGGGGCCGGGGTGCTGGGGCCTGGGTGCCGGGTTCACCGGCCCGGGCTGGGCCTGGAATCACGGCAGGTGGCAAGTGGCACAACAAGGACGAACGGGCCACGGAAATGGTGTACACCATCCCCGCGGATGAATGGAAGGCCCGGCAGCAGGTACCCGGCGGCCGAAGGCGCAGCGAAGCCCCAATCTAAGGGACGCGCAAATCTAAGGGAAGTACCGACCTGACAGGGTAGCGCTCTGACGGGGTGGCGGTCTGTCGGGACGCCGATCTGACGCAGATGGCCGGAATGAAGTCCTCATTCCGGCCATCTGCGTCCATTCGGAACCGATTCGGGCCCAGGCCGAACCCGATTCGGGTTCCCGACTTAGGGTGCCGGCGGCGCGGTGGATACCGGCGCCGGTGAGACCGTGCCCGGTGCGGGAGCCGCGGGTTGCGTCAGTTGCTGCCCTGCCGGCTCCGTGGCACCGGAGCCCGGGGCGGGACCGGACGACGTCGTGCCGCCACTCGGCGCCGTGGCTCCCGTGGGTCCCGTGGGTCCCGGGGCCGGGGCCTGCGTGCTGCCGGGGGTGGTTTCGGCAGTGGCTCCCGACGTCGTACCGGGCGTGGCAGCGGTACCGGCACCAGGCGTGGCGCCGGAGGTTGCCCCGGAGGTTGCCCCGGAGGTTGCGCCGGGCGTGGCGCCCGGAGTTGGCGCTGTGCCGGCGGACCCCGCCGGGGTGGCGTTCGGATCGGCCTTGATGACCGCCATGATCTGTTCCTTGTACGCGCTGAGCCGGCCCTGGATCTCCGAGAGCGGCTGGTTCCGCAGGTCCTTGCCGTAGGCGGCGATCTCCTGCCACAGCTCTTTGAGCCTGGTCATGCCGTCGCTGCTCAGGGGCCCATCCAGGGTCAGGACAAGTTGGCTGGCCAAGGCGTAGGTCAGGCACCGGACGCAGTTGTAGTTCGCCGACGCCGAGAGATTTTCCGGAACGATCACATCGGTCTGTCCCACAATCAGGACCACCTGGAAGCCCACCGCCACGGCGGCGCAGTCCGCGCAGCTGGCAAAGGCGTACGCCTCATTCCTGGTGTCCACGGTGTCACCGTCCTCGGCCCAGACCAGGGCGAAGGCGACGTCGTAGACCACGGAACCGTCAGTGGTGTTGACCGCGAGCGACTGGTTGCCGTCGTCCTCCGGAGCGGCCGGCTTGTCGAAGGGGAAGACCCAGGAAGGGGCAGCCGGCGCCGCCGCGGGGCCGGCCGTGCTGGCCGTGCCGGACTGCCGCGGCACCAGGACCATGCTCAGCTGCGGGTCCTCGCGTGTGGGCCGCCGGGCGCCCTCCGGCCACAGTGCAACGGTCGTTCCCGACTGGCCCTCGGCCATCCGGGACGCGGCGGAGGCCGGGAAGACGGCGGTGGTGGCGTCGGCCAGGGTGCCGCGCTCGTAGGGCTGGACCGGGCGGTAGGTGTCAGCTCCCGGCCACCAGGCCCAGGCGAGGCCCGCCGTCACCGCCGCGATCGCAACGATGGCGGTGGCGCGCTGGAGGGCCTTGCCGCGGGTCTTGCGCCACAGGCCGGTGGCCAGCTGGCGGACCAGGCGCAGCAGGATGTAGAAGATGCCCAGCACCGGCAGCGCCAGGCAGGCGATCGCGATCACCCGCACGGCGGCGTCGGCGACGTCCCCGGTGGCGACGCTGTGGGAAAGCATGGCCTGCTGTTTCAGGCCGTTGTCCCAGGCGGTGCCCAGGACGCGCGGCAGGGTGAGCACCATGGTGGCCATGCTGAAGAGCAGCAGGGGGACCGTGACCAGCACCCAGATGGTGACCACGGCCCGCGCCCAGGGCTTCAGGAGCCCGGCTTCGGGATCTGTCTTCCGCCACGGCACCAGGGCCAGCAGCGTGGGCTTGATGCGCTGGAACAGGTCCGGGACGCCGGTAGCGTCGGCCAGGATATGGTAGCCGTCGAAGCGGACCAGCGGCATCAGCTGCCGGACCATCTGCAGGATCTGGGTGACCACCACCAGCAGCAGCGCATCGAAGCCGGTGGCCCACCAGATACCCATGATCGCGACGGCCACGATGGCATTGAAGTACAGTCCGCCGAGGTCCGTGCGCAGCCGGCCGCCGCGCCCCAGCCGGTAGGAATCCGTGACGTCGGTATAGAAGGCCGGCCACATCAGATACAGGCCGGTCCCCATGGCGCCGGGGGTGGCTCCGCCGCGGCGGGCGGCGGCGGCGTGGCCGAACTCATGGAAACCGGCCGAGAGCACCGTGACCACCAGGATCAGAAGCACCAGGCCGGGGTTGGCGAAGGCCTCATGCGTGGCCGATGCCAGACCCTTGACCATCAACACCCACCAGCACGTGGCCAGGAAGGCCGCGGTTACGGCCACCACGATCAAGGGGTTGAACAGCGTGGCGAACGGCGCGGTGATCTTCCGGGTGCGGTCCGGATCGGTCACCGAGTACCGGAAGCGCATACCCAGCAGCGGGTTCGATTTCTTTACCGCGGGCTCGGAGCCGTCCGCCAGCTGCAGGAGGCCGAGGGGGAGCAGCTGGGAAGTGATCAGGGTGCGGACGTTCTCGGCACTGACGAGCCGTCCGAAACTGTCACTGGCGTGCCCGGCGATTTCTTCCAGGCCCCGCTCGCCGTCGATCGCCTCGAGCACCAGGTACAGCAGCCGGGTGAGCTGGATGGTCTGGCCGTCGGAACGGCGCACGAGGGACGGGGCTTCCTTGTAACCGGACCCCTTCGCCTCGCCGATCAGCTGGACGCCGGCGGCCCGCACCGGAACCGGGTGCAGGCCGACCGCCGCGGACGCCGCCGGGCCGGCAGCGTCGCCGCGTGCACCGGCTCCGGAGTCGGTGCCGGAGCCGGGCGATGTGGCGGCGGATGTGGCGCCGCCGGCGGCAGGCAGGGCCGGAGGGCCGTCCTGCCCGGACGGCCCTCCGTGCACAGTGCTCATCTAGGTGCTACTGCTTCAGGTCGGACTGCTGGTCAGCCGACGCCGTAGCGTCACCATGGATGTCCTGGTTGATGATGGCATCCTGCTGGGCGACGGCGAACGCGTTGCTGTCGATGGAGCCGATGTTGGCGCCGACGGCAGCGTCGATCGGCGCGGCCACGTTGGCGTTGGCGGYCACCGCACCGTTGATCGGTGCCGCGATGCCAGCGTTGGCGTCCAGGTTCACATCGACGTTGAGCAGGTTGCCGTTGAGGGCACCCGCGGCGCCGGCAGCGGCTCCCACGTCAGTCGGCAGCGCACCGCCCAGGTCCGGGGCCGTGCCATCCGGCAAGACGCCGGTGGCATCGGCGGGTACCGTGCCGGCCGGTACAGCGCCGCCGAGATCGGCCGTGGCGGCAGGCGTGGCCGGATCGGTGGGGGCAGGCGCTGCGGCAGAATCTGCTGTGGTCCCGGCATCCGTACCGGTGCCCTGGTCGATGACACTGTCCTGGGTGGAGTCTGCCGTGGCATCGCCTGTGACGCCCTGGTTGATAATGGTGCCCTGGTCGGCGAGGGCCTGGGACTCAGACCCGAAAGAGAGCACGTTTGCCGAGGCTGCCGCATCAATCGGCGCGGCAACGTTGGCGTTGGCCGCGACGCCGAGGTCGATCGGCGCCGCGGCGCTGATCCCCAGGTTCAGGTCGGCGTTCAGGTCCAGGACGGAGGCGACTTCCTTGTCCGGGAGAGCGGTGCCGCCCTGCGCCATCAGCTCATCATCAGTCAACGGGGTCATTCCCTGCTCAACGCTCATAACAAACTCCATCTCCGGCACCGTGTGCCCGGTCAAAGCCCTACGACGCCCCGCCCCCAGCGGACGGGTTCCACGTCGAAGTGCCCATCATGCCAGTAAATAGTAAGCATGATGACCAAATATCGGTAGCGGGCTCCCGGATTAATGCCGGAAAGCCCGCTGACCGGCCGGAAAACGCATCGATTGCTCCGTAAGTGCCCTCATGGAGGTCCCAAAGGGCGCCCACGGAGCAACCGATGGGGTTCTTACTTCAGTCCGGATTCGGGCAGCAGTTCGGTGGCGCCGAGGGAATCGGCGACGAACGCGTAGTCCCAGGCCCGTTCGCGCCACTGCACGTACCGACCCGACGCGCCGCCGTGGCCGCCTTCCATCTCGATTTTCAGGACGACGGGTTCGCTGCCGGTGTTCACCTCGCGCAGCCGCTGCACCCACTTGGCCGGCTCCACGTAGAGCACGCGGGTGTCGTTGAAGCTGGTGACCGCGGCGATCTTCGGGTACGCCACGGCACGGACGTTCTCGTAGGGCGTGTACGACTTCATGTACGCGTACACGGCCGGGTCGGTGATTGGGTTGCCCCATTCCTCCCACTCCAGCGCCGAGAGCGGCAGGTCGGGGTCCAGGATGGTGGTCAATGCGTCCACGAACGGGACGGCGGCAACGATCGCCGCGTACTTTTCCGGCGCCAGGTTGGCGACCGCGCCCATGAGCAGGCCGCCGGCGGAGCCGCCCATCGCCGCGATCCGTGCCGGGTCGACCCAGCCGGAACCGGCGAGCCAGTCCGTGGCCGCAATGAAGTCGGTGAACGTGTTTTTCTTGTGCAGCTTCTTGCCGTCGTCGTACCAGTGCCGGCCCAGCTCGCCGCCGCCCCGGATGTGGGCGATCACAAACACGATGCCCCGGTCCAGCAGGGACAACCGGGGGATCCCGAAGCCCGGATCCATGCTCATTTCGTAGGAGCCGTAGCCGTACACCAGGCCGGCCGCCGTCGAATCCTGCCGGACGGAGGCATGGCGGAGGACCGAGAGCGGAATCCGGGTCCCGTCGGACGCCACCGCCCATTCCCGGGTGGCGACGTAGTCCGACGGCGTGTAGCCGCCCAGCACCGGGCTCTCCTTGCGCAGCAGGAGTTCACCGGCCGGGAGCTCCGGGGTGGGCAGCACAAAGTCGTAGACCCGCGACGGGGTGAAGTAGGAGGTGTAGCCCATCCGGATGACGGGCGCCTCGTAGTCGGAGCCCGCGACGCCGGCGGTATACAGCTCTTCGGCGAACGCAGGTTCCACGGCGGCGCCCTGCTCCGGGGTGCCCAGTCCTGCCAGGGGCAGGACCTGGACCCGTTCAATGGTGTCCTTGCGCACGGAGACCACCGCGTGGGTCGACGTGACGCCAGCGCCGTTGACCCGGACCTGGTCGGAATGGGCGACGACGGTATCCCAGTGCTGCTCGGCGAGCGGCTTTGCGAGCTCGGCCGGGTCCACCAGCGAGACCATGGAATTGATGGCGTCCTTGTTGTGCGTGAGCAGAATCCGCTCCCGGCCCCGTCCCGTGGCTTCCGCCAGCAGGAACGGCTCGGCCTCGTAGAGGATGCGCTCGTCGCGGGAGATCACGGTGCGCAGGCCGGCGTCGGGGTCATCAAAGCGCAGCAGGCGGGTCTCGCTGAACTCGGAGCAGCCGATGCTGAGCACCAGGTGCCGCCGGTCGGCAGAGAGCTCGAAGCCGAGCCACATGGCGACGTCGTCCTCCTGGTAGATGACCGTGTCCTCGCCGACGGGTGTGCCGAGCACGTGGGACTTGACCTGGTACGGCCGCCACGAATCGTCCACCACGGTATAGAAGATCCGGCTGCCGTCGGGGGAGAAGGAGATGCCGTAGAAGACGTTCTCGATCACATCCGGCAGCAAGTCGCCGGTGCGGAGGTCCTTGATGCGCAGGGTGAAGCGCTCGTCGCCGGCGTTGTCCACGGCGTAGGCGTAGAGGGTGCCGTCGATGGTCGTGGCAGCCCCGCCCACGGCGAAGAACGGCTTGCCCTCGGCCTCGAGGTTGCCATCGAGCAGGACCTCCTCGCCGGGGATGACGACGCCGGCCTCCACGGCCGGCGGAGTCCAGTCCGCGACGCGGTCCCCGGTGTCCTGGCCGCGCACGCGGCAGTGGATGCCGTACTCCTTGCCCTCGACCGAGCGGGTGAAATACCACCAGCCGTCCTTGCGGTTCGGGACGGAAAGGTCAGTTTCCTGGGTGCGGCCCTTGATTTCCTGGAAGATTGCCTCGCGCAGCGGCTCCTGGTGCGCGGTCACGGACTCCTGGTAGGAGTTTTCAGCTTTGAGCAGGTCCACGACCTCTGCGGACTCCTTGTCCCGGAGCCACTCGTAGTTGTCCTCGAACGCGTCGCCGTGATGGGTGCGCACCGAGGGAACTTTCCGGGCGACGGGAGGCTGCGGGGACGGCTGGGCGGGAGTCTGGGTCATGGACCCAATCTACCGAAGAGCGGCGCCTCAATTGCCGTTCTGCAGATTGTTGGCCGCCACGTAGCCGGCAAGCGTTCCCGAGCGCAGTGCGGCGGAGAGCGCTGCGGTCGCGGCAGGGTCCTTCAGGACAATCGACTGGCCGTCCCGGCTGGTCCCGGTGCCGGCGGTCGGCAGGGTGAAGAACACGCCACGTCCCGGCGGCGTGCTCCGCAGGCCGAAGGCGAGGTTTTCCAGCGACTCCAAGGTGAAGCTTGCGTCCAGGGTCACGTGCGGCAGCACCGTCTTGATGAGTTTGCGGACGGTGCCGCGGTCCGCCAGGCCGCCTTCGGAAGCCAACTTGGCCATCATGGCTTTCAAGAACGTCTGCTGGTTCCGGACCCGCTGGTAATCGCCATCGGCGAAGGCATGGCGCTCGCGGACGAAGGCCAGGGCCTGCAGCCCGTTGAGGTGGTTCACGCCCGCCGGGAAGTGGACCTTGTCATCTGCGGTGGCGGTGAATGACTGTTTGATGTTGACGTCGACACCGCCGAGCGCGTCCGTCATGGCCGCGAACCCTTGAAAATCCAGCATCACCGTGTGGTCGATGTGCGCACCCAGCAGCGCCTCCACCGTCCGCGTCATCAGCGGCAGTCCGCCCAGTTCCAGCGCGGCATTCACCTTCGAGGTTCCGTGGCCGGGGATGTCCACCCAAAGATCGCGCATGATCGAGATGCCGTAGACGCTCTTCCGGTCCGCCGGGAGGTGGATCAGCACAAGAGCGTCGCCGCGCTGGTCGGAGGTGGTGCCGCGGGCCGCCGCCGCCCGCTCATTCACCCGGCTGTCGCTCCCGATCAGCAGGATGTTGAGGGCGACGGCGGGTGGTTCCGGGGTGGGCGTGGGGGTGGGCGCCGGCGTGGGGCTGGCCGCCGTCGCCGTCGCGGCCGCCGGGGCGGCTGTCGGTGCCGTGGCTCCGGCCGGAGCGGGGCTCCCGGGCCGCTGCACGGTGAGGACGTAGGCCGCGACGGCCACGACGACCGCGAGCAGCGCCCCCAGGAGCAGAATAATCGGACGACGGCGGCCTGCCGCAGGGGACGGGGGAGGGGACGCCGCGGAAGCCGCGGCTGCTGGCTCCGGAGCGTTCCCCATGAACGGACGCTACCACTGCGCCCGGCCGCGGACTATGGGTCCAAGGGCCTCTCTGGGCGCCTCAGTTGACGGGAGTCAGTTGCCGTTCTCGAACTTGTTCGCGGCGACGTACTCGCCCAGGGTGTCAGAGGCCATCGCCGCGGAGATCTTTTGGATGGCGTCCGGGTCGGCCAGCACGATCGACTGGCCGTCCGTGGACGTTCCGATGCCCCCGGTCGGCAGGGTGAACATGACGGTGTTCTGCGCCCGGATGTCCTTGAGCTCGAGCCCCAGCCCTGCCACGGCTCCCGAATCAAAGGTCTTGTCGACCGTGACGAACGGCGAGACGGCACCGACCATGTTGTTGATGGTGATCGGGTTGCTCAGCGTCTGGCCGGCAGTCGATTTCTTGATGATGGCCCGCAGGAACTCCTGCTGGTTGCGGACCCGCTGGTAGTCGCCGTCGGCGTAGGCGTGGCGTTCGCGCACGAAGGCCAGGGCTTGGGTTCCGTCGAAGGTGTGCTGGCCCGGGGCGAAGGACTGGCCCGGCAGTGCGGTGGAGCTGAACGGCACCTTGATGTTCACAGTTACCCCGCCCAGCGCGTCGGTGAGGCCCTTGAAGCCCTCGAAGTCGATCATCGCCACGTGATCGATGCGCTGGTGGAAGATCGACTCGATGGTCTGCACCATCAGCGGCGTACCGCCAAGGGCCAGTGCCGAGTTGATTTTCGCCTCGCCGTGCCCGGGGATGTCCACCCAGAGGTCGCGCATGATGGACATCGTGTAGATGTTCTTGCGGTCCGCCGGGATGTGCATGAGCATCAGCGTGTCCGCGCGCTGGTTCGTGGGCGTTCCGCCCGCGGCATCAGCCTCGGTGGCGCCGCGGCTGTCGCTGCCCATCACCAGGATATTCATCGCGGTGTTGGTCTTCTGCGGACGCGTGGACTCGTCGGGGAAGGCCTGCTCAATCTTGCTCGTGCCGGAGTCGAAGGTCCGTGCCAGGTTGAAGAGGTAGCCGCCAGCCACCACCGCGACGAGCGCCACGACTACGGCGACGGCGATCAGCACCTTGCGGCCCCGGTGTTTCCTCACGGGCCGCCGTTCCCTGGATCCGGCCGCGGGGACTTGGTCTGCGCTGTCGAAGGGGTGCGTCATGTATTCCTCTTGGTCAGTCGGGACGGTGCCCGGAATCTATCTGTCGCTACTCAGGCTGGCTGCACTCAGGCTGGCTGCGCCGGGGGCCAGGTGCCGGAAAGTGGGCCCGGTGGCGGCCTTCTTTACAGTACACCGGGCGCGGCAACAACAGTTTTGGACCAAGAAGGCACTAGATAACGCGGGGTTCCCCGGATATGAAGCGCACTGTTGCCTGCGTCACAC
The DNA here is from genome assembly GCF_056394385.1 of Arthrobacter sp. 10N44_2. NCBI lineage: Bacteria > Bacillati > Actinomycetota > Actinomycetes > Micrococcales > Micrococcaceae > Arthrobacter > Arthrobacter sp. 10N44_2. The sequence continues at coordinate 49,895 of NZ_JBFTHT010000007.1, read as the reverse complement.
TCCCTGCCTAGGCTGGGGGCGGTCGCAGCGTCGCGGCCAAACCGGTCGCAGCGTCGCGGCCAAAGCAGTAAATGCACGAACAGGGGAATCGTTTGAACCACAAACTCCGGGTTCTTGTCAGGCTCGACCTCGATTGCGGTCAGGCAGAAGTAGCAGCGCAGGGACATGTGACGGCAAGAAGCCTCCAGGCCCTGTACGTGGTGGTCAAGCGGGCGAACCACCTGAGAGAAGGACTCCATCTGGTGTTGGATGTCAGCCACGCCGTGGTGGAGCCGGCAGCCCTGGAGCAGCTGCGGGAGTGCTCAGCCTCCCACCACCTGCCCGCCGCCATTGATCCGCTTCAGTCCGAATGCCAGCTCAGCATCGTGGCGCCGGTGGAACCGATGGCGGTTCCCCGGGCCAGGAGGTTGGCGGCATAGCTCCGGGCCGTCGAACGAAAACCCCTCCGGGAGTGCCCGGCTCTTGCGGCCACTCAGCCGTTGTGGAACTCAGCTGTGGTGCGCGCGAAACGCAGGATGGTGAGGAGCGCGGGCGCGAGCTCGTACTCCATCTGCCGGTACATTCCCTCGCCGCGCCCGTAGGGATCCACGACGTCGTCCTCTGAAACGTCCTGGGCAAGTGTCAGGTGCCGGACCGCAGCGGCCCGGGCGGGCAATTCGCGCCAAAAGCTTCTCAGGTCCACCGCCGGATCCGCCGTGCCATCCCGCTGGGTGCTGCCGCGCTGTTCCAGGACCCTCAGCATGCGCGCGAACTCGCGGATGGTAAACGTGCGCCGGAGCAGGGAGGCATCCATCTGCAGTGCTTCGCCGCGGTGATGTGCGGCCATGGTCAGGACCAGATCGGTGTGGCGCAGGATCGTCGGCGTCAACTGCCGGGCGGCAAAGCCGTCCGGTGTTCCGCCATAGCTCCGGATGATGTCCGCTGAGCTGGGCTGGACGGGCTCGCCCACCATGGCCCGGGTGCCGGCACTCTCTACCTCGAAGGCGCCGGGTTTCATCCGGTCAAGTCCTGCCTGGAGCAGGCGTTCTGCGACGGGGGAACGGCAGATGTTCCCTGTGCAGACGGTCAGGATCCGAATGGGTGGGGACGACTCCAAGGCTTCCATTTTCCGTTTCGTGATGCTTAGCGGCGACGTAATGTTCGAGCTTATCTTCCCCCGGGCGCGGGCGCGCGTTTCCCGCTGGCTGGATGACTGGCCCGACGGCTGGATGACTGTACGGCGCTATTCGGCGGACGGCCGCCGTCGTTGCTGTTTCGTCGCTGCCCGCTGTTCCTTTGCGGCGAGGCGTCGACGGTTCGAGCCGCGGGTGGGTTTGGTCGCCCGGCGGCGGGCGGCCTCGGGGGCAAGACCCTCTGCCACGATGCCGGCGAGCTTGGCCAGGGCGATCTAGCGGTTGCGCAGCTGGGAGCGCTGCTCGGCGGCGGTCACGGTGATCACTCCGGCGATGAGGCGCCGTTCAAGGCGGGTGGCCAGTATCAGCCGTTGACCATCCGAGAGCGCCGTCGAGGCCGCGACGTTCCACGAGAGTTCGACGCGGCTGTCCGAGGTGTTGACGTGCTGGCCGCCTGGCCCGGACGAGCGCGAGAACCGCCAGCGGAGCTCCGACGCGGGAATGGTGAGCGCGGCCGACACCTCCAGATCCATGCAACCAGCGTTACACGGATTCCTGTCCTTGACGCATCTCCGGCCTTCCGCATATCCTGAACGAACGGTCGGTAATTATTTATCCGAAATCATTAGGAGCAACCATGGCATCGCAGACCCTGCAGTCAGTGCCCGCCGAGCCATCGCAGGCACGGCATGAACTGAGCCCCGAGGACGCGGCCCGGCTCGACGCCGAGGGCCAGGCATACTTCGACAAGGTCATGGCGGAAGATTCCCGGATCGAGCCGCGTGACTGGATGCCCCCGGCCTACCGCAAAACGCTCCTGCGCCAGATCTCGCAGCACGCGCACTCGGAGATCATCGGCATGCAGCCCGAAGCCAACTGGATCTCCCGCGCCCCGAGCCTGAAGCGTAAGGCCATCCTCATGGCCAAGGTCCAGGACGAGGCCGGCCACGGTCTCTATCTGTATTCCGCTGCTGAAACTCTCGGCCAGCCGCGCGATCAGATGATGCAGGACCTGATGGACGGCAAAGCCAAGTACTCCTCCATCTTCAACTACCCCGCCCGCACGTGGGCCGACATGGGTGCCATCGGATGGATGGTCGACGGCGCCGCGATCGCCAACCAGGTGCCGCTCTGCCGCGCCTCCTTCGGCCCCTACGGCCGGGCCATGGTGCGGGTCTGCAAGGAAGAGTCCTTCCACCAGCGCCAGGGCTTCGAGATCCTGCTGGAACTTTCCAACGGCACCCCCGAGCAGAAGCAGATGGCACAGGAAGCGGTCAACCGCTGGTACGCCCCGGCCCTGATGATGTTCGGCCCGCCGGATGACGATTCGCCCAACTCCAAGCAGTCCATGGCCTGGAACATCAAGCGGTTCAGCAATGACGAGCTCCGCAACCGGTTTGTCGGCATGATGATGGAGCAGGTCAAGGTCCTCGGCCTGACGCTTCCGGACAAGGACATCCGGTTCAACGAGGAAACCAAGAAGTGGGAGCACGGGCCGCTGGACTGGGATGAATTCCATGAAGTCCTGGCCGGCCGCGGCCCCTGCAACGCCCAGCGCCTGGAACGGCGCCGCGAGGCACACCAGAACGGCGCCTGGGTGCGCGAAGCCGCCGCCGCCTACGCCGAGAAGCAGAGCCGCAAGCAGAAGGAATCAGCAGCATGACAACCGAACCCCACGCAGGCAACGTCTGGCCCATCTGGGAAGTATTCGTCCGCTCCAGCCGCGGCCTGTCCCACGTCCATGCAGGATCGCTGCACGCGCCCGACGCGGCCATGGCCCTGCGCAACGCCCGGGACCTCTACACCCGCCGCAACGAAGGGGTATCCATCTGGGTGGTCCCGGCCGAGGCCATCGCCTCCAGCGACCCCGATTCCAAGGGTTACTTCTTTGAATCCCCCCAGGGCAAGGACTACCGCCACGCCACTTACTACACCAAGAGCGAGGGCGTGAAGCACCTGTGAGCACCACTCCCGAAACAGACATGCACGACAGCGGCCACGGCGACATCTCCGTCGGCGTATCCGGTGCGGGCGCCAGCGGTGACGGCACCGCGAGCGCCACCCGCATCACCCCTGGCAACGCCCTCCGTCCGGAAGACATCGCCCTCGCCGTCAACCGCGGCTCTGCGAAGCCGAGCGAGGACGCTGCCGAGTTCGCCCTGCGCCTGGGTGACGACGCACTGATCCTGGCCCAGCGCCTGGGTCACTGGATCTCCCGCGCGCCGGAGCTCGAAGAGGACGTCGCCCTCGGCAACATCGCCTTGGACGAACTGGGCCATGCCCGGTCCTTCCTCAGCTACGCCGGCGGCCTGGACGGGCGCAGCGAAGACGATCTCGCCTACTTCCGCCGCGAGCACGAGTTCCGCTCCGCGGCGCTCTTCGAGCAGCCGAACGGGGACTTCGCCGTCACCATCGCCCGGCAGTTCGTGGTCAGCTACTACCAGTTCGAGCTCTACCGCCGGCTGACGTCCTCCACCGACTCCACCCTGGCCGGCATCGCCGCCAAGGCGGTCAAGGAAGTTGACTACCACCGGGACCACAGTGCCCAGTGGGTGCTGCGCCTGGCCCTCGGCACGGACGAATCGCGCCGGCGCATGATCCAGGCGTTCAAAGTCGTCTGGCCCTTCGTCGATGAGCTGTTCCGCGACGACGAACTCACCGGACGCCTCAGCGAAGCCGGCGCCGCGCCCCAGCCGTCGAGCCTGCGCGAGGACTTCGACCGGCTCACCGGCGAGATCCTGGCCGAAGCCGAGCTCGAGGTCCCCAACGTCCAGCCATCACCGGGCGGGGGCCGCCGCGGCCTGCACTCCGAACACCTCGGCTACATCCTCGCCGAGATGCAGGTGCTCGCCCGCGAGTACCCCGGAGCCAGCTGGTAGAGACCATGGAAATGTTTGTCTCCGATCCGGAAACCGCCGAGCGCCGCAACGCCGCCAAGGGCAATACTGCCCGGGAGAAGGCCTGGGCGGTCGCTGCCACCGTGTGCGACCCCGAAATCCCGGTCCTCACCATCGCGGACCTCGGCATCCTGCGCGATGTCCAGGTCTCGACGGAACCAAGCACTGACGACGGCGGGATGGTTCCCGCCGTCCAGGTCATCATCACCCCGACATACTCCGGCTGCCCCGCCATGGACGCCATCCGGGATGACCTCACCACGGCTTTCCACCTCGCCGGGTACCCGAGCGTCCGGGTCGAACTAGTCCTCTCGCCGGCCTGGACCACTGACTGGATGAGTGCCGACGGCAAGGCCAAGCTGGAACAGTACGGGATAGCCCCGCCGTCCGGCCGGACGGCTGTTGACGGAAAAGCAGTCCGGCACGCCGGCCCGGTCCGGCTCTCGCTCGCCGTCAAGTGCCCCCAGTGCTCATCCCTGAACACCAAAGAACTCACCCGCTTCGGTTCCACCTCCTGCAAGGCCCTCTACGTGTGCCAGGACTGCAAGGAACCGTTCGACTACTTCAAAGTCTTGTAAGGAACAGGTGCTTCCATGAAGGTTGTCCGCCAGACCGCCGCGGAGTCGGCCGCAGCCACCGGCCGCCGTCGTGCGTCCTTCCACACCCTGACGGTGGACGAAGTCCGCCGGCTCACCGACGACGCCATCGAGGTGACGTTCGGGGTCCCGGCCGAGCTCGCCGGACAGTTCGACTACCTGCCGGGCCAGTACGTCGCGCTGCGCACCACCCTGCCCGACGCCGACGGCCAGCCGCACGAGATCCGCCGCAGCTACTCGATCTGCGCCGAACCGCGCAGTTTCGCGGACGGCAGCAGCGAAATCCGCGTGGCCATCAAGAAAGACCTCGGAGGCCTGTTCTCCACGTGGGCCAATGCCGAACTCAAGGCAGGCGACGTCCTCGACGTCATGAGCCCCATGGGAGCCTTTGTCTCCAAGCACGGCCGGGACGGCAAGTCCGTGGAACAGAACCTCATGAACTCCATGAACCATCCGGAAGAGTTGGCGGGCGAGCCCGGCTCTTTCGTGGCGATTGCCGCGGGCTCCGGCATCACTCCCGTGATCGCCATTGCCCGCACCCTGCTGGCGGCCCACCCGGAAACCCGCTTCGACCTCGTCTACGCCAACAAGGCCGCGATGGACGTGATGTTCCTGGAAGAACTCGCGGACCTGAAGGACAGATACCCCGCCCGGCTGGCCTTGCACCACGTCCTTTCGCGTGAACAGCGGATCGCGCCGCTGCTCAGCGGCAGGATCGACGCCGAGAAGCTCCAGGCGCTGCTGGGCACCGCGATCCACGCCGACGACGTCGACGAATGGTTCCTCTGCGGCCCGTTCGAACTCGTCCAGCTCTGCCGGGACACCCTCGCCGCGCGCGGCGTCGCCCCGGAGCATGTCCGCTTCGAACTGTTCACTTCCGGCAAGCCGGAGCGCCCCGAGGGCAACATTGGCCGGCCCGTGGTCACGGACGAATCCAAGGAAACCTACAAGATCACGTTCAAGCTGGACGGGCTGCAGGGCGAAGTGGCCAGCCCCACCCATGCCCGCGAGTCCATCCTCAACGCCGCCCTCCGGGTCCGCCCCGATGTGCCGTTCGCCTGCGCCGGCGGCGTCTGCGGCACCTGCCGGGCCAAGGTGGTCAGCGGCAACGTCACCATGGACGAGAACTACGCCCTGGAGCAGGATGAACTCGACAAGGGCTACGTCCTGACCTGCCAGTCCCACCCCACCACACCGGAAGTCACGGTCGACTTCGACGTCTAAGGTTTTTCGACGTCCAGGCCTTTTCAAATCCAAGGAGCCCCATGATCTCCCTCTCCATTGCCGACGGCGTCGCCGAGGTCGTACTCGACGCCCCGCACAAGCTGAACTCCCTCGACGAGCAGGCACTCGCGGATTTGTCCCGGGCGTACGACGACGCCGCTGACGCCGCCGCGCGCGGCGACGTCCGGGCGCTGCTGCTCCGCGGCGAAGGCCGGGCCTTTTGCGCCGGCCGTGACATTGCCGGCGTTACACCGGAGAGCGATGACGCGCAGGCCTACCTCGGCGGGCTCGTCCAGCCGCTGCTGAAGAAAATGAGCGCCTTCCCCGCGCCCACGTTCGCCGCCGCCCAGGGCGCCTGCCTCGGCGTGGGGCTGGGGCTGCTGCTGGCCACGGATGTGGTCTACGTGGCAGAGAATGCCAAGGTCGGCTCACCGTTCGCCAAGCTCGGCGCCACCCTCGATTCGGGCGGGCACTGGTATTTCACCGAGCGCCTCGGCATGCACCGGACCCTGGACCTGATCTACACCGCCGAGCTCATGAGCGGCGCCGACGCCGTGGCGCAGGGCCTGTTCAGCCGGGCCATGCCCGTGGCGGAACTGCTTGAGAATACCCGCGCCATCGTGGCCGACGTTGCCACCGGCGCCACGGGTGCGTTCCGGGCCAGCAAGGAGCTCGTCGCGCACATCCGGGACCAGCGGCTGGGGCTGTGGGAGGCCATGGAAGAGGAAAACGCAGAACAGGCACGGCTGTGCAAGAGCGAGGACTACGCCGAGGGTTTCCGGGCCTTCCAGGAGAAGCGCAGCCCGGTTTTCAAGGGCTGAGGGCCGGCCCGGTCGGGGTACCCGGAAACGCATTTCCCGGCTACTCGTCTTTGCTTCGAAGCATTCTCATTTCCGGAACCCGCTTGTAATGTTCGGTTATGACTCTGGGGAAATCTGTAAATAAGGCTGTCATACCCGCGGCGGGACTGGGAACCCGGTTCCTGCCGGCAACTAAGGCGATGCCAAAGGAAATGCTGCCCGTGGTCGACCAGCCGGCCATCCAGTACGTGGTGGAAGAAGCCGTCCGGGCCGGGCTGACGGATCTGCTCATGGTGACCGGGCGCCAGAAGCGGGCGCTGGAGGACCACTTTGACCGCGAGCCCTCGCTGGAGCACGCCCTCGAACTCAAGGGTGATTTCGACAGGCTGGAGGCCGTCCGCCACGCTTCCCGCCTGGGCCCGCTGCACTACGTGCGCCAGGGCGACCCCAAGGGGCTCGGTCATGCCGTCCTCTGCGCCCGCCAGCATGTCGGGTACGAACCGTTCGCCGTCCTGCTGGGCGATGACCTGATCGACGAGCGGGACGAGCTGCTGACCGCCATGATGGATGTCCAGGCCCGGACCGGCGGCTCGGTTGTGGCCCTGATCGAGGTGGATCCGGCGGAAATCAGTGCCTACGGCTGCGCCGACGTTTCGGTTGTGCCGGGCCAGGACCATGTGCGGGTCAACCGGCTCGTGGAGAAGCCTGCCGCCGCCGAGGCCCCGTCCAACCTGGCCGTGATCGGCCGGTACATCCTGCATCCGGAGATTTTCGATGTCCTGGAGGACACTCCGCCCGGCCGCGGCGGCGAAATCCAGCTGACCGACGCGCTGCAGACCCTTGCCGTGTCCGACTGCGAGGGCGGAGGCGTCTACGGGGTGGTCTTCCGGGGCCGCCGGTACGACACCGGAGACAAACTGAGCTACCTCAAGGCGGTCATCTCGATCGCAGCCGACCGGGTGGAATTCGGCGAAGAGCTCCGGGCCTGGATGAAAGCGTTCGTCAGCTAGCGGGTGTCCAGGTCCTCGAATACCAGGAACGTCTGGGTGTCCAGGACTCCGGGCATGGACTGCAGCTGATCGAAGATCACCCGGCGAAGGTCGATGTTGTCCACGGCGCGCACCAGCAGGATGACATCGAAGTCCCCGCCGACCAGAGCGATGTGATGGACCTCGGGGATCGCGCGCAGGAGTTCGCGCAACTCGCGCCAGGAATGCTGGCGCACTTTCAGCGTGACGTATGCAGAAGACTTCAACCCGGCTTTGATGGGATCCACCAGGGCGGTGAACTTGGTCAGGACGCCTTCGCCCGTGAGCCGGGCGATCCGGGTGTAGGCGTGGGCGCGGGAAATGTGGACGTTCTCGGCCACCTGTGTCACCGACATCCGGCCGTCCCGGGTCAGCTCCGCGATGATGTTCCGGTCCACATCGTCCAGCGGCACCGCCACCTGCTCTGATTCGAGCTCTGCCATTCGTCTACGACTCCCGCCGGTAATCCAGCTCACACTTACGATTTGTCTTCCAGATTAGGGCAAATTTGTGGACATCTCCACGATTTGCCGTGGGGCTGGATACGAAACATCGGCTGGCGGCATACTGGGAAAGATTAGTGGCTACAGAAGGACGGACCAATGACGATCTCCGCAGACCACGCTGCGCAGCCAGCTGCGCAGCAGGCCGCGCAACAAGATCCAGCCGGTGATGCCGTGAGCAAGTTCGGTATCACCGTTGAGGACTACATGCTGCCCGCACGCCACCAGATCCAGATGGTGGGCCCGGACGGAACCCTGAATCCCCACACGGAACAGGGTACCCAGCCGGGGCACGAGTACAGCCTGCCCAGCGAGACCGAACTGATGGCCGCCTACGAGCAGCTCGTCATCGGCCGCCGCGTCAATGACCAGAACTCCGCGCTGGTCCGGCAGGGCCGCATGGCCGTCTACCCCTCGAGCCACGGCCAGGAGGCGTGCCAGGTTGCCGCCGCACTGTGCCTTGCCGAGGGTGACTGGTTGTTCCCCACCTACCGCGACTCCGTGGCCGTCATGGCCCGGGGCGTGGATCCGGTCCAGACGATGACGCTCTTCCGCGGCGACTGGCACGGCGGTTACGACCCCGCCAAGAACAAGGTCGGCATCCAGTGCACCCCGCTGACGACCCAGCTGCTGCACGGCGTCGGCGTTGCCCACGCCGCCAAGCTGCGCGGCGAGGACACCGTGGTCCTGGCCATGTGCGGCGACGGCGCCACGAGCGAAGGCGATTTCCACGAGGCCCTGAACTTCGCCGCCGTCTTCCACCTGCCAGTGGTCTTCTTCGTCCAGAACAACCAGTACGCGATCTCCGTGCCGCTGGCGCACCAGTCCGTTGCGCCCTCCCTGGCCCACAAGGCCGTGGGCTACGGCATGGCCGGCGAACGCGTGGACGGCAACGACGTCGTGGCCCTGCTCGCCGTCCTCGGCCGGGCCGTCAAGCTCGCCCGGGAAGGTTCCGGCCCGCTGCTGGTGGAGGCGCACACCTACCGGATGCAGGCGCACACCAACGCCGATGACGCCACCCGCTACCGGCAGGACAGCGAAGTCGCCGAATGGGTGGCGAAGGACCCGCTGAGCCGGATGCAGACCTACCTGACGGACCGCGGCCTGCTGGACGACGACCGCGCCGCCGTGATCGCCGACAAGGCAGAGGCGGTAGCCACGCAGCTGCGCGAAGGCCTCAGCGAAGAGGTCCCGGTGGAACCGCAGGATCTCTTCAAGTACGTCTTCTCCACCCCCACACCACAGCTGAAAGAACAGTCCGCCATGCTCGCCGACGAACTGGCCCGCGACGCCGCATCCACCGCAGCTGTATCCACCTCTAGGGAGGCCGGGAAATGAGCCCCACCATCACCACGTCCTCCGAGGCGAACGGCAACGTCAGCGCCGCGACCGCCCGCGCCGCCGCCAAGGCTGCTGTTGCGGCCGAGCAGGCCGGCCCGCAGACCATCACCCTGGCCAAGGCCCTGAACACCGCGATGGCGGACGCCATGCACGCGGACCCCTCGGTCCTGGTCTTCGGCGAGGACGTCGGCATGCTCGGCGGCGTCTTCCGCATCACGGACGGGCTCACCAAGACCTTCGGCACGAGCCGCTGCTTCGACACCCCGCTGGCCGAATCCGGCATCGTCGGCATGGCCGTCGGCATGGCAATGAACGGCATGCGCCCGGTCATCGAAATGCAGTTCGACGCGTTCGCGTACCCGGCCTTCGAACAGATCGTCAGCCACGTCGCCAAGATGCACAACCGCACCAAGGGCGCCGTGAAGCTGCCCATGGTCATCCGGGTCCCGTACGCCGGCGGCATCGGGGGAGTGGAGCACCACTGCGACTCGTCCGAGGCCTACTACGCGCACACTGCCGGTCTGAAGGTCTTCACCCCGGCCACCGTGGCCGACGGCTACCGGATGCTTCGCGAAGCCATCGACTCCGATGACCCCGTCATGTTCATGGAGCCCAAGAAGCTGTACTGGTCCAAGGACCAGGTGGACCTGGACGCGCTGCGCGCCGAGCACGCCGCGAACACCGAGCGCGGCACGTCCTCCGAGGGCCGGGCCGCCATCGCCCGCCCCGGCACCGACGCCACGCTGATCGCCTACGGTCCGTCCGTTCCGACGGCGCTCGCCGCAGCGGCCGCCGCCGCCGAGGAAGGACGCTCGCTGGAAGTGATCGACGTCCGCTCGATCGTGCCGTTCGATGATGAGACCGTCTGCGCCTCGGTCCGCAAGACCGGCCGCGCCGTGGTGATCGCCGAAGCCCACGGCTTCGCGTCCGTGGCCTCGGAAATCGTCGCCCGGGTCCAGGAACGCTGCTTCCACCACCTGGCCGCACCGATCCGCCGCGTCACCGGCTTCGACGTGCCCTACCCGGCGCCGAAGCTCGAGCACTACTACCTGCCCGGCGTGGACCGCATCCTCGACGCCGTTGACGACCTCCAGTGGGAAGACTGACCATGAGCGAACCGAAAGTATTCCTCCTGCCGGACCTGGGTGAAGGCCTCACCGAAGCCGAGCTCGTGAACTGGCTCGTGGCCGTGGGCGACGAGATCCGCGTGGACCAGCCGATCGCCGAGGTGGAGACCGCCAAGTCCATGGTGGAGGTGCCCTCCCCGTACGCCGGCACCGTGGCCGTGCTGCACGGCGAACCCGGCCAGACGCTCGACGTCGGCAAGCCGCTGATCTCTGTGATGCCGGTTGGTGTTGCTGTTTCCGGCGCTTCCGTCGGTGGGGCCGGCACGGATGATGCCGCCCCCGCCCCTTCGCCGGACAGCATTCGTCCTGCGGACGATGCTGCCGGCTCCGGAAGGCCCGATGCCACTCCCGGGGCGGCATCATCCGCGCCGGCTGGTTTCGCTGCTGGCACACCGGCCGCCGCTCCTGTTTCTTCGCCTGCTGCTGTTGCGGCTGAGGCTTATCGCGAGGAGGAGAAGGCCGGGTCCGGCAATGTCCTGATTGGTTATGGGACTCCGGGCGGGCATGGGGTTGCCCGGCGGACCCGGGCTCCTAAGCGGGCTACGGGGGCCGAGCCGGTTTCCGGGGTTTCGGCTGAGGAGAAGGCTGCCGATGACCTGGTACTGCTGCGCACCCGGGTTCCCGGGAAACTGGGGGCCGTTATTTCTCCGCTGGTTCGCCGGATGGCGCGCGATCATGGGGTTGATTTGGGGGAACTCCAGGGCTCGGGGGCCAGCGGGCTCATCATGCGGCGCGACGTCGAGGCCATCATCAAGCCGTCGCCGGTGGTTGAGCGTCCGGCTGCTGCTGAGTCTGCCGCGCCTGCCGCGGGTTCCGGCACCGACGCGCGCACCGGTCTGGGCATTTCCGGACGCACGGCGGTCCGGGGAGTGCGGAAGGCCGTCGCGGCAAACATGTCGCGCAGCCGCTCCGAGATCCCGGAAGCCACGGTGTGGGTGGACGTGGACGCCACTGCGCTGGTGGAGATGCGTGCCGCGCTGAAAAAGGCGGACCCGCACAACACCCCGGGCCTGCTGGCCTTCATCGCACGGTTTGTTACTGCCGGGCTCAAGAAGTTCCCGGAGCTCAACACCCGGATCGTGACCACGGAGGATGCCGCGGGTGGGGCGATGCAGGAGATTGTGGCCTTCGACGGCGTCAACCTCGGGTTCGCGGCACAGACCGACCGCGGACTGATGGTGCCGTCGGTGCGGAACGCGGACAAGCTCAGCGCCCGCGAACTGGACGCCGAAATCCGCCGCCTCACCGCCGTCGTGCGCGAGGGCAAAGCGACCCCGGCGGAACTGGGCAGCGGCACGTTCACGCTGAACAACTACGGCGTGTTCGGGGTTGACGGTTCCGCCGCGATCATCAACCACCCCGAGGTGGGGATCCTCGGCGTCGGGCGGATCATCGACAAGCCCTGGGTGGTCAACGGCGAGCTCGCCGTCCGCAAGGTCACCGAGCTGACGCTCACGTTCGACCACCGGGTGTGCGACGGCGGAGCGGCCGGCGGCTTCCTGCGCTACGTCGCGGACGCGATCGAGAACCCGGGGTCGGCACTCGCGGACATGTGAGGCTTAACCGGGGATCTGCATCCCGGGTGAGGGGACAGGGGCCGCACAATCAGTCGTGTGCGGCCCCTGCCGTCCCCTGCCGCGCCGAAAGCCACTGTGCCAGCCACGACGCCGGCAGGAGCAGCAGCCACGCGAACGGCGTGTAGGCCTTGAGGACGAACGCCGCGGGAATTGAGAGCAGGAAGACCAGCGCCACGGCAATCCGCGCATAAAAGATCCGGCGGTGGACGTGGGCGGCCATCTCGCGGTCCATGAGCCCCGCATGCTTCGCATAGCCCCAGATGGCCGCCAGCATCAAATAGACAGCGGCAATGTTGGCGGCGTACAGGACGCTCGGCCACGGGGTGGGGTCGTCCCCGTAGTCGCTGAGGATCGACGTCGGACCGGGCAGCATGGCGATGAAGAACAAGAGGGCAAGATTCAGCCAGGCCAGGTTCGCATTGAAGCGGCGGATGAGGGCAAAGTCGGAGTGGTGGGACATCCACGTCTTGGCGATGATGACAAAGGACAGGGCGTACGCCAGCAGCTGCGGCAGGGCAGCAACCAGGGCGTCGTCCACCTGGTCCGCGGGAATTCCTTCAGGCAGTTTCAGGTCCAGGGCCAGGAGGGTCAGGGCTATGGCGAAGACGGCATCGCTGAAGAACACCATCCGCTCCAGGGACGTGCCGGATTTCAACGGGAGCCACCCCCATTCGTTCGGTGGAGCACCTGGCTCATCGAGGGAAGTAGCCCACAGGCTACACCGCCGCGCGGGCCACGACGAGGGGTCCGGGCATACCCGCCACAGGGACGGGACGGGCATGCCCTGAAGGGAAATGCCAGCCAGCGCGGGTAGAATCGAGGCCTGTACAGCACCAACAACGCTGGACCAACAATGCCGGAAAAGCGTCGGAAATACGGAGATTCAATGTCACGATGGCTCGAGGTCGGTCCGGACAACTACGTACTGACAACTCAAGGTTCCCTGCTCAACACGGGTCTGGTGGTCGGCACCGAACGCGCCATGGTGATCGACACCGGCGGCGGGCCCCGGCAGGGCCGCGAGATCCTGACTGCCGTGCGGGAAAAGACCGGGCTGCCGCTCGTCGTGGTCAACACGCACGCCCACTTTGACCACTTCTTCGGCAACGCAGTCTTCGCCAGTGAGGGCGTCACGGAGTTCTGGGCTCACGAGAACTGCGCCGCGGAAATCGAGGAGAACGGTGACGAGCAGCGCCGGCTCGTGGCCTCCGCGGAACCCGAAATGGCGGCCGGTCAGGGCTCCGACGCTGAGTTGGTGGTTCCCAACGCCATCGTGAAGGACCAGCCGGTCCTGGTGGATCTTGGCGGGCAGACCGCCACCTTGTTCTATCTGGGCCGCGGACACACCGACGGCGACCTCCTGGTCGGCACGGCAAGCACCCTCTTCGCCGGCGACCTCGTCGAACAGGGTTCCCACCCGTCCTTCGAGGACTCATTCCCGGAAGACTGGGCCGACGCCCTCCGGCACCTCTCCGCGCTGCGGCACCGCTACGAATTCCTGATTCCCGGCCACGGCGAACCGTGCTCGGACCAGTTCGTCAAGACCATGGCCAACACCATGACCACCGCGGTCCGGCAGGCGATCCAGGCCACCCGGGAAACCCCGGACGACGCCACCAAGGCCATCCCGATCCTGCCGTACGGCCCCGAACAGTCGCGCTGGTTCATCAAGCGCCTGCAGGACACGCGGGCCCACCGCTAGGGCCGGGAAATGGGCGGTAATGGTAAGTGTGCTCATTACTGCCCCTAGACTTGTTCCTTGAACGATGTCAATCGAGCACTGCAGCGGTCTGCGCTGTGATCCCTGGGGGGAACGAACATGCCAGAACCGGTCGAAAACAAGACCGCCAACGCCCTCGCTGAAGCTGAAACAGCTGCAGAGCAGGCCCAACTCCCGCGTCGGAGAGACCGCCGCCGCGGCGACGACTCCGACGCCTGGACAGGAACCATGCCCATCATTTCGAGCAACCAGGCCGAACAGCGCCCAACAGCCCCCAGCAGTTCCTGGGCGGAGGCCGCCGCTGCCGCTGACGCGCCGGCGCGCCCGCAGCCTGCCAAACCGTCCAAGGATCCCGTGCTGAAGCCGCCTGCCCCCGAGGCCGCACCTGCCGTGCCCGCCCAGCCCACCCGTTCCACCCGTTCGGCCAGCAAAGCCGCGGCCTTGGCCGATGCCCCGCTGCCCGACTTCATCAGCTCACCGGGTCTTTTTGTCCGCGAGCAGAAGCCCCGGCCCGTCGGCGGTTTCCGCGGTGCCCTCTACAACCTGACCGGCGGCGGCCTGAACCTTGGCCCGAGCGCCAGGCAGCGTGAGGAAGACGAACTGGCCCGGCGCATCTCCCGGCAGCTCCAGGGCAGCTACAACACGGCCGTCCTGAGCCTCAAGGGTGGCATCGGGAAGACCTCCACGACGGTCGGCGTCGGACTGACCCTGGCCGAGTTCCGCGGCGATCCTCCGTGCGCCATCGACGCCAACCCCGATTCCGGCGATCTCGTCGAGCGCGCCCTCGGCGAGGGGATCTACCAGCAGCAGAGCCCGCGCACCATCACGGACCTGCTCAGGAACATCGAGTCAGTCGATTCCCTCACCGCCCTGGCCCGCTACATGCACCACGCCGGCAGGCTCCACCTCATTGCCGGCGAGCAGGACCCCGAGGTCTCAGATTCGCTGACGGCCGAGGAATACCTGCGGATCCGCAAGCTCATCTCCGCCTACTACTCCGTGGCGCTGATCGACTGCGGCACGGGCGTGACCCACAATGCCATGAGCGGCATCCTGCAGTCGGCGGACAACCTGATCATCGCGGCCGGCTATGCCGTCAGCGGCGCCAAGCGGGCCCGCAGCACGCTTCACTGGCTGGCCAGCCACGGCTACGAAGACCTGGCCCGCAACGCCGTCGTGGTCATCACCGACAAGGACGAGGTGTCCACCCGGGTGGACAAGGACGCCATCGAAGAACACCTGTCCGGCATCTGCCGCCAGTTGATCGCGGTTCCGCACGACCGCGGAGTGGCCGACGGCGACCTCGTCACCCTTGATGTGCTTCGCCCCGAAACGCGGCGCGCGTACCGGGAGATCGCCGCGGCAATCGTCGACGGATACGTCTAAGCGCGACCCGTGCCGACCTCCGCGGTACATTTGAGCATGGCCAACAACTCACTCGGGGTCGACGCCGCCCGCCACCTCCAGGACCTGCTTTTGGGGACCGACAACGTCGAGGACTTCCTGGGCCGCCTCGCGGAGTTCTCGGCCGCCACGCTGAGCCGTACGACCGGCGCCGAGATTGAGTGCGGCGTGACCCTGCAGCGCCGCAAGCGGACCATGACGGTCGCGGGCAGCAGCGCGCGGGCGGTCACCCTGGACCGCATCGAACAAACCCTCGGTGACGGCCCCTGCATCGAGGCGCTGCGGACCAGGTCCGTGGTCCTGCTGGCGGATGTCGACGCCGATCCCCGCTGGCCCGACTACCAGCGGCAACTTGCCGCCAACGGATGCCGCAGCACGCTCGGCGTTCCGCTGGAAATCGGCGACGACGCCGCCGCGGCCCTGAACTTCTTCGGGGCGGACACCGGGCTGTTCACGGACGACATCATTGCGGAGGCGGCCGGATTCGCCGACCTCGCCGGCCGCGCCCTCCGGCTGGCCGTGCGGCTCGGAACCTTCCAATCCCGGGCCGAAGATCTCCAGTCGGCCATGGAACACCGCACTTCCATCGATCTGGCCTGCGGCGTGATCATGGCCCAGAACCGCTGCTCCCAGGACCAGGCCATGGCCATCCTCACCAGGGTCTCCAGCAACCGGAACCAAAAGCTCCGGGAAGTCGCCGAGGACGTGCTCCGGCACCTCACCAGCGAGGAAGTCCGCACCCACTTCGACGCGTAGGGCAGGGACGGCCGCGGCGGGTGCCTAGGATGAAGGGGATGACCACCACACGCCTCGCGCCCTTCAGCCTCCGCAGCATCGCCGTTCCCGCGTTCGGGCCGGCCCTCATGTTCAGCCTGGGGGAGGGCGCGATCCTGCCCGTGGTCGCCCTGTCCGCCCGTGATCTTGGCGCCTCCGTGCCCGGGGCCGCGCTGATTGTGACGCTGATCGGCCTCGGATCGTGGTTCTTCAACCTGCCGGCGTCACTGATCACCCTGAAATTCGGGGAACGCTGGGCGATTGTGGGGGCCGCGGCCGCCAGCGCGTTCGCCCTCGCCGCGGCGGCGGTCGCTCCGCTGTTTTCCGGCGGCCTCTGGGTACTGGCGGCGGCGATGGTGGTGGTCGGCATGGCCGCCAGCGTATTCAGCCTTGCCCGGCAGAAATACCTGACCGAGGCCGTGCCTGTCATGCTCCGTGCCCGGGCCCTGTCCACCCTCGGCGGCGTCAACCGGATCGGGATCTTCATCGGCCCGTTCGTTGGCGCCGCCGTGATGCAGTTTGCCGGCATCTGCGGGGCCTACTGGGCCGGCGTCGTGGCGATGGCCGCCGCGGCGGCCGTGTCAGTCACCATCCCCGACCTTGAGGCGAAGCCGCAACCGGTCGACGGCGTTCCGGTGCAGCAGCCCACCTTGCGCAGCGTCGCGGTGTCCCACGCCGGCGTCTTCCTGAGCGTGGGGGCCGGGGTGCTGCTGCTGAGCGGGCTGCGCGCCTCCCGCCAGGTGGTCATCCCGCTGTGGGCCGATCACCTGGGCCTGGACCCCACCCAGGCCTCGCTGATCTACGGGATCTCCGGAGCGATCGACATGCTGGTGTTCTATCCGGCAGGAAAGCTGATGGACCGCAAGGGCCGGCAATGGGTGGCCGTGCCGTCCACACTGATCATGGGGACGGCCATGGTGCTGATTCCGCTCAGCACGGGCTTCGTCTCGCTCATGCTGGCGGCGCTCCTGATCGGCTTCGGCAACGGGATCAGCTCGGGCCTGAACATGACTCTCGGGGCCGACTTCTCGCCGGACAACGGCCGCGGCCAGTTCCTCGGCATCTGGCGCTTCATGGCCGACGCCGGCGCGACCGGCGGGCCCGTGCTGCTCTCCGCCGTCACCGCCGCCGTGTCCCTGGGGGCCGGTGTGGCCGCGACCGGTGTGATCGGCTTCGCCGCCGCGGCCGTGTTCGCCGTGACCATTCCGCGGCTCAAGCACCGTCGGAACTACTGACCGGCCGGGGCTCCGGCGCCCAAGCAGGCAGTGATTAACAGGTAGCGACTACTCGGGCGACGCCTGCGTGGGCTCAGTAAGGTCGGGGAACCGCGCCGGTGCATCGAGACCGGCCCTTTGTGGGGCGGCACGAGTGCCGCAGTCAGGGTCCGCCCGTGATTATTTGCAGCGCATGGTCTCCGCCCGGATGGGTGATGCGTTTCGACGCAAAAAAATGAGGAGATGCTCATGTTAGGAAAACAGTCCCGCTGGTTCGCGCCCCTGGCCGCAACAGCGGCTCTGCTATTTGCTGCTTCGCCCGCGGGTGCAACTGTCACACGTCCGCCCAACCCGCCGGATTTTGTTGTTCCGGCCGACCTAGCGTGCGGCTTTGATCTGGGCGTCTCCGGCACCGGCGGAAAGATTACACGGATTGACTTCAAAAACGGCAACTTCTTTCAGGTTGGCAAGGGAGTCATACTGACCTATACCAACTTGAGCAACGGGAAGACGTACAGGGTAAACACGGCCGGAACAGTGGCCAAATTCACCCAAAATCCGGACGGAAAAACTTGGACGTTCAGCGCCGCAGGCCACTTTGGGTTTATCTTCTTTCCGACAGATGCGCCCGGGGCCGGGGCCTTCCAGTACACCGGACAGTTGAAGCTCACCATTGACTCGCCGGCGACCGTGAACGTGCTCTCCGTGGACTCCAGCGGAGGCAAAGCCGTGGACATCTGCGCACGTCTCAAGTAGCTATCGCAGGAACTGCTTAGGCCCGGGCGCGCTGTTGTTCCCGGGCCTACGTGCGCCGCGCTACCGTTCCTGGTGCAGGGCCCTGTCCCGCCGTCGTGGGTCCGGCTGCCGGGCGGCCAGGCCGAACAGCCACACGCCGGCCACCGTTGCGAGGTAGCCGGCGATGACGATCAGGGACGTGCCGGCCCAAAAGTAGCTGGTGGTGCTGACCTCCTGGCCGCCCGGGCCGATGCTCAGCAAGGCGACGGCCGCCACCCCGGCCGCGGCGAGACCGGTGAGGACGGGAAGCGCCACCCATACCCTGGCCGAGGCCCAGTGTTCGTTGTAGCCGTTCCAGACGTTCCAGCCCGGGCCCCGGCGGATGATCAGCCAGCCGGCCGGGATCATGAAAGCCCCGACCACCAGGAAGGCCGCCATCACATCGGCGGGCCGGTGCCACTGGTTGATCAGCGTGGACACGCCCGTGGCGACGGCGAAGCTGCCGCCCAGATAGCCGGCCAGCGGCCGCCAGCGCGGCGAAACCATGAGGAACACGGCGGCGGCGGCCGAGGCCGCCATGGTGGTGTGGCCCGAGGGCAGCGAATTCAGCTCCAGCGTCTCAACCCCGCGGTACGGCCGGACCGGAAGCCAGTCCTTCAGGATCTGGGTGGCAAGGTTGGCGCCCACACACGCCGCAATCGCAATCACCGCCGCAGACCAGCGGCGCCGCAGGATGGTGACGAACACGACCACAACCGACGCGATCACCACGGAGAGCGCCGGCAGCCAGTCCAACAGCTTGGTGGCGGCCTTGCCCGCGGTCCCGCTGAGTGCCACGGCTTCCACGAGGGCCGATTCGTCAATGAACTGGCCCGTGGTGGTACGGACAAAGAAGACATAGGTGACGGCCAGCGCAGCGATGCAGGCAACCGTGGCCAGCACGAACAAGGCTGCCGTGGCCTTGCCGGGGGACCACCGCGCCTGCGGATCCGGTGTTGTGCGGTCCCGCGTGCTGCGCTCTGGCGTCTCGGGCGCACTCGCCGGGAGGACTTGTGTTTCCGCAACCTGTGTTTCCTGGGCCTCTGTTTCATAGACCGGGGCAGACGGGTCCCAAGGGGTGCGTTCCTGCCGAAAAGTCATGCCATTAAGAGTCCCATAGAACCCTGCGCGCCAGCTGAAGGGCCTGCGCGCGGCGCGGAGGGTAGTGCCCGTCAATTAACGAGTACTCACTACTGGTGCGCCGCCGGGCCGGGATTTGTAGAGTCGGGTGTGTGCTGCCGCGGCTTGTCCCCGGCACGGCGCTCCTTGAGCGGGGCCGGCGGAGACGAGTTTCCTGGACCAGGGACTCACCCCCAGTCGACGCCGGCCCAATCAAGGATCCATGCCGGGTTCCCGGTGCCGCGTTCTTGTGCCCCGCGTCCGAGACCGGTGTCCGGGAAAGCTCCGCTGTACATTCCTCCCAGTGCATTCCCCGCAGTGCATTCCCAGTACAGTGGCTCCATGCCTGCCCTCCCCATGGACCCCCCGGCACGTCCCGCCGCGCGCCTGCCCGGCCTCGACGAACTCCTGGCCGGCGCCCATGTTGTGAGCCTGCCGATGCGCGTGAAATTCCGGGGTATCCTGCAGCGGGAGGCCCTGCTGCTCCGCGGGCCGCTGGGCTGGGGCGAATTCTGTCCCTTTCCCGAATACGGCGACCCCGAGGCCTCCCGCTGGCTTACGGCCGCGATCGAGGCCGGCTGGGAAGGGTTCCCCGCACCGCTGCGGGACAGCATCCCGGTCAACGCCACGGTTCCTGCCGTGCCGGCGCACCGGGTGCCCGAGATTCTGGCCCGCTTCGGCCGGGTGGACGCGGTCAAAGTCAAGGTCGCGGAGCGCGGCCAGAGCCTGGACGACGACGCCGCCCGGGTGGCGGCCGTCCGGGCGGCGCTGCCGGACGCCGCGATCCGGGTGGACGCGAACGGCGGCTGGGACGTGCCGGAGGCCGTCGCGGCACTGACCCGTCTCGCCGCCGTCGGGCTCGAATATGCCGAACAGCCCGTGCCCGAGATCGCAGGCCTCGCCGAGGTCAGGCGGCTGCTCCGGGCCGCCGGCGTCCCCGTGCTGATCGCCGCGGATGAGAGCGTGCGCAAGGAGGACGACCCCCTCAAAGTGGCGCGGGCCGGCGCCGCGGACCTGATCGTGGTAAAGGTGGCCCCGCTCGGGGGCGTGCGGCGTGCCCTGCGGATCGTGGCGCAGGCCGGGCTGCCCGCCGTCGTGAGTTCGGCGCTGGACACCTCGGTGGGGATCCGGGCCGGACTGGCCTTGGCCGCCGCCCTGCCCGAGCTGCCGTATGCCTGCGGCCTGGGCACGGTGTCCCTGCTCGCCGCCGATGTCACTCACGATCCGCTGGTACCCGACGACGGCGCGATCGCCCTGCGCGACGTCCGCCCGGCACCCGAGCTGATGGCCGAACACGCCGCCTCGCCGGAACGCCGGGACTGGTGGCTGGACCGGCTGCGGCGGGTGCATGCCGTACTGGCCGCATCGACTGCTCCGTAACGGCCCTTCAGGACCTCGAAAATGGCGATTACGGAGCAACCGATGGGTTCGGCGGCACGGCGAAGCATTCACCGGGACTTCATCTGACAGACGCCTCTCGGTAGCCAGCGGCTGGAAGGGTGGGCGCGACCGCAACTCACCCCATGGAAGGTCTCTCCATGTCTGTCACCTCCGGACGCAAATTTTCCCTGCTCCCCATGCTCGGCCACACCAAAGGCAAGCGAAGCCCTGTCACCTGTGCGCTGAAGTGCGACAACGCCTGCTCGGGCGAGGTCTGCAACACCAGCACCAACAGCTACTTCCGGGACATCGCCTCCGCCACCATGTCCCGCCGCGCCGCGCTGGGCTTCGGCGCCGCCGGCGCGCTCGCCGTCGTCCTCGGCAACGCCGTGACGTCCGCCGATACGGCAGTGGCCGAGGGCGGTCCGGGCCTCGCCGCTGCCGCCAAGGACGGGTTTGGAAAATCCAAGCTGCAGTTCACCGCCATCGCTCCGGTGGACGCCGCCGTGGATCAGTTCACCGTCCCGGCCGGGTTCACCTGGCAGCCGGTCATCCGCTGGGGCGACCCGCTCTTCAACGACTCGCCGGCCTTCGACCTGGACCACCAGAGCGCGGCGGCGCAGGCCCGCCAGTTCGGCTACAACAACGACTACACCGACATCCTGCCGATCGATAGCTCCAAGGACCGCCGGGCCGTGCTCTTCACCAACCATGAATACACCAACGAGTCCATCATGCTGCCGGCCGGATTCGACGCCGCCGAGGCCCGCGCGATCGGCCGTGCGGCCCACGGCCTCACGGTGGTCGAGTTGGAGCGTGCGAACAAGAACAAGCCCTGGAGCTACGTCCGGGGCGCCGGGCTGAACCGCCGTTTCCTGACCGACACCACCTACGAGCTCGACGGCCCCGCCGCCGGGTCCCCGCTGCTGAAGACCGCCGCCGATCCCTCCGGCCGGGCCATCCAGGGCACCCTGGGCAACTGCTCCGGCGGCACCACCCCGTGGGGCACGATCCTCTCCGGCGAGGAAAACTTCAACGGCTACTTCGCCGCGCCCGGAACCTCCGACGCCGACAAGCGCTACGGCCTGACCAGCAAGCCCACCGCCCGCCAGTGGGAACTCGATGACCCGCGCTTCGACACCCGCAACCCCGGATATCAGAACGAGGCCAACCGCTTCGGCTGGATCGTGGAAGTGGATCCCTTCGATCCCTCCTCCACGCCCCGCAAGCACTCCGCGATGGGCCGCTTCAAGCACGAGGGCGCCAACGTGATCGTCGCCAAGTCCGGTCACGTGGTGGCCTATATGGGCGACGACGAGCGCTTCGACTACCTGTACAAGTTCGTTTCGGCCGGCACGTACCGGCCCGGAAAGACGGCGGAGGACCGCAGGAACAACCTCACGCTGCTCTCGGAAGGCGACCTGTACGTCGCGAAGTTCACCGGCAATTCCCCTGCCGACGGGTTCGACGGCGCGGGCAAGCTTCCGGCCGACGGCGCCTTCGACGGCGCCGGTGTTTGGCTGCCCCTCGTGGTGGGCGGACAGTCCAAGGTGGCCGGGATGTCCGTGGAAGAGGTACTGGTGTACACCCGCCTCGCCGCCGACAAGGTGGGCCCCACCAAGATGGACCGCTGCGAGGACGTCCAGCCCAGCCCGCACACCGGCAAGGTCTACGTGGTCTGCACCAACAACGCGGACCGCGGCAAGCCCGGCAAGGAAGGTGCCACCGAGGTCAACCCCCGTACCCTCAACCGCGACGGCCACATCGTCGAAATCACCGAGACCGGGGACCAGAGCTCCACAACGTTTGGCTGGAACCTGCTGATGGTCTGCGGCGATCCGGCCAAGAACTCCGCCACCTACTTCGCCGGGTTCCCTGCCAGCCAGGTCTCACCGATCTCCTGCCCGGACAACGTGGCCTTCGATTCCGTGGGCAACCTCTGGATCTCCACCGACGGAGCGCCCTCCAGCATCGGCTACGCCGACGGGCTCTTCAAAGTGACCCTGGACGGTGCCGAACGCGGCAAGGTGGAGCAGTTCCTCGCCGTCCCGCGCGACGCCGAGACCTGCGGCCCGGTCATCCACGACGAGGAGCGCACCGTCTTCGTTGCCGTTCAGCACCCGGGCGAGGAAGGCACCTTCGCCGAACAGCACTCGTACTTCCCGGACTACGTCGCGGCTGGCGCCACACCGAAGCCCGGCCAGGTGCGCGCCCCGCGTCCGTCCGTGGTCCAGGTGTTCCGCACCGGCGGCTAGCTTCCTGTCTCCACGCTCCCTCACGTTTGGCAGGTTTCCTTCCCGCGCTCCCTCACGTTTGGCAGGTTTCCTTCCCACGCTCCCTCACTTCCCTTATTTTGGCGGCGGGACGTGAGGGAGCGTCGGGTTTTTGCCGGCGGGACGTGAGGGAGCGTCGGGTTTTTGGCGGCGGGACGTGAGGGAGCGTCGGGTTTTTGCCGAACTGATAATTTGGGACTGTGAATAATCCGGCCGAATTGGTTGTCCCCAGAGTCCAGGCTGCAATTGCCACCGCGTTTGGCGAAGAGTTCCGGCAGACGGATCCGGTGGTCAGGCCCTCCCAGTTCGCCGACATCCAGATCAACGCCGCCATGGCCCTGGCCAAAAAGGCCGGCCTGCCGCCGCGGGACGCCGCCGCCAGGATCGTGGACGCCCTGAACCTGGACGGCATCTGTACCAGTGTGGAAATCTCGGGGCCCGGCTTCATCAACCTGAGCTTTGACGGCACCTGGATCGAGGAGCTGCTCAATGCGGAGTCAGTCCAGGCCGCGTCCCCGGCCACGGCCGTCACGCCCGCCGCGACACCGCAGCGCGTCGTCGTCGACTATTCCTCCCCGAACGTCGCCAAGGAAATGCACGTCGGCCACCTGCGCACCACCGTGGTGGGGGACAGCCTCGTCAAGGTGCTCGAAGCCCTCGGCGACACCGTGATCCGGCAGAACCATATCGGTGACTGGGGCACCCCGTTCGGGATGCTGATTGAACACTGGCTGGAGATCGGCGAGGACTCCCCGGAGGCGGCGCTGCTGGTGGAGGACCCCAGCGCGTTCTACCAGGCCGCCCGGGCCAAGTTCGATGCCTCCGCCACCGACGAGGACGGCTTCGCCACCCGGGCCCGGCTCCGCGTCGTTGCCCTGCAGGGCGGCGACCAGGAGACCTTCGCCGTCTGGCAGCGGCTGGTCGCCCAGTCCAAGCGCTACTTCAACGCCATCTACTCAACCCTCGGCATCAGCCTTACCGATGACCACATCGCCGGTGAAAGCTCCTACGACGCGCATCTGGCACAGCTGTGCCAGGAACTCGAGGAACGCGGCCTGGCCCGGATCAGCGACGGCGCCCTGTGCACCTTCCCCGCAGGATTTACCGGCCGCGACGGGCAGCCGCTGCCGCTGATTATCCGCAAGTCCGACGGCGGCTACGGCTA
Source organism: Arthrobacter sp. 10N44_2 (assembly GCF_056394385.1). Classification (NCBI taxonomy): domain Bacteria; kingdom Bacillati; phylum Actinomycetota; class Actinomycetes; order Micrococcales; family Micrococcaceae; genus Arthrobacter; species Arthrobacter sp. 10N44_2. Next base: position 25,867 of record NZ_JBFTHT010000007.1, on the reverse strand, counting down.
CGGCACCACGGACCTCGCCACCATCCGCTACCGGGTCCGCGACCTGGCGGCCAACCGGATCCTCTACGTCGTGGGCGCCCCGCAGAACGTCCACCTGCGCATGGTCATGGCCAGTGCCCGGGACGCCGGCTGGCTTCCGGAGACGGTCGAGGCCGTGCACGTGCAGATCGGCAACGTGCTTGGCGAGGACGGAAAGATCCTCAAATCCCGTTCCGGTGCCCCGGTGAAGCTCATGGCCCTGCTCGAAGAGGCCGTGGACCGTGCCCGCGCCGTCATCGACGCGAGCCGGCCCGAGCTCAGCGAGGCGGAGCGCGCCGTGACCGCCCGCCAGGTGGGCATCGGTGCCGTCAAGTACGCCGACCTCTCCACCGGCCACGACACCGAGTATGTCTTCGACTTCGACCGCATGCTCGCCCTCAGCGGCAACACCGGACCCTACGTGCAGTACGCTGCGGCGCGGATCCGCTCCATCCTGCGCAAAGCCGGGGTACTGGAAGAAATCACCGGCGACGGCGGCTCGCCGTCAGCCGGCGCCGCGGGAACTCCGGCGGCCGGCACTCCGGCAGCCGAAGCATCCGGCGGCCCCGCCACGGCGATCGCCGTCGTCGAACCCGCAGAACGCGCGCTGGCCCTGCACCTGCTGGAGTTCGACGCAACGCTGAACAAGGTGCGGGACGCGCTGGAGCCGCACCGGCTCTGCGGCTACCTCTTTGAGCTCGCACAGCTCTTCACCACGTTCTACGACCAGTGCCCTGTGCTCAAGGCCGAGGAATCCGTCCGGGACTCGCGGCTGGCCCTGTGCGCGCTGGCTCTGCGCCGCCTCTCCGGCGGCCTGGAACTGCTGGGCATCGAAACGCCGGAGAACATGTGAGTCCGGCGGATTCCGCTGCCGGCTCATTCGCTCCTGGCGGCCTGACCGCGGTGGAGGCTGCGCGCATCGCCGTCGGCACGTTGCTCGCCGCCGGTGTGCGCCAGGTGGTGGTGTCCCCGGGATCGCGCTCGGCGCCCATGGCCTACGCCCTGGCCGAGGCCGAAGCCGCCGGACGGGTGGAGCTGCTGGTCCGGATCGACGAAAGGTCCGCCGGCTTCACCGCCCTGGGCCTGGCCCTGTCCGCCGGTGCGCCCGCCGCCGTCCTGACCACGTCCGGGACCGCCGTCGGCAATCTCCTCCCGGCCGTCATGGAGGCCAACCACGCCGCGGTGCCGCTCGTGGTCATCTCCGCCGACCGGCCCGAGGAGCTGCGGGGGACCGGCGCCAACCAGACCACCGTGCAGCTGGACCTCTTTGGCGACCACGTCCGCTTCGCCGTCGACGTGCCCGCGGGCAGCGATCCGCAGCGCGCCGTCGAAACGGCCCTCAGTGCCGCCACCGGAGCTTTCGAGGACGCCCCGCCCGGGCCGGTGCAGCTGAACCTTGCCTTCCGCGACCCGCTGGTCCCGGCCGTGGGCGACGGGCTGCCCGCGGCCGCCGGTCACGGCATCTACCGGGCCGCCCGGAACCCCCTGGCCCTGGACTTTCCGGCCGCGTCGACGGCGCTGCCGGAGCGGCGCACCGTGGTGCTGGCCGGGCACGACGCCGGCCCGGTCGCCGAGGCTTTCGCCCGCGCGCACGGCCTGCCGCTGCTGGCCGAGCCGTCTTCCAACGCCCGCTTCGGCCCCAACGCGGTGGGCCCCTACCGGCTGCTGATCGAGCACTTCGGCGCGGACGCGGCACAGCCGATCGAACGCGTGGTCCTCTTCGGCCGGCCGACGCTCTCCCGGCCGGTGAGCGCGCTGCTGGAGCGGGCGGATGTCCCGTCGGCCCTGTACCAGCCGGTTCCGGTGGCCTGGTACGAACCCGGCCGCCGCACCGAACTGCCGCTGGAAACCCTGGCGGACCTGGCGGACTTCGCCGGCCGCGGATCTGCCGCCTGGCTCGATGCCTGGCTGCTGGCAGGAGCCGCCGCGCAGCATGCCGTGGACCTGATCCTGGCCGCATCCCCGGCCGCGACCGGCCCGTCGGTGGGCGCCGAAGTCTGGAAACATGCCCGCGGGCAGCTGGTCCTGGGCTCCTCGAACGGGATCCGCGACGTCGACCTCGCCGGGGCGCCGCCCGCGGAACCCCAGGCCACCATGTTCGCCAACCGGGGCCTGGCCGGGATCGACGGCACCACGTCCACCGCCACCGGGATCGCGCTTGGCGGCGGCCAGGAAACCACCGTGCTCATGGGGGACGTGACGTTCCTGCACGACGCCGGGGGACTCCTGCTCGGCGCCGGCGAGGCCGAACCGCAGCTGCGGATCGTGGTGCTCAATGACGCCGGCGGTGCCATCTTCGGGCTCCTGGAACACGGCACCGTCGCCGCGGCGGGGCGCTACGGCGACGCCGTCGAACGCCTCTTCGCCACCCCGCAGCGGGTGGATCTCGCCGCGCTGGCCGCGGCATACGGCGTCCCGCACCGCCTGGTCGGCACGACGGCGGAACTCGCCGAGGCGCTGGCCGGCCCGCCGGAGGGCCGCAGCATCATCGAGGTGCGCACGGACCGGCACCGGCTCGGGGAACTGCACCGCGCCATCCGGGCCGCGGTGGCCACGGCCGTGGAGGGCCTCCCGCAGACGTAGCGCACGTTTCCGCTACGAAAAAGGACAGCCGCTACGTGGATCCACGTAGCGGCTGCCCTAAATCGGTGCGGAAATCCGGAACTACAGCACGCGGCTGAGGAACTCCTTGGTGCGGGGGTGCTGGGGATTGGCCAGGACCTCCCGCGGGTCGCCCGACTCCACGACGATGCCGCCGTCCATGAAGGTCAGGCGGTCGCCGACCTCCCGGGCAAAGCCGATCTCGTGGGTCACCACGATCATGGTCATGCCCGACTTGGCGAGGTCCTTCATCACGTTCAGGACATCGCCCACGAGCTCAGGGTCGAGCGCGGACGTGGGCTCATCGAACAGCATGAGCTCGGGGTCCATGGCCAGGGCCCGGGCAATCGCGACGCGCTGCTGCTGGCCGCCGGAGAGCTGGGACGGGTAGTGTCCGGCGCGGTCGCCGAGCCCCACCCGGTCCAGCAGCTCCAGGGCGCGTTTGCGGGCGACGGCCTTTGACTGCCCCTTGACCTGGACCGGGGCTTCCATGATGTTCTGCAGCGCCGTTTTGTGCGGGAACAGGTTGAAGCGCTGGAAGACCATGCCGATCTCGCGGCGCTGGGCGGCGATTTCCTTGGTCTTCAGGTCATGGAGCCTGCCTTTGACCTCGCGGTAGCCGATCAGGTCGCCGCCCACCGAAATGCGCCCGGCACTGATGGTCTCCAGCAGGTTCACGCAGCGCAGCATGGTGGACTTGCCCGAACCGGACGGGCCGATCACAACCGACACCTCGCCCTGGTTGACGGTCAGGTCGATGCCGCGCAGCACGTGGTGTGTGCCGTAGTACTTGTGAAGGCCCTCGATCTTGACCAGGGGCTGCTCTGTGGTGATCGTCATTTCGCCTCCTCCTCGGGGAAGTCCATCTTGAGGTCCGGCTCGGCCCCGGCGCTGGGGGCCACGGCTGCGGACGCCTTGGCGGCGGCGGGGTTGATCGCTGCCGGAACCCGGTTGTCCACGCCCTTGCCGTAGTGCGCCTCAATGAAGTGCTGGCCCACCATCAGGATGCTGGTGATGACGAGGTACCAGAATGCGGCGACAATCAGGAGCGGAATGGGAAGGTAAATCCGGTTGGCCAGGGCGTTCGTCGCGAAGGTCAGGTCCAGTGTGAACGGCACCGCCAGGACCAGCGACGTGGTCTTCAGCATGCCGATTGTCTCGTTGCCGGTGGGCGGCACGATGACGCGCATGGCCTGCGGCAGGATGATCCGCCGCATGATCTTGCCCTTCGTCATGCCCAGGGCCTCGGCAGCCTCACTTTGGCCCTGGTCCACGGACTTCAGGCCGGCCCGGAAAATCTCTGCGAGATACGCGGACTCATTCAGGCCCAGGCCCAGGATGGCCGGGATCAGGCCGTGGGTGGGGTCCGAGGTCACCCAGGTGAAGGTTGCAGGACCAAACGGGATTCCGAGGACGATCGTCGGATAGAGAACTGTGGCGAGCCCCCAGAACAGCAGCTGGGTGTAGATCGGGGTGCCGCGGAAGAACCAGACCCAGGTCCAGCTGGACCAGCGGAACACCGGGTTGTCGGACTGCCGCATGAACGCCAGGAGGATGGCCAGGACGATGGCCAGGACCATGGACGCAAATGTCAGGAACAGGGTCCAGACGACGCCCTGGACCACCTTGGTGTCCAGGATGTAGGTGCCGACGACGTCCCAGCGGAAGTTGGGGTTCGTGAACAGGCTCTGCAGGAAGGCAAGCAGGAAGCCGACGATGATGATGGCGCTGATCCAGCGGCCGGGGTGCCGTACCGGTACTGCATTGTTCAGTACCGGTGCGGCGTGAGGGTCCTGATGGCTGTCCATCTCTGCCCCTGCTGCGGATCCGGTTGTGGGGAGGCTCAAGACGCGACCGCCGGGTTGACCTCGGACTTGGTGATGGCACCGTCGGTGACGCCCCAGCCCTCAAGGATCTTCTTGTAGGAACCGTCTTCCATCAGTTTGGTCATGGTCTTCTGGACGACGTCCGCCAGGGCCGTGTCCGACTTGGCGACGGCGATGCCCTGGGGAGCAGAATCGTAGACTTCGCCGAGCTTCTCGAGCTGGCCGTTGGTCTGGGTCAGTGCGTAGCCGATGATGGGGGAGTCGGCGGCCATGGCATCGATGCTGCCGTTGACCAGTCGGGTGGTGATGTCCGTCTGGGTCTTGAGGGTCACGATGTTAATGGGCTGCTTGCCCTCGGCGGTGCACTTCTTGTTGCGGTCCGAGAGGTCCGGATCTTCCTGGATGGTGCCGGTCTGCACGCCGATGGACTTGCCGCAGAGGTCATCGAGGGAGATCTTCTTGGGGTTGCCCTTCTGAACGGCCCAGCCGGTACCTGCCTGGTAGTAGCTGACCATGTTCACCGCGGCAAGCCGCTCCGGGTTGATCGTGAAGGAAGAGACCCCGAGGTCGTACTTCGGGCCGAGAGCCGGAAGGATGCCGGTGAATTCGGCCGTCTGGACCTGGACCTTCAGGCCCAGCGCCGCGCCGATCGCCTTGGCGATGTCGACGTCGTAGCCCACGGGGGTCTGGCCGTCGGTGCCGAGGAATTCCGCGGGGGCGTAGGAGGTATCCGAGCCCACGGTCAGGGTGCCCTTTGACTTGATCGACTCGGGCAACATGGCCGCCAGGGTGTCGTCCTTCTGGACCGTGCTGGGGTCAAAGCTGGCCGCGGCGCTGCCCGAAGCGGAAGCCGCGCCGGAGGGGCCGGTCTCGGAGGCGTTCGTGCAGGCCGTCAAGGCCAATGCGCCGACGGCGAGCACCGTGGCGACCTTCATTGCGGGGTTGCTCAGGAGCGAAGGGGAGATCTGCATTTTCTTACCTTTTGTTGCCGGAGGGATGCGTAACGAGGCCGATTTATAGTGTATCGCCGAACAAGAGATGTACGTCACAGAAAACTAAGTTTCACTATTGGATAACTAAACCAGACCGGAATGCAATATCTTTAATGCCCGATCTGTCTGTGATCCCGGATTCCTGTCCGTTTCGCCAGTTCCTGCGGTGCAAGTCCGACGGCCGATTCGCCGGCCCGGCCGGCGTCACGGGCCCCACCCGCATCTTGGGCCTCGCGAGCCCCGCACACTAGCTGCTGATGCCGAGCGACTCCAGCATCGGCCGGAACTTCGCCCACGTCTCGGCGAGCTCAGTCTCGGGAACCGAGCCGTCCACCACGCCGCAGCCCGCATAGAGCCGGACCGTGTGCGGGGATTCGATGACGGCGCCACGCAGGGCGATGCCCCACTCGCCGTTGCCGGCCGCGTCGAGCCAGCCGACCGGCCCGGCGTACGGGCCGCGGTCCAGGTGCTCGAGCTTGCGGATGAGCGCCCCGGCCACGGTGGTGGGGGTACCGCAGACGGCGGCGGTCGGATGCAGCGCGTTGATCAAGGCCAGGCACGTGGGGACGTGGCCTTCCACCTCAGCCAGCTCAGCCTTGACGTCCGAGGCCAGATGCCACACATTGGGCAGTTCGAGGATGAAGGGCTCGCTGTGCGCGTTCATGGCCTCGGAAAACGGGGCCAGCTGCGTGGTCAGGGACTGGATTGCGATGTCGTGTTCGTGCCGCTGCTTCTCGGAGCCGGCCAGCACCCGTTCGGCGAATTCCAGCGGCGAGCCCGCCATGCCATCGGCGTCGCGGCGGTCCAGGGTGCCGGCCAGGACGCGCGCCTGCGCGGTGCGGCCCTCCACCTGGATCAGCATTTCCGGAGTGGCCCCCACCAGCCCGTCCACCCCGTACGTCCAGCATTCGCGGTACCGGGCCGACAGCTCGCGCAGCACCTCGGCGGCCTTGACGCCGGTGGGGACGGTGGCCACGACGTCCCGCGCCAGCACCAGCTTTTCCAGGGCGCCGGTCCGGATCTCCGCGACCCCGGCGGCAACGGCGGCCATCCAGTCTTCCTCGCTGAGCGAGCCGGTGTGCAACGTTGCCCCTGCGGCCAATGGCAAAGGACGTACGACGGCGCCACCGGCCTGCGCGGGTGCCGGCGCCGGGTCGTCCACCATGGTCACGCTGGTCCCGGGATTGGCGCTGGTGCTGTGAAGCCAGCGGTCCAGGGCGGCGCGGGCACCGGCTTCGGTGAGGTCGCCGTCGTCGAACGTGAGCTGGGTCAGCCAGGCCTGGCCGTCACGGAGCCCGACGACGATTTCCGGGACCAGCAGCCGGGACTCATGGGCGGAGGCCTTGGAGAAGGCGAAGGAGCCGAAGGCGACCGGGCCGGTGCCGGGGCAGCCCACACTGTCCTGGATGTCTGCCTCCAGGACCTGGTGGCGCCACCAGATGTCCGCTTCCAGGAACCGCTCGGGCCCGGTGGCGGTGAAACGGGCTATCTCGCCGAAGCCCACGAGACCGGCCTCGCGGCGGGTCCAGCAGAGGACATCGTCCCGGACCAGAAACGACGGCAGGCCCCCGGGGAAAGTTTCGGCATCGAGGGGGACTGTCAAGGTGCGGAACGTGCTCGTCATGATGGCATAACACTAGCCCGTGATCGGCCGTTGGGTGGATATACACGGGCCGGCCGGGCCTGTGCGGGGCCGCCGCGGCCGTTGCCGCAGGTGAAAGCCGCGTCAATTGGCGGCCCGTTCGTGGGAGCGCCGATCATTTGAGACAATGTCAGGGTGAACCGAGCATCCTTGGATAAGCGTCCGGACGAAGTAGCCACGATGTTTGACGACGTCGCCCCCAAATACGACGTCGTCAACGATGTCCTGTCCTTGGGGCAGACGCGGCGTTGGCGCAAGGTGGTGGTGGAGGCGATGGGCGTATCGGCCGGCCAGCACGTCCTGGACCTCGCCGCCGGCACCGGCACCTCCAGCGAGCCGTACGCCGACGCGGGCATCAACGTCATCGCCTGCGATTTCTCCCTCGGCATGCTCAAGGTCGGCAAGCGCCGCCGCCCTGACATCGACTTCATCGCCGGGGATGCCACCCGCCTGCCGTTCGCGGACAACACCTTCGACGCCAGCACGATCTCCTTTGGCCTGCGCAACGTCAACGAGCCGAAGAAGGCCCTGGCCGAGATGCTGCGGGTCACCAAGCCCGGCGGCCGGCTGGTCATCGCGGAGTTCTCCCAGCCAGTGGTGCCGCTGTGGCGCACCATGTACACCGAATACCTCATGCGGGCCCTGCCGGCCATCGCCGTCAAGGCCTCCTCCAACCCCGACGCCTACGTCTACCTCGCCGAGTCCATCCGCGCCTGGCCGGACCAGGACCACCTTGCGGCCTGGCTGCAGGAGGCCGGCTGGGAATCCGTCACCTACCGCAACCTCAGCGGCGGCATCGTCGCCGTGCACCGGGCCCAGAAGCCGGCAGACCCCTCAACCGGCCCTGCTGCAGGCGCTGCGGCGCTGGCCGCCCACACCGGACCCGTGGCCAAGCTGCGCCGCAACATCACCCGGCCCGGCCGGTAGCCGATCCCTGCTGTGAATGTACTGATCGTCGGGGCGGGCCCGGCCGGATCCACCGCCGCCTACTACCTTGCCAAAGCCGGCATTGACGTCACGGTGCTGGAGAAAACCAGCTTTCCCCGCGAGAAAGTCTGCGGCGACGGACTCACCCCGCGCGCGGTCCGCGAGATCCAGAAGCTGGGACTCGCCCACCCCGAAGCCGACGGCTGGCGGCGGAACAAGGGCCTGCGCCTGATCGCCGGCGGCCGCACGATCGAACTGCCCTGGCCGGAGGTTGCCGACTTCCCGCAGTACGGGCTGATCCGGACCCGGCTCGGCTTCGACGAACAGCTCGCCCGGCATGCCCAGTCCGCGGGCGCCGTCGTGCTGGAACGCCACAGCGTCACCGAGGCGCTGCGCTCCGAGGATGGCCGGGTCACCGGCGTGCGCGCAGCGCTGCTGGACAACTCCGGGCGCAAGACCGGCGAGACGCGCGACTTCAGCGCCGACGTCGTCCTCGCCGCCGACGGGAACTCGACGCGCACCGCCGTCTCACTGGGCATCGGCAAGCGCGACGACCGGCCGCTCGGCGTGGCCGTGCGGACCTACTTCACCTCGCCGCGGCACGACGACGACTGGATGGAAGGCTGGCTCGAGCTTCCCGGCCGCGACGGCAAGCTCCTGCCCGGCTACGGCTGGGTGTTCGGCGTCGGCGACGGCACCTCCAACGTGGGCCTGGGCATCCTGAACTCCTCGAAGGACTTCGGCAAGCTGGACTACAAACAGGTGCTGCGCGAATGGACCGCCGGCATGCCCGCCGACTGGGGCTTCACCCCGGACAACCAGGTGGGCGAAATCCGTGGTGCCGCGCTGCCCATGGGCTTCAACCGCACCCCGCACTATTCTCCGGGCCTGCTGCTCCTCGGCGATGCCGGCGGCATGGTCTCCCCGTTCAACGGCGAGGGCATCTCCTACGCCATGGAGTCCGCCCGCTTCGCGGCCGAATTCATCGCCGACGCGGCTGCCCGGTCGGCGTCCGCCGGCTGGGGGACCGGGGCGGAGGCTTCCAGGGCCGCCGACGCGCACCTTGCCCGGTACGCCGACTACGTGCGCCAGCAGTGGGGCTCGCACTTCACACTGGGACGGGCGTTCGCCGCCCTGATCGGCAAGCCGGCCGTCATGAAACTGGCCCTCCGGACCGGTATGCCTGTCCCCGTGCTCATGCGTTTCGTGGTGCGGATGCTGGCCAACCTTACCGATCCCGCCGCCAAGGGCTTCGAGGACCGGGTCATCCGGGTCCTGGAATCCCTGGTTCCCGCCACGTCCAATCAGGCCACGTCCAATCAGGCAACGTCCAACAAGGCCGCGTCCACCACGGACAGCGTTCCGCACTCCGGCGCCAACTCCGCGGTTTCCGCAACAAAAAGTTAGGGTTAACCCGTGACCAACTCTGCAGACCAAAGCTGGACGCACGCCGGACACGGCCTGCCGAGCGCTGAACCCAGCCTCAACACCACCGCGATCGCCACCGGCCTCCAACTGCCGGCAGGCTTCTCGGCCATCGCGGGCGACGCCGAGCTGGGCCCGGCGCTCACCACCAACCTGGCGCGCGTCGAGAAGAAGCTGCGCGAAGCCATTGCCAACTCCGATCCCCTGGCTGACGCAACGTCGCGCCACCTCGTGGAAGCCGGCGGCAAGCGGATCCGCCCGCTGCTGACCCTGCTGTGCGCCCACCTTGGCGACGCCTCCCTGCCCGCAGTGGTGCAGGCCGCCGTCGTCGTCGAGCTGACGCACCTCGCCACCCTCTACCACGACGACGTCATGGACTCCGCGCCGTTCCGCCGGGGGGCGCCGACGGCCCACGAGGTCTGGGGCAACTCCGTCGCGGTCCTGACCGGCGACCTGATCTTTGCGCGCGCCTCCATCCTGGTCTCGGAGCTCGGGTCCCGGGCGCTTGGCATCCAGGCCCGCACCTTTGAACGGCTCTGCCTGGGCCAGCTGCACGAGACCGTGGGACCGCGCCCGGACGAGGACCCCTTGGCGCACTACCTCTCCGTCATCGCGGACAAAACCGGCTCGCTCGTGGCCGCCTCCGGGCAGCTGGGTGCAATCTTCTCCGGCGCCGACGAAGCCTACGAGCCGATCCTGGTCGAGTACGGCGAGAAGGTGGGCGTTGCCTTCCAGCTCGCCGACGACGTCATCGACGTCACCGGGATCAAGGTCAAGTCCGGCAAGTCGCCGGGAACCGACCTGCGCGAAGGCGTGCCCACCCTGCCCGTGCTGCTGCTGCGCAACGCGGCCCGCGACGGCGACCAGGCCGCCGTCGAACTGCTGACGCTGATCGACGGAGACCTCAGCTCCGATGAGGCCCTGGCCGCCGCCGTGGCCGGACTCCGGGAGCACCCCGTCACTGCACAGTCCTGGGTGGTGGCACGCACCTGGGCCGATGAGGCCATTGCCGCCCTTGCCCCGCTGCCCGAAGGCGTCGTAAAGGCCTCGCTGACCAGCTTCGCCCACGCCGTAGTGGACCGCAGCAGCTAGGTCCCCGGCCTCCAGCCGCTGGGCCCGCCTCCGGCCACACCAGCTAGGCCGGGCCCGGCGGTACAGCCGGGCCGGAGTCACTCCCCGGCCGGTTCTTCCAGCTGGGTGCAGCCTGACGATTAACCTGGCTTCCGGCTTAAACGGAATGGCCCCGGTTCCTCACAACGTCCGAGTCTTCCGTTGCGCCGAACCGGGGCCATTTCTCCGTTCGCATCAGATCCACCGGAGGCATTTGGTGAACCCAGAAACAACTCTATGACAGTTATGTCATAGCGTCCAGACCTATCTGTAAATTTCTTGTCATAAGATTTCGATTCATTGCCGGACGTTGTCGCGCTGAGTTTCCCCACCTTTGGCCGGACAGCTTCGGGACACGCCCGCCGCTGGCGGGACACGCCGTCGGACATGGTCAAAAGCGGGGAATACCAGCGGCGCGGATGGTGCGGAGTTGTCCACATAACCGATGTTGTGGCCCCCGGGGCTGTCATGCCGCGTGTGTGCTTGCCCCATGGACGTTAAGGTTTATCTGGAATACGCCGGCTCGGTTGCCCGCACGGCCACGCTGCTCCAGGCAGGTTTTACGTCGAACAGGATCCGCGCTGCCGTGGCTGCCGGGGAAATTCGCCGCCTCCGCCATGGGGTGGTGGCGCTGCCCGGGGCGCGGGCGGACTTCGTGGCCGCCGTGCTCGTGAACGGCGTGCTCACCTGCGCCTCCGCCGCGCCGTTCCACGGCATATGGCGCCTCCACGAGCCCGCACGCCTGCACCTGCTGTGCGCGCACGGCGCAGCGCCCGGAATGGTCATCCACCGCGGCAGCCTGGTTCCACCGGAATACCCGCGCCCGTGGCCGGACTCACCGACGCTCTGCTCCACGCGCTGCGCTGCCTGCCCCCGGTGGATGCGGCGGTCATGGTGGAAAGTGCCCTGCTGCAGGGCCGCACCTCGCTGGACTATCTGCGCCAGCGGCTGCCGGAAAACCGGAACGGGGCCGCCCGTGCAGTCCTGGAGCTGGTTGACGGCACGGCGGATTCGGCGATCGAGGTCGTTGCCAGGCTGCTCTTCCGGAGCCAGGGAATCTACACCCAGACGCAGGTGCACCTGCCGGGGATCGGCGTCGTGGACTTCCTGCTTGAAGGATTCCTGATCGTGGAGATCGACGGGAGCACCCATCTTGAGCGCGCGCAGGTCAAGAAGGACCGGGGCCGGAACAACGCCAGCATCCTGACCGGCTACGCCGTCCTCCGGTACGGATATCACGACGTCGTTTACAACCCGCAGAAGGTGATCGACGAGGCGTGGCAGGTGCTGCGCGGCAGGGTCATCCACTGAATTTCCCCACGTATGGAATCCCAATGCCACAGAATGCCGGCGGTTCCTCCGGACACGCCGGTGGGGGACGCCAAACAAGGGGAGAGCCGGCGGCCGCAGGAGAGAGGGGAGAGGTCGGCCGGAGATGGGAGGGGAGTGGTCGGCCGGAGAGGGGAGGAGAGGGCCGGGGAGCCTAGTCTTCGTCCTCGTCGTTGAAGGCCCACTCGAACATGTCGAAGACGAATTCGGAGAAGGTCCCTTCCTCGCTCTTCCACTGGCCGCGGGCGTTGTTGCGGCGGTACACGATGGGATCCGGGATGCTGAGGTCCCCGACGCGGAAGCCCCAGGTGAACTGCTCTTCCTCGTCCTCGAGGAACATGAGGAAGCCCTCGTCATCGACTTCGAGCTCTTCGGGGTCCCAGAAGTAGTGGTAGGCCTCCATGATGTCCTCGCAGCCGCCGACTGCCAGGTAGAACTCGCGCAGGACCATCGGGACCTGGAACTGGTGCTCGGCGAGGGCGGCGTCGAGCTCCTCGGCCGGGAGGCCATCTTCTTCCTGCCATTCGTCTTCGAGATACTTCGGGACAAGCGCGCGGAATTTCTCGAGGAACATGTCAGTCATGGTCTTATCCTAGCTAATCCTCAGCGGTCGTTTTCCGCGGTGTCCAGGCCCAGCCGGTGCCAGCCGCGGACCGCCAGCGGAACGTACCAGTGGCGCCGCCAGGCCGTGACCCGGAAGGCGAAGACCACCCCGGCGACGGCGCAGGCGCTCACCGCGGTGAAGGTCCCCGTGAGGGACAGGATCACGGTCGACGCCGACCCGGCGAACGCCGGCAGCGCGTACAGATCCCTGGGGTCGAAGAGCTGCGGGACCTCGTTGGCGGTGATATCCCGCAGCAGGCCGCCACCCACCGCCGTCGTCACACCCAGCAGGACGGCGGCCACGGGATTCATCCCGGCGGCCAGGGCCTTCAGTGTGCCGGTGATGCAGAACAGGGCCAGCCCGCCGGCGTCGAACAGGATCAGCAGCGACGTGAAGCGCTGGACGCTGGAGAACAGGAAATACACCAGCACCGTGGCAAACAGGGGCGGTGCCAGGTACGCCGGGTTGGTGAACGCAGCGGGCGGGCCCGCGTTGATGATGATGTCGCGGATGACGCCGCCGCCCAGGCTCACCACCGAGGCCAGGAGCAGCGAGCCGATGATGTCGAACTGCTTCCGCGCCGCGAGCAATGAGCCGGAGACCGCAAAGAAGAACACGCCGGCGAGGTCAAGCCAGACCAGGACAAGGCTGAAGGAGAAGGTCATGAAGCGTCCCGGTCGATTGCAAGGGGCGGATAGGGCGGCTCCAAGGTTACGCTAACGGCTATGAATACCCCCATCCTGATCGCCTGCGCCCACGGCACGTCGAGCCCGCACGGGGCCTCGGAGGTCAACGCGCTCCGGGACGGCATCGCGGGGCTCCGTCCCGGGCTGGACGTCCGCGAGGCCTACGTCGACGTGCAGGACCCGGACCTGCCGGCCGTCGTGGCGGGGCTCCCGGCGGGGATAACCGCCGTCGTGGTTCCGCTGCTGCTCAGCGTCGGATACCACGTCAAGGTGGACATCGCCCGCGCCGTGAAGAGCCGGCCGGACACCCTGGCCGCGGCGCCTCTGGGGCCGGATCCGCGGCTCGCCGCGCTGCTCGATGCGCGGCTGCGCGAGGCCGGCGTAACGGACAACGACGCCGTGGTCCTCGCCGCCGCCGGGTCCTCCGATCCCAGCGCGGCACAGAATGTCGAGGAACTCACGGAGCAGCTCCGTGCCCTGCGTTCCAACCGGATCGTGGCCGCCTACGGCGCCTCCGCCAAACCCTCGGTTCCCGACGCCGTCGCCATGCTCCGCGAGGAGGCCGCCGGCGGTGCCGGCGCGGGGGAGTCGGCCGGAGCGTTGGACCTTGGCGGTCGCGTCGTCATCGCCTCGTATCTTCTGGCGCCCGGCTTCTTCCATGACCAGCTGGCCAAGGCCGGCGCGGACCTGGTGACGGCGCCGCTGCTGCCCTCCCCGGTCCTCGCCGAAATTGCCTTGGAACGCTTCGACGCGGCGCTGGCCGGGGCCCCGCAGCCCCGGCCCTGACGGTCCGCGCAGATGCACAGCCGCAGGGCGACTTCAAGGGTTTTCGGCGGTTCGTGACGAAATGTTGCCCTAGGTGACTCCCCGTTTCTGACCCTTTGTGACGGGATTACGGCCGCCCCTACAGTCGATGCATGACTGATACAGCTCTAGCCGGAGCGTCCACGGACGAGGCTGCCGCCGGCCGCACCAAGCGCCCTCCCCGCCCGGCCGCAAAGCCGCACGGCCAGTGGAAAGTGGACGGCACCACGCCGCTGAACGCCAACGAGACCTGGAAACAGGAAGACAACGGCCTCAACGTCCGCGAGCGTATTGAGTCCGTCTACTCCAAGCATGGCTTCGACTCGATCGACGGCACCGACCTGCACGGCCGCTTCCGCTGGTGGGGGCTTTACACCCAGCGCAAACCCGGGATCGACGGCGGCAAGACCGCCACGCTTGAGCCGCACGAGCTCGAAGACAAATACTTCATGCTCCGCGTCAGGATCGACGGCGGTGCGCTCACCACCGGGCAGCTGCGCGTCATCGGCCAGATCTCCGTGGACTTCGCCCGCGACTCGGCCGACCTCACGGACCGCCAGAACATCCAGCTGCACTGGATCCGGGTCGAAGACATGCCCGAAATCTGGCGCCGGCTCGAAGGCGTGGGGCTGTCCACCACGGAAGCCTGCGGCGACGTGCCCCGCGTCATCCTCGGCTCCCCGGTGGCGGGCATCGCCAAGGACGAGATCATCGATCCCACACCGCTGATCCAGGAACTCGCCGAGCGGTTCATCGGCGACCCGGAACTGGCCAACCTGCCGCGCAAATTCAAGACCGCCATCACCGGCCACCCCAGCCAGGACGTGGTGCACGAGATCAACGACGTCGCCCTGGTGGGTCTGGTCCACCCCGAACTCGGCATCGGCTACGACCTCTGGGTGGGCGGCGCGCTCTCCACCAACCCCATGCTGGGCAAGCGCCTCGGCGCCTTCGTCCGGCCGGACCAGGCCGCCGACGTGTGGCTCGGCGTCACCAGCATCTTCCGCGATTACGGTTACCGGCGCATGCGCACCAAGGCCCGGCTGAAGTTCCTGCTGGCCGACTGGGGGCCGGTGAAGTTCCGCCAGGTCCTCGAGGACGAATACCTCGGCTACAAGCTCGCCGACGGCCCGGCCGCCCCGAAGCCCTCCACGCCCGGCGACCACATTGGCGTGCACGAACAAAAGGACGGCAAGTTCTTTGTCGGCGCCACCCCGCTGGCCGGCCGTCTCTCCGGCAGCCAGCTGGTCAAGCTCGCGGACACCCTTGAGGCCCGCGGCTCGCAGCGCCTGCGCACCACCCCGCACCAGAAGCTGGTGGTCCTCGACGTGCCCAAGGATGAGGTGGACCCGCTCGTGGCCGAGCTCGACGCGCTGGGCCTGTCCGCCCGCCCGTCCGTGTTCCGGCGCGGCACCATCGCCTGCACCGGCATCGAGTTCTGCAAGCTCGCCATCGTGGAAACGAAGGTGACCGCGGCGACGGCGGTTGCCGAGCTGGAGCGACGGCTCGCCGACCTCGCCGAGAGCAAGCAGCTGCCCCAGGCGCTGTCCCTGCACATCAATGGCTGCCCCAACTCCTGCGCCCGGATCCAGACGGCGGACATCGGCCTCAAAGGCATGATGCTGCCAACGCCCGACGGCGATCCCACCCCGGGCTTCCAGGTCCACCTCGGCGGTGGGCTGGCGTCCGACAGCCGCGAGGAGGCAGGCCTGGGCCGCACCGTCCGCGGCCTCAAGGTCACTGCCGGGGAACTGCCCGACTACGTGGAACGCGTGGTCCGCAAGTTCGTCGCCGACCGCTCCGAGGGCCAGAGCTTCGCCGAGTGGGCCTTCGCCGCGGAGGAGGGTGATCTCCAGTGACCGCAGCACTCCGCACCCACGACGAGCTCAAGGCCCTCGCCGAGGCCGGCGCCGCCGAGCTCGGCTGGGACGCCCCGGCCCGCGACGTCATTGGCTGGGTGGCCCGCAATTTCGAGCTGCCGACTGTCGCCGTCGCCTGCTCCATGGCGGATGCGGTCCTCCCGGCGCTGGTCGCGGACCAGCTCCCCGGCGTCGACGTCCTGTTCCTGGAGACCGGCTACCACTTCCCGGAGACGCACGCGACGCGCGACGAGGTCGCGGCCAACCTGCGCGTCAACGTCGTGGACGTGCTGCCGGAGAACACCGTGGAGCAGCAGGACCGGCTCCTGGGCAAGGACCTCTTCGCCCGCGACCCCGCGCAGTGCTGCGCCCTGCGCAAAGTGGCGCCGCTGCGCCGCACCCTGGCCGGCTACGAGCTCTGGTTCACCGGGGTCCGCCGCGACGAGGCGCCCACCCGCACCAACACGCCGCTGGTCACCTGGGACGAGGCCAACGGCCTGGTCAAGGTCAACCCTGTGGCGGCCTGGACTTTCGACCAGCTGGTGCAGTACTCCGACGACAACCTTCTTCCCGTCAACCCGCTGCTTTCACAGGGCTACCCGTCCATTGGCTGCCAGCCCTGCACCCGCAAGGTGGCGCCCGGCGACGACCCCCGCGCCGGACGCTGGGCAGGAACCGACAAGACAGAATGCGGACTACACGTATGAGAACTCAAATCACCAACGAGGACCTGGAGCTGTCGGTGCTGGACAACGACGCAGCTGAGACGCCGATTGCCGCCCAGGGAGTGGCATCGGGCCTGTCGGAGCCGCGCGCTGGGCTGATCGAAGATCAGCCGCGCGGCGCAGGGGCGGGGGCGGCAATCGGCGTCGCAGGTTCACGCCTCTCGAGCCTCGACACCCTCGAGTCCGAGGCCATCCACATCATCCGCGAGGTCGTCGCCGAGTTCGAGAAGCCTGCGCTGCTGTTCTCCGGCGGCAAGGATTCCGTGGTGATGCTGCACCTGGCCACGAAGGCCTTCTGGCCCGGCAAGGTGTCCTTCCCGGTGCTGCACGTGGACACCGGGCACAACTTTCCCGAGGTCATCGACTTCCGCGACCGCACTGTGGAACGGCTGGGCCTGAAGCTCGTCGTTGGCTCCGTCCAGGAGTTCATCGACTCCGGTGAGCTGGCCGAGCGTGCGGACGGAACCCGGAACCCGCTGCAGACCGTACCGCTGCTGGATGCGATCCAGCGCAACAAGTTCGACGCCGTCTTCGGCGGTGGCCGCCGCGACGAGGACAAGGCCCGGGCCAAGGAACGGATCCTGAGCCTGCGCGACGAGTTCGGCCAGTGGGACCCCCGCAACCAGCGGCCCGAGCTGTGGAACCTCTACAACGGCCGGCACACGGTGGGCCAGCACGTCCGCGCATTCCCCATCAGCAACTGGACCGAACTGGACGTGTGGCGCTACATCGAGCGCGAGAACATCGAGCTGCCGGGCCTGTACTACGCCCACCGCCGCGAAGTCTTCGCCCGCGACGGCATGTGGCGCGCCGTCGGCGAGGTCTCCCAGCCGCGCGATCACGAGGAAGTCATCACCAAGACCGTCCGCTACCGGACCGTCGGCGACATGTCCTGCACCGGCGCCGTGGAATCGGCCGCCGCCACGGTGCGCGACGTCGTCATTGAGGTTGCCGCCTCGACCATCACCGAACGTGGCGCCACCCGGGCCGACGACCGCATCTCCGAGGCCGCCATGGAAGACCGCAAGAAGGACGGCTATTTCTAATGAGCACGGAAACGTTTCTCCCGGGCCCGGACCTCGTTGCCGCGGCGCTGCCCACCACGCTGTTCCGCTTCGCCACCGCAGGCTCCGTCGACGACGGCAAGTCCACACTGGTGGGCCGGCTCCTGCACGACTCGAAGGCGATCCTCGCCGACCAGCTCGACGCCGTCGCCCGCACCTCGGCGGACCGCGGGTTCGGCGGTGAAGGGGCCACCGGCACAAAAGCGATCGATCTCGCCCTGCTGACCGACGGCCTGCGCGCGGAGCGCGAGCAGGGCATCACGATCGATGTCGCCTACCGCTACTTCGCCACGGACCGGCGCAGCTTCATTCTCGCGGACTGCCCCGGGCATGTGCAGTACACCAAGAACACGGTGACCGGCGCGTCCACCGCGGACGCCGTCGTCGTGCTCATCGACGCCCGCAAGGGTGTCCTCGAGCAGACCCGCCGGCACCTGTCCGTGCTGCAGCTGCTGCGCGTGGCACACGTGATCGTCGCCGTGAACAAGATCGACCTCGTGGATTTCAGCGAGGACGTGTTCCGCGGGATCGAGGCGGACGTCCAACAGGTCGGGCGCGAACTCGGTCTCGGCCGTGACGATTCAAATGCAGGCGGTGTCTCCGATCTCTTCGTCGTCCCCGTCTCCGCCCTCGACGGCGACAACGTGGTGGACCGCTCGGAGCGGACACCGTGGTACGACGGCCCGGCGCTCCTGGAGGTCCTGGAGACGCTGCCGGCCGCCGACGAACTCGAAAGCCACCTCGAAAGCTTCCGTTTCCCGGTCCAGCTGGTGATACGGCCGCAGGGCGCGCTGGCTCCGGACGCCATCGCCGGCGGCCTCGATCCCGAGGCCTACCGCGACTACCGTGCCTACGCCGGCCAGATCACCGAAGGCTCCGTGAAACTGGGGGACCAGGTCAGCATCCTGACCCCGGGCCAGGCCCCGCGCACCACCACCATCACCGGGATCGACTTCGCGGGCCGCGAGCTCGCCGAGGCGGCCGCACCGCAGTCCGTGGCGCTGCGCCTGGCCGATGAGTTCGACGTCGCCCGCGGTGACACGATCGCGGCGGCCGGGACGGTGCGCGAGGCATCGGCAGACCTCTACGCCGCCCTGTGCTGGCTCTCGCCCAAGCCGCTCCGGGAGGGCTCCAAGGTCCTGGTCAAGCACGGCACCCGCACGGTCCAGGCCCTGGTGCGGAACGTGACAGGCAGGCTCGACCTCGCCAGCTTCGGCCTGGAGCCGACCACCACCCTGGAGCTCAACGACATCGGGCACGCGCAGCTCCGGCTCGCCGCGCCGCTGCCGCTGGAGAACTACCTGCACCACCGCCGCACCGGGGCGTTCCTCGTGATCGACCCGCTCGACGGCAACACCCTCGCCGCAGGCCTGGTCAACGACCACCCCGGCGACCACGAGGACGAGCGCTACTCGATCTAGGCCACGTGTCACATGGGCGCAGCTTGTTCCCCGGTCGGTCGCCATGGGCGGCTATCCGGGAAACAAGCTGCCGTCTTTTGGGGCCGAATGTGACGCTGCGTGAACCCGCGTGACCCCCGGTTTCCGGGCCGTTGAACCCCGAATATGACACTCCCTATGGTGAATGAATGAAGACACAGGAACGGTTCCCCGGCCTCCCCCGCAGGGACTTCCAGGGGCGATGTCGCCGGCGCTGACCATCCGCCCGGCCCTTCCGCACACACCCCAGAACAGGACTTCACCCATGTCACACACCCCCGAAAACCCCGGGCCCGGCACACAGCCCGGCACCACCCGGATCGTCGCCGGCGAGACCGGCAAACCCAAACGCAAGCGCACCCTGGAAATCGCCCTGGTCGCGGGCCTCGTGCTCCTGATCGGCGCCGGCGCAGCAGTTGCATCCTCGCTGTCCCGCAGCCCCGAAACCGCCCCCGTAGCGGCAACGGCGGACGCCGGCCCGGCCGCGGAGCTCAGGCTCGGCTACTTTGGCAACATCACCCACGCCCCGGCCCTGGTGGGTGTCAACAAGGGGTTCATCGCCAAGGACCTCGGGGCGACCAAGCTCAGCACGCAGGTGTTCAACGCCGGCCCGGCCGCGATCGAGGCCCTGAACGCCGGCGCCATCGACGCCACCTACATCGGCCCCAACCCGGCCATCAACTCCTACGTCAAGAGCAACGGCCAGTCCATCAGCATCATCGCCGGCGCCGCGGCCGGCGGAGCGCAGCTGGTGGTCAAGCCCGGCATCAACTCGGCGGCCGACCTCAAGGGCAAGACGCTCGCATCGCCGCAGCTCGGCGGCACCCAGGACGTGGCCCTCCGCGCCTGGCTCGGCAAGCAGGGGTTCAAGACCTCCACGGACGGCAGCGGCGACGTCTCGATCAACCCGACCGAGAACGCCCAGACCCTCAAGTTGTTCCAGGACGGCAAGCTCGACGGCGCGTGGCTGCCTGAGCCCTGGGCCTCCCGCCTGGTGCTCCAGGCCGGCGCGAAGGTCCTGGTCGACGAGAAGGACCTGTGGGAGAAGGGCGAGTTCGTCACCACCGTCCTGATCGTCAACAAGACGTTCGCGGCCGAGCACCCTGCCACGGTGCAGGCGTTGCTGAAGGGCCATGTCGAATCCGTGGACTGGCTCAACGCGGCGCCCGCCGCCGAGAAAGCCACCGTCCTCAACGACGGACTCAAGGCTGCCGCAGGCAAGGCGTTGTCGGCCGACGTCATCGACCGGTCCCTGAAGAACATTCTCTTCACCACCGACCCGCTCGCTGGGACGTACAAGAAGCTGCTCCAGGACGGCGTCGACGCCGGCACCACGAAGCAGGCCGACATCAACGGCATCTTCGACCTCACGGCGCTCAACAGCGTTCTGAGTGAGAGTGCCGGCAAGAAGATCTCCGCCGAGGGGCTCGGCAAGGACTAGCGCCCGGGCCCCCAGCCATCCGCCACAACAGTAAGGACCAGACCATGCCAGTCGTACTGGAACACCTGGGCAAGCGCTTCGGCGCCGGCGCCCCGGTGCTGGACGACGTCAACGCCACCATCGGGCAGGGCGAGTTCGTCGCCCTGCTCGGTGCCTCCGGCTGCGGCAAGTCCACCCTGCTCAACATCATGGCGGGACTGGAGGCCCCGACGTCGGGCGCCCTGGAAGTGCCCAGCGACGGCGCCGCCTTCATGTTCCAGGACGCGGCACTGTTTCCCTGGCTGACCGCGCGGGAGAACATCGAGCTGGCCCTGAAGCTGCGCGGCGTCGGGAAAGCCGACCGCCGGGTCCGGGCGGGGGAGCTGCTGGACCTGGTGCACCTGGGCGGTGCGGGGGACAAACGGCCCCACGAGCTCTCCGGCGGGATGCGCCAGCGCGTCTCCCTGGCCCGGTCGCTGGCCCAGGACCGCCAGCTGCTGCTCATGGACGAGCCGTTCGCGGCCCTGGACGCGATTACACGGGACCTGCTCCATGACGAGCTGGAACGGATCTGGAAGGAAACCGGCCGGACCATCGTCTTTGTCACCCACAACGTCCGCGAGGCCGTCCGGCTGGGCCAGCGCGTCCTGCTGCTCTCCTCCCGGCCCGGCCGCGTGGTGCGGGAATGGCACGTCAGCGAAGAGCACCGCACCGACGCCGGACTGGCCGGCCAGCTCACCGGCGAAATCACCGCCCGGCTACGCGAGGAGATCCGCCGCCATGCCAAGTAACCAGCTTCCCGTGGCGGAAGCGCCAGCCGAGACCCGCAAGGTCCACGCCGCCCTGACCCGTTCCTCCACCGGCAAGGAAGACCTCCGCGAGCTCGAAGCGGGCCTCGACTCCCTGCAGTCAGACTCCATCCGCAAGGTCCGCATCGACTGGAGCCGGATCCTGCTGCCGGTGGCCGCGCTCGCGGTGCTGATCATCCTCTGGCAGTTGTACGTCTCCGTCGGCTTCAAGCGGCGCGACGTCGTGCCCGGCCCCCTGGATGTCATCGGCCAGGTCGGAACCCTGTGGGGGGAGGGCAAGCTTCAAGAGGCCGTTTGGACCTCGCTGCAGCGCGGCGTCGTGGGCTTCCTGATCAGCGTGGTGATCGCGACGCCGGTGGGTCTCGTGCTGGCCCAGGTGGCACCGCTGCGGCGCGCTTTCGGGCCGCTGATCTCCGGGCTGCAGGTCCTGCCGTCGGTGGCCTGGGTGCCGGCCGCTATTCTCTGGTTTGGGATCACGGATGCCACCGTGTATTTCGTGGTGTTCATGGGTGCGATTCCCTCGATCATCAACGGCCTGATCTCCGGTGTGGACCAGATTCCGCCGCAGTACCGCAGCGTCGGAAAGGTCCTGGGTGCGTCCCGGCTCCAGCTGGCCCTGCAGATCATCCTGCCGGCAGCCCTGCCCGGGTACCTCGGCGGCCTCAAACAGGGCTGGGCGTTCTCCTGGCGCTCGCTCATGGCGGCGGAAATCATCGCCGTCGGCGGCACCATCGGCTTCGGTCTGGGCTCCATGCTGGACCAGGGCCGCGTCCTGTCCGACATGACCATCGTCATGTCCGCCATCCTGCTGATCCTCGCCGTCGGAATCCTGATCGAGCTGCTCGTGTTCGCACCGATTGAAAAGCGGCTGCTCCGCCGCCGCGGCCTCCTGGCCGGCAGCACCCGCTAGGCAAGCCCCCCAGCTCCTCCAAAGCAACGCGGGGTCACCTACGGCCCATAATCCATTGGTTTATGGGCTGTAAGTGACTCCGCGTTGCTTTTTCGATGGCTCCTTGCCCGGGTACAGGCACGGGCCTACACTCACGCCTAGAGGCCGTGTTGCGGCCCCTTCCACGGCTGATGCAAAGCCCGATTCCTAGGAGGTCGCTGTGGCGGCAAAATTTGGCGTGCTGGCCCTGGTCGAAGCCAAAGCGGGGAAGGAACAGGACGTCTGGGACTTCCTGAACGGAGGGCGCGAAATAGTGCTCAACGAGCCCGGAACGCGCACCTGGTATGCCTTCCGGGTCAACGAGAACACCTTCGGCATCTTCGACACCTTCGATACCGAGGAGGACCGGCAGGCCCACCTCAGCGGCGCCATCCCCGCCGCCCTCGGCGAACACGGTCCCGCCCTGCTCGCCAAGGATCCCGACATCAAGCTGATCGAACTCATCGCCGTGAAATAGCGGTGCCCCCGGCCGCCGCAGATCAGGAGCGGCGATTGCCATTATGTGACGCGGCGTTACCTTGCGTGAACTGGTGTTGCCGCACCGTTGTTCCGCTATGTGACGCCGCCCTATCGTCGATGCATGGCAATTCAGGACATTTACCCCACGGCCCTGCGCCTCCTCGGCCGTCCCGTGCTGGTGGTCGGCGCCGGCCCGGTGGCCGCCCGGCGCACCAAGGGGCTGCTCGACGCCGGAGCCCGCGTCACCGTCGTGGCACCGGCCGCCTGCCCGGCGCTCGCTGAACTTGCCGACGCCGGCCTCCTGAACTGGGAGCCCCGCCCGTACCGGCGGTCCGACGTCGACGGCGTCTGGTTCGTCCAGACCGCCACCGGCGACGCCGCCGTGGACGCGCAGGTCTCCGCCGACGCCGAGGCGCAGCGCATCTGGTGCGTCAACGCCTCCGACCACGAAGCCTCGGCCGCCTGGACGCCCGCCGTCGCCGTGGTGGACGACGTCAAGATCGCCGTCAACGCCGGCGGAGACCCGCGCCGCGCCATGGCCCTGCGCGACGCCGTCGCCACCGCCCTGGCCACCGGAGACCTGCCGCTGCGCCGGCACCGAGTTTCCGGCACGGGGGCAACTCCCGGATCCGTGGCCCTCGTCGGCGGCGGTCCCGGCGACACCGGACTCATCACCGTCCGCGGCCGCCGGCTCCTTGGCCAGGCCGACGTCGTGGTGGCGGACCGGCTCGGCCCGCGTGAACTCCTGGCCGAACTGGCCCCCGACGTCCGCGTTGTGGAGGTCGGCAAGACCCCCGGCCACCATCCGGTGCCGCAGTCCGAAATCAACCGGATCCTGGTCGAGGAAGCCCTGCAGGGCCACCGCGTGGTCCGGCTCAAGGGCGGCGACCCCTACGTCCTGGGCCGCGGCGGCGAGGAAGCCGAATTTTGCCGGCAGCACGGCGTCGAGGTCGAAGTGGTTTCCGGCGTCACGTCGGCCATTTCCGTCCCCGCCGCCGCCGGCATCCCGGTCACGCACCGCGGGCTGGCCAAAGGCTTCAGTGTGGTCACCGGCCATGAGGAACTCTCGGAAGTCCCGGCCCGTGCCGACCACACTGTGATCCTGCTCATGGGTGTGGGCCAGCTGCGCGATTCCGCAGCCTCCCTGGCCCGTGCCGGTTTGCCTCTTCAGACGCCTGTTGGCATCGTAGAGAATGGATACCTGCCAAACCAGCGGGTGACCATCGGAACCCTCGGGACCATCGCGGACCAGGCGGAGGCCGCAGGCGTAGCGAATCCCGCCGTGATCGTGATCGGCGACGTGGTCCGCGTCAGCCCGTTCGCGCCGTCGCACTTCAAGACCGCGGACTACAGCACCACCTCCCCGAACGCTCCCCGCACCACCAAGACCCGCGTACTGACCCCCTAACACCCGTCGATTGCTCCACAACTGCCGTTATCAAGCCCCAAAGGGCGTTTGTGGAGCAACGGATGCAGAACAAAAAAGGAACACAGCCGTGTCAACTAGCACCCCCGTAGGAACCGCCGCCCGCCCGCTGCGCGTCGCCGTCGTCGGCTCCGGTCCCGCCGGCGTCTACGCCGCGGACATCCTGACCAAGAGCGAGGCCGTCAAGAGCGGCGAGCTCACCGTCAGCATCGACCTCTTCGACCGCTACCCGGCACCCTACGGTCTGATCCGCTACGGCGTGGCCCCCGACCACCCCCGCATCAAGGGCATCGTCAACGCCCTGCACAAGGTCCTGGACCGCGGCGACATCCGGTTCTTCGGCAACGTGGACTACGGCACGGACTTGTCCATCGATGACCTCCGCACCCACTACGACGCCGTCATCTTCGCCACCGGCGCCATCAAGGATGCGGACCTGAACATCCCCGGCATCGAGCTCGAGGGCTCCTACGGCGGCGCCGACTTCGTGTCCTGGTACGACGGGCACCCCGACGTGTCCCGCGAATGGCCGCTGGAGGCCAAGGAAATCGCCGTGATCGGCAACGGCAACGTGGCCCTCGACGTGGCCCGCATGCTCTCCAAGCACGCCGACGACCTCCTGGTCTCCGAAATCCCGGACAACGTCTACACCGGGCTGAAGTCCTCGCCGGTCACGGACGTGCACGTGTTCGGCCGGCGCGGGCCCGCCCAGGTCAAGTTCACGCCCCTGGAACTGCGCGAACTTTCCCACTCCAAGGACGTGGACATCATCCTCTACGCCGAGGACTTCGAGTTCGACGCCGAATCGGACCGGCAGATCCAGAGCAACAACCAGACCAAGACCATGGTGGGCACGCTCACCAACTGGATCGCCGAGCAGCCCGAGGACCTCTCCGAGCTCACCGCGTCCCGCCGGCTGCACCTGCACTTCCTGCACAGCCCCGTCGAGATCTACGCAGAAACAACAGACGGCGCCGACGCGCCCGGCCGCGTCGCCGGGATCAAGTTCGAGCGCACCGAACTGGACGGCACCGGCAACGCCCGCGGCACGGGCGAGTTTGTCGAGTACCCGGTCCAGGCCGTGTACCGCGCCATCGGCTACTTCGGTTCCGCCCTCCCCGAGGTCGAGTTCGACCACAGCAAGGGAGTCGTCCCGAACGACGGCGGCCGGGTCCTGGACGCCGCCGGCACCCACGTGCCGGGGATCTACGCGACCGGCTGGATCAAGCGCGGCCCGGTGGGACTGATCGGCCACACCAAGGGTGACGCCCTCGAAACCGTGACCTACCTGCTTGAGGACCGCGAAAACCTGCCGCTGGCCGCGGCGCCCGCCCCCGAGGCGATCGTCGAGCTCCTGGCGGGCCGCGGCGTCGAGTACACCAGCTGGGAAGGCTGGCTGGCCCTGGACGAGCACGAGCGCGCCCTCGGTGAAAAGGCCACCGCTGCCGGCGGGTCGCACGGCGTCGCCGTCCAGCGCGAGCGCATCAAGGTGGTGCCCCGCGAGGACATGGTGGAGATCTCCCGCGGCGCCGCCGTCGAGGTCTAGCCTCAACACAGGCAACGACGCAGACCAGCGCGGGGTCACTTCGCGCCCATCCCGGAAGCTCAAAGTCAATTGGTCGTTGCAACAACGGGGTTTAGGCCGCGGCGGCGATGAGGTGGCGCATGCGTTGTTTGGGGGTTTCGAGGTTCAGCGTGGGGCGGGGCCGGTTGTTGAGCTTGTCGGCGATTGCCTCGAGGTCCTCGGCGGTGA